>NZ_JBSZCV010000016.1:0-112986 GCF_054166705.1 Nitritalea sp.
GAGAGTAGGTCGCCGCCTCATCACTGAAGCCCTTTGGAGAAATCCGAAGGGCTTTTTTTTATGCGTAGGGTTTTTTGGAAAATCGTTGGTTTGGGTAACCATCGGTATGGACAATCGTCGAAACGGGTAACCGTCGAAATGGACAATCGTCGAAATGGACAATTGCCGAAACGGGTAACCATCGAAATGGACAATCGTCGAAATGCGTATCCGGTAGGGGCGACCCTGGCGGTCGCCCTGATTATTGGGCATATACAATTTCATATATTGCGGTCGCCCGTATTATCGGGCATATACAATTTCATATATGGCGACCGCCCCTACGTGTCTGGGCATATACAATTTAATACATCGCGGCGGCCGATTTTTCGGGTTGAATATGTTCGTTTTTGATCGTTTGGTTTCGTTTTCTTTCTATTTTTGGGATTTTCGCTTTCGTTTGGTTTCGTTTTCTTTCTTTTTACTGTTCGATTATGATCGTTTGGTTTCTTTTTGGATTCGGAAATTTGGTGGATTTCTGTAGATCTGTTGATCACGGTGTGTTCGGGGATTAGGACAATCGCCGAAATGGGTAACCATCGAAATGGACAATCGTCGAAATGGGAATCCGGTAGGGGCGACCCTGGCGGTCGCCCGTATTATCGGGCATATACAATTTCATATATTGCGTTCGCACGATTTTCCGGTATATACAATTGGGATAAACCATTTCATTTACCGCGATAATCGAAAAATGTGGGTGCGTTATTTTTGGGGATGTCGATGCATGACGGGTTTTGTATGTACGCGGGTTTGGAAAATCGTGGGTATGGGTATTCGTCGCAAAGGGCGGCCGCCAGGGCCGCCCCTACGTGTGTGGGCATATACAATTTCGTCTATCACGGCCGCCCGAAATTCCGGGTATTTACCTTTTTATATCAAACGGAACGCCCGCACATGGACAGGCGGCTGTGTGCTGATGAATTTAAACCAATACCTCGATGAGCTTAGGCTTAAAAGAGGGCTTGAAAAAAACGGTTAGCGCTTCTTCTAAAGCCGCCTCATCCTGAACCGGCAAATACTGAAAACCAAATTCCTCACACAATAAACGCGCATTCAACCGCTGCTTGGTGACGAAATACTCCTCCAACTCTGGCTGCGCACTTGGGCCCTTGATTTTTCTGAAAATCTCGCCTCCATGGTTGTTTAAAAGCAAAATGCGCAAATTCGGCATAGGATAATTATGCCAAAAGGCATTGCGATCGTAAAAGAAAGCCAAATCTCCCGTCACCAAAAGCACGGTGTCTTTGGTCGAAAATGCAGCCCCCACCGCCGTACTCGAACTGCCATCGATGCCGCTCGTGCCCCGATTGCAATATACCTCCGCAGAAATACGGCCGCATAGGTTCACATAGCGCACCGCCATGCTGTTCGCGGCATGCACCTTCGTTCCACGGGGCAGGCATGCCATGGTGCTGTAAATGGCTCGCCACTCCCCAAAAGGCTTTTGGGCCATGTCCCTCATAATTTTTTCCCGATAACGCGCCTCTAATGCTCGCCAAGAAGAAAAGGTGTCTTCCGGCTGTGGGGAACGCTGGGCAACAAAAAACCGCAAAAAGGCCGCAGGATGACAGGGGACCTGCACCTGTAAGGACTGGAATGTGTCAGGTACATAGCCGGCTTCTTGCACATGCCAGTGCGGGCAGGTGGCGGCACGAAAGAAAAGTTTCAATTTCTTCGATATAATCGACTTACCGAAGGTGATCAAGAGATCCGGCGCCTCTTCTGGACCTAACTCCTCCATAAAATGATCGTGCAAGGTAAGCGCATGGGGTACCTGCATATTGGAAATGCTGTCCGCCACGACGAGGGCTTTGCGGCTCGCCGCAATTTCCTCCAACAGCCCGGCTAAGGCACTGTTCGGCGCCTGCTGGCCAGGAACGATCAAGATGCGTCTCGCCTCCTGCAAGGTCCCTTTTAGCCGCTCCCGATCCTCTGGGCAGAGGTCTAGCTGTCCCCGCAGGCTTAGGGCCGGCACCTGTGGCACCCGAAAGTCAAAGCCATGTGTGGCATCAGGGTAAAAGGGCTCCCGCAGCGGGATATTGATGTGTACAGGCCCTGGAGGAAAGGCTTTCGCCAGCTGCAAGGCCTCTGTCACCTGCCGGCGCCCGTACCAGGCCTGGTCCGCATGCGTAAAGGAATCCGGAAACTGATACGCGGCCTTCACATGGCTTCCATAGAGGTTTTGCTGATGGATCGTCTGCCCATCCCACTGGTCGATCCACTCCGGCGGCCGGTCTGCCGTTAATATCAATAGAGGAATTTGTTGGAAAAACGCCTCCGCCACCGCTGGGGCATAGTTATAGGCCGCGGATCCGGAGGTGCAGACCAGCACTACAGGGCGGCGGGTCTCCAGGGCGATGCCCAAAGCCACAAAGGCTGCGCTCCGCTCATCGGAAAGGGTACGTGTATGGATGTCGGGATGACGCACGAAGGCCAAGCTCAGGGGGGCACAGCGACTCCCTGGCGAGAGAATGGCATCTTTTATGCCTTTGGCGGCACAGAGGCTGACCAGATCAGCGATAGGCTGTAAGTTCATGGGCGATAGTGTCAGGGCTTAAGCTTGCGGGGCGGGATGGAGGTGGCGTGCGATGATGGCGCATTTCATTTCGGTCTCCCGCCATTCTTTTTCGGGGTCTGAATCTTCGGTGACACCAGCGCCTGCGAAGAGCAGCGCCCCCTCGGGGATCAGGCGCGCGGTGCGCAAATTCACATAGAGGCTGCTCTCGCCCTGCACATGAACTGGCCCCACATAGCCGGCGAATAAGCTGCGGTCGAGCTGCTCATGGCGCGCTAAAAAGCGATGCGCCGCCTCTCGTGGCATGCCACACACCGCCGAAGTGGGGTGCAAGAGCTTCAGCATCACCGAGCCCAGCTGGGGGAAATTAGTCGCCTCCATGTCCACGAAAAAGTCGGAGCGCAGGTGCAGGAGATGTCCCGCCACCACGGTCTTCGGGCCCACTTCTTCATACTCACGGAGCCGAATTTTCTTAAAACAGTCTACGATATAACGGCTGACGAGCGCCTGCTCCTCAATTTCCTTTTGGGTCCAGGCGGCATGCTTGAGAGGATCTTTTTCAGAAGCCACCTGCGTGCCTGCCAGCGACATGGTGTAAAATTGCGCCCCGCGCGTTCGCACCAGCGTCTCTGGCGAAGCGCCCAGCCAGGTGCCCACCTGCGGGAGGTGAAAGAAATTCACAAAAGCATTCGGATAGGCCGCCGCCAAGGCTAACAGGGCCCTAGCTGGACTAAACTGATCGTGTAAAGGCAGCTGCTTGGTTCTGGCGGGAACCACCTTGCGCAGCTCTCCCCGCTGAATCGCCGCGATGGCCGCCTCCACGGTCTGCAAAAAGTGCTGCCGCTGCTTTTCTTCTTCTTGTAAAAGTGAAAGTGGCTCCGCCGGAGGGCTGCCTTTCGGCTGGAGTGCCGCTAACAGAGGGGCTATTTGACGCCAGGGGAGTAGCTGCTTGGGGGGGGCTGCAGCCGCTCCCTCCTGTTCGGGCCAGGCGCAAAAGTCCCGCTCTAAAGAAAAGGTCTCATGCACATCGGCAGCGATAAAATAGGCTTTTTCATCTGCCTGATCAGCAAAAGGGTGGGCGATAAAACCGGTCGGTAGCTGCTCTAAATCAACCTGCACACGCTTGAGCTCACCTGAGTCGTCGGCTAGAAAATGGAGCGTAGTCGTTTTTGGCTGCCGCCAAAGCGCAAATGCTTTGCCATGTAAAAGGGCGTTTTGGATCAGGCCGTCTAAGACTTGTTCCAGTGCCGTTTCCTGCGCGTAGAGGGTACTTTGCATACTATTTTTTATCGATAACTGCCAGGGTGATCCTGCTGATACAGGAAAGGTCTCCTTCCGGCGTAAAGATTTTAATTTCCCAAACTTGTGTCTTCTTGCCCAAGTGAATCGGACTGCAGACGCCCGTTACTTCCCCTGATCTAACGGATTTCAGGTGGTTGGCGTTGATTTCTAGGCCCACACAGTGCTGTTTTTTTGGGTCTACCATCAAATTACCGGCCACAGAGCCTAAGGTCTCTGCCAGCACCACATTCGCCCCTCCATGTAACAAGCCCAACGGCTGTTTGGTTCTATGGTCTACGGGCATGGTGGCCGTCAGGGTATCCTTTCCGATTTCGGTGATGCGGATGCCGAGATGCTCGGTCATGGTGTTGGTCCCCCAGGTATTCAGTTGGTCCAGCGTGATTCCTTCGCGAAAGGTCATGATATTTGGGTAAAAGGGCTTACTTTTGATTTCGTTCAAAAATACAGAATTGTGAGCAGTAAAAAAATTTACCTGATCCGCCATGGGCAGACGGACTATAATTTACGTGGCGTCGTGCAGGGCAGTGGTATCGATGCGCCCCTAAACGCGCGGGGGCGTGCGCAGGCGGATGCATTTTTTCAGCGCCATGAGGCCGTGCCTTTCGACAAGATTTACGTCAGTGCCTTGCAGCGTACGCGGCAGTCGGTGGCCTCCTTTATCGAGCAGGGCATCCCGGTGGAGTCCCTGGCGGAGCTGAACGAGATCTCTTGGGGCGACTACGAAGGGCTGCCGATGACTCCCGAGCAGAACCAGTATTATTTTGACATGTTAGCGCGCTGGGCGGCAGGGGATTTAGACCATGCCATAGCGGGGGGTGAAAGTCCGAATCAGGTGGTGGCGCGTCTGCGCAAAGGCTTCGCCCACATCCTTGCTCCTGAGCGGGAACAGGAACGCCTGGTTTTGGTATGCATGCATGGCCGCGCCATCCGGATGGCGCTCAGCCTGCTGTGTGCAACAGACCTGGCCGAGATGGATCAATATCCCCATCAGAATCTCGGCTTGTACGTGTTGAGCCGAGATGCTGATACGGGGCCTTTTACCATCGAACGCTCCAACGAAGCGCCGATGTAGAGGTTCCCGTGCCTTTCGACAAGATTTACGTCAGCGATTGCTTCAAGAGGAGGTGGGTAGTGGGGATCATTTTTGCCACCCCCTAATGCCCACAGGGACATGCGGAATACGGGCATGGTGCGAAACAGTTACTGTGCATGAGAGGCAAGTGAGGAAAAGCAGCAAATGTTTTACAGGATACCGCCGCGGGATTCTTTGTCCTTCGGCTTCGTAGGGTTTGGTGCCAACAGCTGGCGGCGGATGGCCTCAAACTGCTGGCTGTTTTCCGTCATGTCGATGATGGCCTCAGCGATGTCTTGTAAGGGGAGCACCGTTCGGGAATTTACGCGGATGATAAAATGCTGGAGCTGCTCGGCCGTCACGCTGCTGTGTGGAATGTCCACAAAGATAACGGGGGCCGAATTTCCCTTGTAGGCCTTCGTCTTAAAAATATTCGTCAGGCTCAGCTCCACGTAGGTGGGGCTGCTTTTATAGGCTTTTAGCTTTTCTTCATCGAGCAAAATCATAAAACGCTTGCCTTCTCCTTCGGGGGACCGCATGCTGGAGCCGGGAGTGAATCCTTCTCCGGGGCTGGCGGCAGCGCCTTGGGCCGGGAGGCCCCAGGTCAGCAGCAGGGCGAAAGCATAAAGGGGGAAGCAACTGATTTTCATGGAGAAAAGGTACAGGGAATTTTTGACTTGTCCAAGTATCTAGGGAACGATGAAAACGCTTTCTTGTTTTACAGCGCGTGCTTTATACCTCGCGTAGTTTGCCTGCCAGCAGAAAGGCCAGCCCCAGCAGTAGCGCGTAGATGGCCAGCATCACGGAGACCGAAAAGACGGAGGCCAGCGTCCCCAGAGCTGCCGCCACTAAGGTAAAGGCACCGATCAACGTATTCGAAAGGGCCACATAAGAGGGACGCTCCTGCTCCGGGGCGAAGTCGACCAGATAGGTTTTGCGGCTCAGCCGCGCACCCCCATGGGTCATGACCAGGCTGAGGAAGAGGGCGCTGAAGGTGTAGCGGTTCTGGAGGGCCTCCGGCCAAAAGGGGAAGCTGATCATCAGTAAAATGCAGGCAATGCCCAGCAGGCTGATGCCGCGAATGAGGGCTTTGGCATCCCGATCGGCGAAGCGTCCCCAGAAAGGGCTGCTGAGGATGCCAGCGATTCCTGCCGCTACCACCAGGAGGCCGAGGTCCGCCACACCGCCGCCGAGGGTTTCCTTGCCCAGCAAGACGAAGAAAGGTTGGGCTAGCGGAATGGCCATCAGGAGCCCGCGGGTATAGATGAAGCGACGTAGGTCTGCATCTTCCTGCCAAAATTTCCAGGCTTTGCGCGCCTCTTCCATGGGCTTACGCCCTCCTGCGTTTGCGCCTGGGGCCTCGTTTATGCGGGAAAAGGCGAGTACGGAGAGGAACCAGCAGGCGGCTGCGGCGATCAGGAGGTACACGAAGAGGGAGCTGTCACTGTCCTCGCCCAGGTCGCGCATCAGGTAGAGGCCGATGGGGAGGCTGAGGAGACTTCCCAAGCTGCTGCGCCAGGCGAGAAGCTGTCCGCGCTTACCTTTCGAAATAGTTTTGGCTGTAACATCTTTAAAGGCGATGCTGGCCACGCCGCTGCAGATGCTGTAGAGCAACAGCAGCCCGAGCACGCTAAGCCCCGCGGCGGTGCCGGTTAGTGTGGCGATGCTCCAGGCCATCAGCAGCAGGAGCAGGCCCTGCAAGAAGGAAGGGACGAGCCAAAAATACTTGCGTCTTGCGAATGCCCGGATTTTGGCGGCCACAAAAAGCTGGGGGAGGAGGGATCCGGCATCTTTTATCGGGACCAGGGCGCCACTGAAGGCGGCGGGCGCTCCGATGCTGGCTAGCAAATAGGGAAGCGTGGTGCCGGGGCTAGCGATCTGCTCGGCTACTTTCGAGCAGGCGCCACTTAGGATGGAGGCCAAGAAATTACCGGGGCTTTCCTGGCAGGCGGCTTCGGAAATGGCCTCACAGGAGCGCTCCTCCCCCTCATCGGTGAGAAAACGGTAGAGGCGCTCTTGTACTTCAGGGCTTGGCTGCATGGGAAAGCATGTTGGAAATCAAAAAAAACAAAAAGAGGGGACGATTACCTGATTTTATCTTCGAATATACTGCAATTTGGTCATTTGTAGGCTGCTGAAAGCCAAAAAAAAGACCAAGCCCGGGTGGAGCTTGGTCGGAGGGAAACCCCTCATGTATTAAGTAGGTGTGTTTCTTTAGTGCGCGCTTTTTTCCCTTAGGAAGCGGTACGCGAACGCTTTTTCTTCGGAGTCGCCTCCTCTTCTACGATATCTTCCACACCCGCTAAAATCCTGCCACAATGCTCGCAAACGATTAACTTTTTTCGCTCTCGAATGTCGGCTTGGCGCTGTGGGGGAACGATGTTAAAGCAGCCACCGCAGGCATCACGCTTGACGTACACGACGGCAAGGCCATTTTTAGCGTTTGTGCGAATTTTATTATAGGACTTGAGTAAACGTGCCTCGATTTTAGCGGAGGCTTTTTCCCGATCGGCGCGAAGCTTCGCCTCTTCGCTTTCACTTTCTGCAACGATAGTGTTCAGCTCCTGCTTTTTGGAGTCCAGATCCTTCTGGCGCTCGTCCATGACTCCTTTCAACTGATCTACATCAACGCGCTTGTTTTCGATTTTCATCTGGCACTCGGTGATTTTCTTTTTGGAAACTTTAATTTCCAAATCCTGAAGCTCCAGCTCCTTCGTGATGGCATCGTATTCGCGGTTGTTCCGCACGTTCATCTGCTGCTCTTGGTATTTTTTGATCAGCTTCTCAGACTCTTTTATCGACTCCTTAAAACGCTTGATTTCGGCTTCCAACTCTTGTGTTTCCTGTTGAAATTTATCCAGGCGCGTCTGGTATCCGATGATTTCATCCTCTAGGTCCTGCACTTCCTCTGGCAGGGCTCCGCGAATTTTTAAGATGGCGTCAAGCTTGGAATCTATGGTCTGCAGGCTGTGTAGGGCCTCGAGTTTCTGTGCAACGGTACTTTCCATGTACTAGAAGTATGTTATGGGATTAGTAAGGACTGAAGTCAAATAGAGTGCAATATTAGGGAATTTTTTCGAAATAAACGTCTTTAAAAGTTCTTTTGTATGGACTTCCGACTCATAATGCCCTATATCGCATAAAATCAGCTGTTTATCGGCATCGAAGAATTCGTGGTACTTGATGTCAGAGGTGATAAAGATGTCTGCACCAGCGGCTTTGGCGGCGCCCAATAAAAAGATTCCGCTGCCCCCACAGACGGCCACGCGCCGAATTTTCTTTCCCACCGGCAGGGCTGTGTACTTAAAGGTGTGTAAAGCGAGCCGCTTTTTCATCTCTGCGAAAAAGGCGAGCGGCTCCATCGGCTCTGCCAGCTCTCCGACCATGCCGGAGCCCACCTCTTGGAAGCGGTTTTCCAGGGCCAGCAGGTCATAGGCCACCTCCTCGTACGGATGTGCCTGCAGCAAGGCGCGCAGCACGGCGGACTGCCGATGCCGGGGGAGCAGTACCTCTAGCCTGCTTTCCGGCTCCCTGTGGGGCTGTCCTTTTAGGCCCACAAAGGCCTGGGTGTCCGCACCTCCTGTAAAGGTGCCGGTGCCTTCGCTGTAAAAACTGCATCCCGAATAGCCTCCCATTTGGCCGGCACCGGCCTGAAAAAGGGCTTCCGAAACGGCCTCTCGGTGGGCATGGGGCACGAAGGTGACTAATTTCAAGAGCTGCTGGCCTTTAGGGGCTAAAATACGCCCTTTTTCCACCCCGAGGCGGGCCAAGAGCCCACCATTTACCCCTTCCTGCACCGCGTCTAAGTTGGTATGGATCGCATAAATGGCCACATCTGCTCGGATGGCCTTCAAGACGGTGCGCTCTACATAGCTAGCGCCGGTAAGTTTTTTTAAGCCCTTAAAAACGATCGGGTGATGCGCTACGATCAGGTTACAGCCCAGTTGTATGGCCTCTTCCACCACCTCTTCGGTTACATCGAGTGCACAGAGCACGCCCTGAACTTCCGCTTCAGCATCCCCTACGATCAGGCCTGCGTTATCGTAACTTTCTTGATAGGCGAGTGGTGCCAGCGTTTCTAGCTCAGAAAGCAGCTCTCGAATCAGGTATCCCATGGTTTTTTCCTTAGTTTTGTCCCAAAATTAAACATTTTCGCATGAAATGGTACCAGTATGTGGCTTTTCCTTTTGCATGCCTCTATGGGGCTGCCATGCGCTTTCGGCAGCACCTCTTCGAGACGGGGCAGAAAAAAATCGTCCGCTTCGACCGGGCTTGCATATCGGTGGGCAACCTCTCCGTCGGGGGCACTGGAAAAACGCCTGCGGTAGACTGGCTCATCGCGCTGCTCCAGGAGCAGTATGCGGTCGCCGTGGTGAGTCGCGGCTATGGCCGTAAGACGAAAGGGGTGCGCATGGCGCAAAGCTCCAGCACGGCAGAGGAGCTAGGGGATGAGCCGGCCCTGCTCTACCAAAAGCATGGGGGACGCGTGCCGGTGGTCGTCGGGGAGCGCCGCGTGGAAGCCATCCCGCTGCTGCTGGCGGAGCATCCCGAAACCGAGGTGATCCTGCTGGACGATGCCTTTCAGCACCGCTATGTAGACCGGCAGGTCAACTTGCTGCTGAGCACCTATTCGGCGCCCTTTTTTCAGGATCAGGTGCTGCCGGCTGGTTGGCTGCGTGAGCCGCGGACGGCAGCTGCCCGGGCCACCTGTGTGCTGGTGACCAAGTGCCCCGAAACCCTCAGTGACAGAGAAAAGGCCCGCTACCGGGAGGCCTGTGCCGCCTACGCTCCCGGGGTGCCGGTGCTCTTTTCGCACATCGTATATGGCAAGCCTTATCTTTTGGGCGGCAGCCCAAAGCAGGAACTGGCACCGGGAGCTCCCATCCTGCTGTTCAGTGGCCTGGCCTCCGACGAGGCGCTCTATGCCGAGCTGAGTAGCCACTTTCAGGTGCTGGAGCGCATACGATTTCCGGATCATGTGCGTTATGGGGCAGATCAGATCGCAGGCCTGCGTAGGGCGGCGGCAGCGCATCCTGGGGTAGCGCTTGTCTGCACCGAAAAGGATGCCGTCAAACTTAAAGCCCCCGCACATGCGGAATTCTTGGCAGAATTTCCGATTTTTGCGCAGCCCATGGCCATGCACATGAGTGATACCGATCGCGATAGCTTAGAAACACATGTATTTACCCGCCTACAGGCTTTTTTTCAATCTCCCGATGCTTTCAGATAAGCGTGTGCGCAGGCTTTTTCGTGCTGCTTTCGGCCTCCTACTGGTCCTTTTCTGCTTGCTTGGGGAAGGCCTTCAGGCGCAGGTAGGTGGGTCCGGCGTGGCCCCGAATCGGCGCGATCCCATGCTGCAGCCCCCACCCCAGCAGGAGGGAGAGGTGCAGCAGGAGCAGGGCGGCCGCGGTAAAAAACTCATCGACGACTCCACAAAAATGGTCTTCGGCCCGAAAACGGCCCTGCATTTTTTCGAAAAGGACATTCGTCGAAACCGAAAAAAATTGCACGAAGTGGACACCCTCCTGACTGGCTTCCACTACTATGAGCCCGTCGCGCGCAGTGGCTGGAAATACCAGGACCTGGGCAATATCGGCACGGCCGCCAAGCCCATTTTTTATGAGGCCCCCCAGATGATCGGGCTGACCTCTGGCTTTCATGTTTATGACCTGTACATGCACTCCGTGGACTCGGTGCGCTACTACGATACCAAGTCGCCGTTTACGGATATGAACGTGTACTTTGGCGGTGGCCACCGCAATATGCTGGACCTGGCCTTCGCCCGTAATGTAAACGAGCGCTGGAATGTGGGCCTGGTCTTCCATACCATCCGTTCCCGACGGACGCTCAACCCGCGAAATCGCGACGACCATCAGACGGTCCAAAATTCCTATGGCTTCAATACCAACTATACCTCTGAGGATGGCAAATACCTCTTGCTGGCCAGCTTTACCCGCGTGCGGCACCTGGTGAATGAGCAGGGGGGCATCATCCCACAGGCGGTGGACAGCACGAGCCTTCCTTTCGCCTATGAGGATGCTCAGGTGTGGCTGCGCCAAGCTCAAGCCACGGACCTACGCCAGGAGGTCAAGCTCTTCCATCAGTATGAGTTGCTGCAGGACCAGCAGGTCTACCATTCTTTCGACCGCAGAAAGCAGGAGGTGTTCTTCGCAGCGCCGCTGACCACGCCCCAGGAACGGGTCTTTTTCGATCGCTTTCATCCGGAGCGCTTTAACCGCGCGGATAGCACGCTAAATTTTAATCGCTTCGTGGCCTGGACGAATGAGTTTGGGGTGAAAGGGGACATTGGCCCGCTTTTTTATACTGCCTTCGGCAAATTTCGTTTCGGACAGGCGAATGGCAATTTTCAGCTAGACCCTTTCCGTTTTAATGAGCTTTCGGTGGGAGGCATGCTCCGCGGGGAGCTGAGTGAGAAGTGGCGTTTCGAGGCGGAGGGGGAGTATCTCTTTCCGGAGGCCTACCGGCTGCACGGCCTGTTTATCAGCCCCTTTTTAGAGGCCAGCTATACCAGCGCACGCTATCGGCCGACGGCCCAACAGTTGATTTTCCGCGGCAATCATCATCGCTGGGTGAATGATTTCAGCAACATACAGGTGGATCAGGTAAAGGGGGTGTTGAAAGCCGATTTTAAGCGCTTCAGTCTACGGCCCAACCTCACGCTGCGGCGGGTGAGTAATTTCGTGTTTTTCGATCAGGAGCAGCAGGCACGGCAGGCAACAGGGGAGGCGGTGATGCTGATTCCTGGGCTGAAGGCCGGCATGAATCTAGGCGGCAAGTTTTACATGGATGTCGAGGGCTACTACACGGTGCTGACAGGAGGTGGGGCCGACAACTTCCGGATTCCAGAGCTTTTTGCCAACTTCCGGACTTACTACGATACGCCGCTGTTTGACGACAACTTATTCCTTCAGATCGGCTTCGAGGTCCGCTACCGCAGCGATAATTTCGCCGACGCCTACAGCCCGGCTCTGCAGCAGTTCCACCTTCAGGACGATTTTAATGTCTTTGCTTATGCGGTAGTAGACGCCTTCGTGAACCTACGGATTAACAGGACGCGCCTCTTATTTCGCTACAATCATCTCAACCAGAACATGATGGAGCAGCCGGGTTATTTCGTCACGCCAGGCTATACTGGCATGCGAGGATTTCTGGACTTGGGCATCTCTTGGCCTTTATTCGATTAAACTTAGGTAGATTAAATAAAAAACAAGCAAGTATGGCAGCGCAAGATTGGCAAGAACGGACGCGGCAGCAGATGCTACACTTACAACTTCCTACGGATCCACGCTGGGTGGATGTGGCCCTGATGTCTTTAGAGGATATTTTGGTGGACCACGCCTACTGTGAGCAGAAGGCAGCCACGTCCTGTATCTCCTTAATTATAAACTTTCATGACTTCCCCGAAGTGGAGGAGGTGCTCACACCCGTGGTAGCAGAGGAGTGGGGACATTTCGAGCGGGTGATGGAGAAGTTGAAGGAGCGGGGCTTTCGCTTGGGGCGCCCGCGCAAAGACGATTATGTTACCGCCCTCGCGGGCTTTGTGCGCAAGGGGGGCAGCCGTGCGGCACAGCTTTCGGAGTATTTGATGCTCAATGCACTCATCGAGGCCCGCAGCTGTGAGCGCTTTAAGCTGCTGAGTAAGGAGGTGGCGGATCCGGATTTGAGAAGCTTTTATTATGAACTCATGATTTCTGAGGCGGGCCATTACGTGAACTTTATTCAGCTGGCCCGACAGGTGTACGATGCAGATCGCGTGGAGCAGCGCTGGAAGGAATGGCTGGCTTATGAGGCTGAGGTGATCGCCGGCCTGGAGGTGCGCGGCGACCGCATGCACTGAGGCTGAAATCTCCATACATACAATAAATGCGTTAAAAATCCTCAAGGGTTTTTTTCTTTCAGCAGAATCCACTAAACTTATATCCGAAATCAAGTAACGGTAGCTTATCTGCCGAAAACCGTTCATTACCGAACAATTTATGGATTTGCTCGAAAATATTAAAGTTGCCCTACGTTCTGTTCGGGCTAATCTCCTACGTACTGTGCTGACAGGAGCCATCATCGCCATCGGCATCACCTCTCTGGTGGGCATGCTAACGGCTATCGATGGGATCAAAGCCCAGGTGGAGGAAAGTTTTTCCGGCCTTGGGGCGAGCAATTTTGACATCAAATCGAAATTCGGGGTACAGGTGGTGCAGGGGGGCAAAGCCGAACGCTACTATCCACCCATCAAATACCGGGAGGCGATGGCCTTTAAAGAAGACTACGATAAGACAGGCAGGGCCACCGTCTACACCACGGTTTCTGGCGCGGTAGAAGTGAAGCGAAACTCCGAAAAGACAAACCCAAATATCCGGGTGACGGCCATCGATGATAATTACCTGGATTTAAAAGCGGTAAAAGTAGACGACGGCCGGGGCTTCTCCGCAGCGGAGCTGCAGTTTGGTAATAATGTCTGCATCATCGGACAGGATGTGGTAGAGGCTCTGTTTGGTCCCAATGAATCTCCGCTCAATCAGCGCGTTAACTTCTTCGGCTCTCCGTATACGGTTATCGGGGTTTTAGAAAAACAAGGGGGTATCGGTGGTGGTCCCGGGCCGGATCGAGCGATTTTTATTCCACTCGAAAATGGGATGCGCTTCGATCGACGCGGCACCTTCCGCTACAGCCTCACCGCTGCTGCCTCTGACCCCCTGCGTATGGACTATGAAATGGGGCAGGCCACCGGGCTGATGCGTAAAATTAGGCGCGATGCCATCGGAGATTCCGACTCCTTCGAAATTTCGAAAAGCCAGTCCGTGGCCGAATCCCTGAATGAGGTGGCCGGCTACCTGCGCCTGGGTGGTTTTACCATCGGCTTTATCACCCTTCTAGGCGCCTCCATCGGGCTGATGAACATCATGATGGTGACCGTCACCGAGCGCACCCGAGAAATCGGCATACGCAAAGCCCTCGGCGCCACGCCTCTCCGCATTCGCCAGCAGTTCCTGATCGAGGCCATCGTCATCTGTGTGCTGGGAGGGATTTTCGGCGTACTCATCGGCATCGGCATCGGGAATATCGTAGCTAACCAAATCGGCCCCGGAGGATTTATCGTGCCCACCGTGTGGATCGCTACGGCCTTCGTTATCTGCGTGATCGTAGGCCTACTCTCTGGTTACTATCCTGCGCGCAAAGCCAGTAAACTGGATCCCATCGAGTCGCTGCGCTACGAATAAACGAAAATTATGTGGGGGATTTTCCTTTTTGGTGTTACTTTTACCTGCACAAGCAAACCTTTCTAAAACCATTCATTTTTAACCTTTTTCATTCGCATGGAACTCCAATTGAACCAAGTCAAAGTCGGCGTTATAGGCCTTGGCTATGTCGGCCTCCCTTTGGCTGTAGCTTTCGCAGAAAAATACCCGACGATCGGTCTTGATATCAACCAAAAACGCATTCAGGAACTTCGCGCAGGGCGCGACACCACCTTGGAAGTAGAAGATGCCGACTTGCAGCAGGTACTCCTGCAGGCCCCCGGGGCCAAAGGGCTCTTTGTCAGCGATGCGCCTCAGGACCTAGCGGACTGCCAGGTGTATGTGATCACGGTGCCTACACCTACCGACAAGCATAACCGCCCGGTGCTCACCCCGATGATCAAAGCCTCCGAAACGGTAGGGAAACTGCTCAAGAAAGGCGATGTGGTCATCTACGAATCGACCGTCTATCCGGGCGTGACCGAAGACGAATGTGTGCCGATCCTGGAGGCCATCTCCGGCATGACCTTTAACCAAGACTTTTATGTGGGCTACTCCCCGGAGCGTATCAACCCAGGGGATAAGTTGCACACCGTCACCAAAATCTTAAAAGTCACCAGCGGCTCCACACCGGAGGCGGCGGATTTCGTCGACGAACTCTATAAATCCGTCATCACGGCGGGGACCTTTAAGGCCTCTAGTATTAAGGTGGCTGAGGCGGCCAAAGTCATCGAAAACTCCCAGCGCGACATTAACATCGCCTTCGTTAATGAGCTGTCGAAGATCTTCAACTTGCTCGACATCGATACCTACGAGGTGCTGGAGGCTGCCGGGACCAAGTGGAACTTCCTGCCTTTCCGTCCCGGTTTAGTGGGGGGACACTGCATCGGCGTAGACCCGTATTATTTGGCCCAAAAGGCCCAAGAGGTAGGCTACCATCCGGAAATTATTTTGGCGGGACGCCGGCTAAACGACTCCATGGGCAAGCATGTGGCCACGGAGGTGATTAAAAAGATGATGCATAAAAACCTGCCTGTGCTACAGGCCAAGGTGCTGCTGCTAGGTTTTACCTTTAAAGAAAACTGCCCCGATGTGCGGAACACCCGCGTGATCGATATTTACGAAGAGCTGCGCCGCTTCGATATGCAGGTGGACGTCTACGATCCGCTCGCCAGTGCCGAGGAAGTAGCGCATGAGTATGGCTTGGAGCTTGTAACCGAAAAGCCGGACCTGAGCGCATATGCCGCTATCATTTTGGCTGTCGCCCATAAGGAATTTGAGCAGCTGGACCTGAGCACCAGCCCGGAGCGTGTCATCTATGACGTGAAAGCAGTGTTACCGAAAGATCGCGTGGATGCCCGTCTGTAAAAGAAGCCGCTTTGCGGGAGTGTACGCTTCGTAAAAACGGTGTAGCCGTCTTTTTTAACCTTCTCCAGTTCCTTGTTTACAGGCAGCTGGGGAAGGTTTTTTTTTGGAGCAGCCGGCAGGCAGCGGCCAGCAGACATTTGAGCGCCACTTGGGCAGGCCGGAGCATGCCGTGCGCCCTAAAATGCCCTTCTACCAAAGGGAGGTGAGAGACTTCTTCGCTAAAAACCCAAAGAAAATACGGTAGGACACAAAAAATCTTCAAGCTGCCGGCAGGAAAATTCACTATATTTGCGGCAGAATGAGAGCTGCATGACGTCCAAACCCAAATTGACTTTCGAGAATCTGGAAATCGCCTTCCAAGCGAAATCCGACGCGGAGCTGCGTAAGATGTACGTAATTTTCGCGACCATAAACAATAATACCGCTACGAAGTTGGGCATAAAGCTGGCCAACTTGGGCTTTTCCCTGCGCTTGCCTATAAAAGGCCTGATGAAGCAAACCATGTTTGGTCATTTCTGCGGGGGAGAGACCATAGAAGAATGCGGGCGGACAGTTCAGGAGCTCGCAGACTTTGGGATCGGCACCATCCTCGACTATTCGGTGGAGGGCAAGGGGAATGAGGCCAGCTACGAGGCCACTTTCCGTGAGGTGATGCGCACCGTAGAACGTGCTGCCGGCGACCCCGCCATCCCTTTTGCCGTCTTTAAGGTCACTGGCCTGGGCGACTACCGCTTGATGATCAAAAAGCAGGCTGGAGAGGCCCTCAGCCCGAGTGAGCAGGAGGCCTATGCCCGGATGGAGGCCCGCGTAGATGCCCTTTGCGCCGCGGCGCAAAAAGCCCGGACCAAAATCCTCATCGATGCTGAAGAATCCTGGTTCCAGGATAGCATCGACGCCCTGGCTTATGCCGCCATGGAGCGCTATAACCAGCAGGACTGCATCGTGTACAATACGTACCAGATGTACCGCCACGACATGTATGCCCGCCTGGAAGCGGCCTATGCGCAGGCGGAAGTGCGAGGCTATTACCTCGGTGCCAAGCTGGTGCGTGGCGCTTACATGGAAAAGGAGCGCGAGCGTGCGGCGAAAAAAGGCTATGCCAGCCCCATTCAGGCCACGAAAGCCGACTCTGACCGCGACTACGATAAGGCCATGCGCTTCTGTCTGGACCGCGTGGAGCGCCTACATTTCGTGAGTGGCTCGCATAATGAACAGAGCAACCTGCTCCTGGCGGAGTGGATGCTGGAAAAAGGGCTGGAGCCCGGTGATGCGCGCGTGTACTTTGCGCAGCTTTATGGCATGAGCGATACGATCAGCTTTAACCTGGCCCATGCGGGCTTCCGGGTGGCCAAATATGTGCCCTATGGGCCGGTAGAGAAGGTGATGCCTTATCTCTCGCGCCGGGCGGCGGAAAATACCTCTGTGGCGGGTCAAAGCAGCCGGGAGTTTGAGCTGATAAAAAAGGAATTAACGAGAAGAAAGGCAGCGCGGAGCCAGAAGGAGCCGGCTGCTGCAAACCAACGATAAGCGATATGCAATTACTGAGCGAACAGGAAATCGAACGTAGAAAAGACCGTGAAGCCCTCTATGCGCTGGGGATTAATCCCTATCCGGCGGAGGCTTTTCCGATCAATGTCAGCGCGGCAGACATCCACCAAAACTATGAAAACCGCAAAAATGACTACAAAAACATTTCCATCGCAGGGCGCCTGATGAGCCGCCGCATCATGGGTTCCGCCTCTTTCGCGGAGCTGCAGGATAGCTCCGGCCGGCTACAGCTGTACATCCGCCGGGATGATATTTGCCCCGGTGAGGACAAGACGCTCTACAATACGGTGTTTAAAAAATTACTTGGCATCGGGGACTTTATCGGGGTGAAGGGCTATATGTTCACCACCCAGACAGGGGAGATCTCCCTGCACGTGACCGAGCTGACGGTACTTTCGAAGGCGGTCAAGCCGCTTCCTGTGGTGAAGCGCGATGAGGAGGGCAATGTCTACGATGGTTTCACCGACCCCGAGCTGCGCTACCGCCAGCGGTACGTGGACCTGACAGTGAACCCGGAGGTGAAAAAGGTCTTTATCACACGCTCTCGCATCATCAGCAGCATGCGGGCCTACTTCGATGGGAATGGCTGGCTGGAGGTGGAGACACCGATTTTACAGGCCGTTCACGGTGGGGCTGCGGCGCGTCCCTTCCAGACGCACCATAACACGCTCGACATGCCGCTTTTCCTGCGGATCGCAAATGAGCTCTACCTGAAGCGCCTTATCGTGGGGGGCTTCGACGGGGTGTATGAGTTCGGCAAGATGTTCCGTAATGAGGGCATGGACCGCACCCATAACCCAGAATTTACCTCCATGGAAATCTATGTGGCCTATAAGGACTACATCTGGATGATGGAAATGGTGGAGGATCTGCTAGAAAAGGTCTGCACACAGATCCATGGCACGGCGATCGTGTCTGTGGGGGATAAAAAAATCGATTTTACCGGCCCTTACCGTCGCCTCAGCATGTACGAATCCATTCAGGAATATGCCGGCGTGGATGTATCCGAAATGGACGAAGCCGCCCTGCGCACGCTCTGTCGTGAGATGGGCATCGAGGTGGACGACACCATGGGCCGCGGCAAGTTGATCGACGAAATCTTCGGTGAGAAGGTGGAGGCGCACCTCATTCAGCCTACCTATATCACGGATTATCCGATCGAGATGACGCCACTGGCGAAAAAGCACCGCAGCAAGCCCGGCTTGGTGGAGCGTTTTGAGCTTTTTGTAAACGGAAAGGAAATCGCTAATGCCTACACCGAGCTAAACGATCCGATCGATCAGCGGGAGCGCTTCGAGGAGCAGCTTAAGCTGGCCGCGCGCGGTGATGATGAGGCCATGGCCATGGACGAGGACTTCCTCCGCTCTCTGGAGTATGGCATGCCGCCTACATCCGGCTTGGGAATTGGTATCGACCGTCTGACCATGTTGCTGACCGATAACAGCACCATCCAGGAGGTGCTTTTCTTCCCGCAGATGCGCCCGGAGAAAAAGGTGGAAGTGGCCAGCGATGCCCAGCTGCAGGAAATCGGTGTCCGCGCGGAGCTGATCCCCGTGCTGCGCAAGCTGAACCTCTACACCCTCCAGCAGATCGCTGAGGCGGAGCCGAACAAGCTCTTTAATGATAGCTGCGGCATGCGGAAAAAGTTGAAGCTCAGCGTCGACAATCCTTCTAAGGAGGAGGTAGCGGGCTGGATAGCGGCAGCGGCCAGTCAGCAGGCCTAAGGAATAGTATCTTGTATATTTGCCTCGGCAGAGGCGGTAGATTTGGCGCGCAGGGCGCAAAGGCAGCTGTTGAGCAGGTTCCTTTGTGCCCTGCACGCACTTTTTTAGCTGTTGGGTCCGCAGGAGCACTCGATCTAGCAGGTAGCACCTATTTATTTTCGGATTCTACGCACCTTCAGGCATCCAATGCCATTTTCAATTACGTTTACTAAAGTATGAGTTCATTTCGTCTGGCCCTTCTTTTGGGGTTCACATTTTTTCTTATGGTTTCGGAACTGAATGCCCAAAACTTATACGGCTATCGCTTTCGCAAGCAGGAGTTTGTGGGTGTGCAAGCGGGCATCGGCATTCCTTACGCAGCGGGTTTAGGGCATTATCAGCCGCTCCGTCTTCCGGTGGCGCCGGCCCTAAGTGTGTTTTACGAAAAGGAGTGGAGCCCGCGCTTGTATTACCGCTTCCAAGCCTCGGGACAGCAGCTGCGCTCTTTAGCGGAAGGACGCTGGGACCCGAATATTTTGGAGTCCAAAAGGGCCGCAGACGATCCGCTAAATGTACGTGGATACATGCAGCAACTTGAATTTAGCCTTCCTTTTTATCTTTTTAAGAAGTCTCCTTATTACGGAGGAAATACCTGGAACATGTACCTGGCGCCTGCCGTCGGGGTGATGGGGGTGTGGCGCTCTTTCGAGCAGGCTAGTGAAGCGGATCGGCAGCGCGCTTCCGAGGGTTTGGCTTTTGCAGGCTTACGCTTGGGTGCCTGGTGGCAGCTGCCGGATAGCCCTTGGCGCATCGGCCTGGAAGGAAACCTGCAGGTGCTCAGCCGAAATGGGCTGGGAGGCCTCGATCGTCCCACACGCCTAGGGCCGGACATGAATGGAACTTTTCAGGTGACGCTACGCCGGAAGGTGGACTTCGGTAGCGAGCCCCTGCGGAACCAGTTTTATTATTTCTTTAGTCCACAACAAAATCCCGGCTCTCCAGAAAAACGTAAGCCCTCCGCGCGCTAGGCAAATCGCTGTGGCCAGCAGTATTTGTTGGATCACAGCGGGCGTACCGTTTTGCTCTTTGGCTTCCAAAGTAGATTGTTTTGGATTTGCTGCTTAAAATGCCGTACTTTGCGCAGTTACTTTTTAACATTGTTTATGTCAGTACATTTAGAGAAAAAAATCTACATCGCCGGACATCGCGGCATGGTAGGTGCAGCGATTAAGCGCGCGCTGGAGCGCAAAGGATACCGAAACATCATAGGCAAAAGCAGTCAGGAACTGGACCTCCGCAATCAGGCGGCCGTAAATGCGTTTTTTGCGACTGAAAAGCCAGATATCGTACTCGATGCCGCTGCCCGTGTGGGCGGGATCTTGGCGAACAACAGCTATCCCTATCCTTTCCTGATGGAGAACATGCAGATTCAGAATAATCTGATCGATGCCTCCTTAAAATCGGATGTAGAGAAGTTCATTTTCCTTGGCTCTTCTTGTATTTATCCCAAGCTCGCCCCACAGCCGCTAAAAGAGGAGTATCTGCTGACCTCTTCCTTAGAGCCTACCAATGAGTGGTATGCGCTAGCGAAAATTTCAGGGGTGAAGGCCTGCGAGGCGATTCGCAAGCAGTATGGCAAGGATTTTATCTCGCTTATGCCGACCAACTTATACGGTCCTTTTGATAATTTTGATCTCGAGACCTCTCATGTGCTGCCTGCCATGATGCGTAAGTTCCACGAGGCCAAAGAAAATGGCCATGCGCCGGTAACGCTTTGGGGCTCGGGTACGCCCATGCGGGAGTTCTTGCATGTAGACGATATGGCTGAAGCCACTGTCTTCGCGATGGAAGAGCGCTTCGATGATAATTTGTACAATGTAGGCACCGGAACTGACGTTACCATTAAAGAGCTAGCGCTGCTCATTCAGCAGATCGTCGGCCATGAAGGACGCCTGATCTGGGATGCAAGCAAGCCGGATGGAACACCACGGAAATTGATGGATGTCAGCAAGCTGGCGGCCAAAGGCTGGAAGGCGAAAATCGGTCTGGAGACAGGTATTCGCGAAACCTATGACTGGTTTCTGGCGCATAGCGACCGTTATAAAGAAGTAAAAATTTAACCCAATCATTTTTTTGATTCGATAAACACATGAAAACTGCATTAATTACCGGTATTACCGGACAGGATGGCGCCTATTTGGCGGAATTGCTTTTAGAAAAGGGCTATATGGTGCATGGCATTAAACGCCGCGCCTCGCTTTTTAATACCGATCGTATCGATCACCTGTACCAGGATCCACATGTAAAGGACCCGCGTCTGGTGCTCCACTACGGAGACCTGACAGATTCGATGAACTTGACACGTATCATCCAGGAGACGCAGCCGGATGAAATTTATAATTTGGCGGCCATGTCGCATGTGAAGGTGAGTTTCGACACGCCTGAATATACGGCGAATGCAGATGGTATTGGGACACTTCGTATCCTGGAGGCCGTACGCCTGCTTGGTATGGAGAAGAAAACCCGCATCTATCAAGCCTCCACCTCTGAGCTTTACGGCTTGGTGCAGGCGGTTCCGCAGTCCGAGACGACGCCTTTCTATCCACGCTCTCCCTATGCGGTGGCCAAATTATATGCCTACTGGATTACTGTGAATTACAGAGAAGCTTATGGCATGTTCGCCTGTAATGGAATTTTGTTCAACCATGAATCTCCACTTCGTGGGGAGACCTTCGTGACGCGTAAAATTACACGGGCGATTTCTAAAATTGCGCTTGGCATGCAGCAGGACCTATACATGGGGAACCTCGATGCCAAACGGGACTGGGGCCATGCGAAAGATTATGTGAAAGCCATGTACCTGATCTTGCAGCAGGATGTGGCGGAAGATTTCGTCATCGCCACCGGTGTCACCACCAAGGTGCGTGACTTCATCAAGATGGCCGCTGCCGAAGTGGGCTTGATGCTTGACTTCTCCGGCGAGGGTGTGGATGAAATCGGTGTGCTCATCGGTATCAATGAGCCTGTTTTCGAACGAGCGACTGGCTGTGGCAGTGACGAAACAGGTGCCCGTTCTCTCATCGGAAAGACGATCGTTCGCATCGATCCGCGTTATTTCCGACCGACGGAAGTGGACCTCTTGATCGGTGATCCGACGAAGTCGAAAGAAAAGTTAGGCTGGGTTCCGGAATACGATCTGAAAGGACTCGTAGAAGACATGATGCAGGCAGATGTCAAGGCCTTCCGTCGGGATAGAGAGCTCCTGAAGGCCGGTCATAGCATCCTTAACCAGGCAGAATAAGCGTTTGAAAAGACGATAGGGAAAAGGCCGGGGCGTGAATTTCGGCCTTTTTCTTTATTTTTTAACATGTACGATGAGTCAACTTGTAACGCGTTTTCAGCAACTTCTCGGAATTAAAAGCGACCGGACGAAAAATATTAGCGTCCATGTCTTGAAGTCATTGCTCTTTAAGGGAGGCATGATCGCGAGCAGCTTCATTCTCGTGCCCCTCACACTTAATTTCCTTACGAAGGAAGCCTACGGCGTCTGGTTGACCCTTACCTCCTTCCTCTCCTGGTTTACCTTTTTCGATGTGGGATTGGGGAATGGCCTGCGCAACAAGCTGGCCGAGGCCCTGACAGAAAAAGATCAGCCCAAAGCCCGTGCATACGTGAGCGCAGCGTATCTGAGCATCGGCTCGATTTCTTTCCTGCTCGTTCTCCTGCTGCTGGCCATCGGTCTCTGGGTGGATTGGGCTCAGGTATTTAATGCCTCCGAGGACTTGGTCTACGACCTGAACCGACTGGTGCCTGTTGTTTTTATCTTCTTTGGACTGAATATGGTAGGGAAGTTGATCACCACCATGTATTTGGCAACCCAAAACCATTCCATAGAAGGTAAAATAGGGATCTACACCCAAGGGCTTACCCTGCTGTCCATCTTCTTGTTGACGCGCTATGCAGACAGCTCCTTGCTGCTGTTCGGCTTGATCGTGAATGCCATCCCCGTCCTGATCCTGGCCGTTCTTTCTTGGGCCGCCTTCCGCGGTAATTTTGCGCCCCTACGCCCCTCCTTTAGAAGCTGGAACCGTGTGCATTTAGGCGAAATGGCCGGGCTAGGAGGGAAGTTTTTAATCATCCAGATCGCCACGATTGTGTTGTTCTCAACAGACAACTTCATCATTACCCGTATCTTAGGACCGGAGGAGGTAGTGCCCTATCAAGTGGCCTTTAAATATTTCTCTGTGGTGACCATGGGGTACACGATTCTTCTGGGCCCGTACTGGTCTTCGTTTACAGAGGCCTATGCCAAACAAGATTTGGGATGGATTCGAAATAGCGTGGGAACGATTCAAAAAATTTGGCTAGGGATTCCGCTCGTGCTGCTGCTGCTCTACCTGGGTGCAGACCACTTCTACCTCTTCTGGGTTGGTGATGAGGTAGTCGTTCCACGAGGACTATCTGCGGCTATGGCGCTCTTCGTGCTGCTCATGACCTTTAACATGGTGTATGTGAATTTCATCAATGGCGTGGGCAAAGTCAAACTGCAGCTGTACACGTCCATGTTTACCATGCTGATCAATATTCCGCTTAGTATCTTCTTTGCCAAGACACTGGAACTGGGGGCGACGGGTGTGATTTTAGCCACCTGCTGCTGTTTCAGCTACTCTGTGATTCTCAGACCGCTTCAATATTATAAAATTATGTCAGGAAAAGCATCCGGCATTTGGATGCAGTAAGCCTTAAACCTATGAAAAAACAACTTACGATTTTTGATACAGCCATCTGCTCCAGTAACCTGGGCGATTTTATCATTATGGATGCTGTGAAGGAACAGCTAAATGCGCTGTTTCCGGACTATATGAAGTTTTATGCAGTCACGCATGATGTGGTCGGCAAGGCCACTTACGACTTGGTACGTCAAAGCAACTATTCCTTTGTGGGAGGGACGAATTTGCTCTCTTCAAACATGCGTTCCTATAACCAGTGGAAGATCAATCTGAAAGATGCCGTCTACATGAAGGACATCATCCTGCTCGGCGTAGGCTGGTGGCAGTACCAGAGAGATCCGGATCTGTATACGCGCACCCTCTTTCGCCGTGTCTTGAATCGAGAGATCCTCCACTCGGTCCGGGATTCCTTTACCGAGCAGAAACTACACGCCATGGGGCTTAAAAATGTCATCAATACCGCCTGTGCCACCATGTGGAAGCTCACCCCGGAGCACTGTGCCGACATCCCGAAGGAAAAAGGAGAAGAGGTGGTCTTCACACTTACGGACTACAACCAGCAACCTGAGGCGGACACCTTTCTGATCGATACCCTGCTCAAAACCTATAAAAAGGTCTATTTCTGGCCACAGGGAAGCGAAGATATCGCGTATTTTGCGAAGCTCAACAAGCAAGATGAGCGCCTGCATGTGCTTCCCCCAACTTTAGAGGCGTATACCGCTTGCCTGGCCGATACCCGTAAGTCGCTGGACTTCGTGGGTACCCGCCTCCATGCCGGGGTGCGCGCCTTGCAGCTGAAAAGGCGCTCGCTGATCATCGCGATCGATAACCGCGCGAAAGAAAAAGCCAAGGACTTTAACTTGGCGATCATCGACCGCTCGGATTTAAGCCAGCTGGCAGAGCGCATCCGTAAGCCTTTAGCAACAGAAATTCATATTCCACAAGCTGAAATCGAGCGCTGGAAAGCTCAGTTTGTATGAAAATCGTTATCGTCAATACCTTCGAGCAGGAGGGAGGCGCCGCTCGGGCTGCTGAGCGACTCTACCATGCCCTGAAACGCTATACGGCGCATGAGGTGTATTACCTCGTGCAGTATAAAAGCAGTTCAGATCCGGATGTGCTCCAGCTGCCTAAGCGTTTTCCCTTTTTTCCCCACACCTTAAAAGCAAGGCTAGATAAAGTAGACCTGCTAAAATATCCCGAAAGGTCTACCAATACCTTTACGGCGGCCTTGCCTCGATGGAATACGCTGGTGGACACTTTAAATGCACTTCAGCCGGACATCGTGCATCTGCACTGGGTGTCGGCAGGCATGCTGCATGTGGACGATATCCCCAAGATACAAGCGGAGATCGTCTGGACGCTGCATGACATGTGGCCCTTTACGGGGGGCTGCCACTACGATGGCTCCTGTGGCCGCTACACGCAGCAGTGCGGCGCCTGCCCGGTTTTGGGTTCTACAGACGAGAAGGACATCAGCGCTCGCATCTTTCAGCGGAAGAAAAAAGCTTACGGCAGGCGTTCTAAGCCGCTGCATATCGTCGGGCTTAGCCGCTGGCTGCATGAAGCAGCGAAAAGCAGTACCCTCTTTCGGGAGCGTCAGCACTATCAGCTGCCCAACCCCATCGATACCTCTCTTTTCTTTCCTATAGCGCGAAGTACGGCCCGGGAGGCACTTGGCTTGCCTGAAACAGGTCGAATCATTCTCTTTGGTGCCATGTCCGCGACCACCAATCCGATTAAGGGCTATTCGTTCGTAGAAGCAGCGCTGTCCGGCTTAGCCAATAAAGAGGAGCTTCGCTTGGTCATTTTTGGTGCCTCGGAGGGAGAGGCCGAACGGTTCGGCATCCCCGTGCAGTATGTCGGAACCCTGCGGGATACGGTGAGCCTCCGCCTGCTCTATAATGCGGCAGATGTGATGCTGGTACCCAGCAAACAGGAAAACCTGTCCAATAGCATCATGGAAGCATTAGCCTGCGGTACCCCAGTCTGTTCTTTTGCGATCGGAGGAAATGGCGACATGATCCAGCATAAGCAAAATGGCTACCTAGCGCGGCCTTTCGAAGTGGAGGACTATCGCGCCGGTATCGAATGGCTGCTAGAAAAGGCGGATACGAGCGATCTGCGACAGGCTGCGCGTGCGTATGTTTTGGAACACTTTGAAGCCAAAAAGGTGGCAGAACGGTATGAGGCCATGTATGCATCCATTTTGAGCTAATTTTTTAATTTTAAGAAACTTATGAAATAGTTTTAGCGCTTTAAAGGATAGCGCAACAGTTTTACCGTGCTGGGGTGAAATAAAAAGATGGGAATATACTTTTTAGCTTGCTTTTAGCGGTTTTTTAATAACTTTGTAAGGTACTTATTTCACCCAACGGTAAGTCAGCAAAATCTTGAACACCCGCAATAAAGCAGTTTTTACATCTGTACTTGTCTGGCTATGCATATTTTTCTTTGCTCATGCTGCCTATGCCCAAGACCCTGTCGTGGTGCCCAGGGAAGGTTTTCCCTATTGCGAACCTTTTTTTGGTGGGGATGATCCCTTCGCCAGCGGCCGTGTGGAGCTCTTCGGCAATGCCCGTCTGAACCCGGGTTTCGGGGGACTCCAACTTACAGAGGCGGTTCAACAGCAGTCAGGTGCATTGGTCGTTAATCAAGCTTTTCCTTCCAAAGGAGGGATTTCCATCTCCTTTGAGTATGCGAGCTTCGGGACACGTAACAGAAATAATTTTACTGGACTTCCTTTTGAAACAGGCGCCGATGGTATCTCCGTCTTTTTGTTTGATGCACTCGTGCCATCATTTATTCTGGGGGCTGATGGTGGTTCCCTCTCTTATGCACCTCGTGTCGCTGATAATGGCACGATAGAAGAACCCGGCCTTTCCGGAGGGTACATTGGTATAGGGTTCGATGAATTTGGGAATTTTGCTAACGGGGTGGTAAATGTCGGTAGAACGCGAGAGGATCAGAATCAACTCAATAAAGTGCTTCACAATGTTACCATTCGAGGCCCACAAACAGCTAAGTATAATCCCCTTCTACGCTATGTCACTCGGCTGGAAAATAATGCTATTCCGCCTTTTACAGATATTTACAATGACTTGTATCGGACCACCGAGATTTTTGATAAATCGGTCAGCTTTACCATCGACAATGCAAGGATGGATACTCCTGTCTGGAACGCCTCTCAGGAAGGATACCGGAAAGTGTTTATCGATATTATCCCCGATGGGGCGCAATACAGAGTGGTGATTGATATGCTAATCAATACGGGAACGGGCAGCCAGTTGGTGCGCATTACTCCTCCCAATGGAATTCCCTATAATTTCCCCATTCCGGACTTTTTGCAAATCGGCTTTGGGGGCGCCACGGGAGGGAGTACGAATAACCACGTGATCCGCAACTTATCCGTAAACGTTTTTGATAACAGAATCGTGCAGCCTCCTAACCTGGCCACACTGGATTATGAGCTCTGCGTGGGAGAAGAAATGCAGGATACGATCGAGCCTGTGCTGGAGGCCCCTTCCTTTATCCAGTGCGTGCAGATATTCGAAAATAGTCCAGGAACTAACCCGAGCGGGAATCCGAGTGGAACCCCGGAAAATCGCGCACCCGGTCTAGCCCCCTTCTGCGGGACGAATAACTGCGACAACCCCGTCACAACGCTGGTCCTTCCTGGCCAAGGCACCTTTACCTTAGACTTATCTAGCACAGTGGAAATCGGCGGAGCAACCCCTACAGCCGATAGCTTTGATATCAAATTTGTTCCTGTGGCTGGTTTTAGCGGGGTGGCGGTCGCTTTCGTGGTGATCCAAGACAACTTTGGACGGCAGTCCCAGCCCATCCGCATCTCCGTACAAGTGCTGCCTGAGTTAGCCCCCGAGGATATCTCCATCGACAATTTCTTTTCCTGCGGGGATGCAGCGAGTTTCTCCATCGGGATCCCGAGTACGGTCACGGATGGATTCGAAAGGCCCATCGCTGTGGAGTATGTTCTCCTAGCTCCGGATGGCAGGGAGCTGGACCGAAATGATAGCGGGGATTTTAGCATTTCTGGCTTGACGGCGGCTACCGCGGGGGACTATACGGTAGAGGTGGTTTTTTCGGTGACCGGCACTGACCCGCTAAAGCAATGTATCAGCAGCAAGACGGTGCCCATCCCCTTTAATCCACTGCCTGCGCCGGACTTTATACCCGAAGCGGCGCTTTGCTTCGGAGAAGCCACGGGCAGTATCGAAATCCGCGGTGCCCCGAATTTTCGCTACCGCCTAAATCCAGATACGGCAGGGGAGCAAGCAGCCACAGCTGATGCTAGCGGTGTGCTCGTTTTTCCTAATCTCCTTGCCGGCACCTATGAAATTTTAGCCATCGACCCCGTCACCGATTGCCAAGAGCTTTTTACGGGGTTAATCGTGGAGCAACCGCAAGGCCCGCTCACAGCGAATTTTATCGAAGCCATGGACCCTACCTGCTCCGATAACGATGGCAGCTACCGCTTTTTTGTCGAAGGAGGAACGCCGACCGGGGATGTCGCCGCACCCTATACCTTTGAGCTAAATGGAACGGCGGTGCCCTCCTCCGCATACACGCTAAGCCCGAGCGGTGGCGGCTGGGAAGTGCTTCTTTTCGGCCTCGACGAAGGCACTTTTACGCTGCAGCTTATCGATGCGAATGCTTGCGAACTGCCGCTGTCACTTCCAGCTTTGAACCGTCAGGTGCTGCCCACCTTCGAGGTAAATGGTCCCTTCGAGGCTTGTGTGTTGAATCCGCTCAGCCTTCGCCCAAGTATCCTTACCGAAGGAACCCCGCCTGCGGCACCTGTCTACCGTTGGTTTAAAGATCCGGCAGGCACGGAGGAGATCCTGCCCGGAACGGATGCCGCCTGGGACATGGATTTTGGCATCGCCACAGACGGGTCCTTAGAAATCAGTAATGCCGGCACTGCGGGCAGCTACCGGGTGTACCTGATGCCGGACATTGTCAATGACTGCGCACTTGCCCCCGTGGCGGTGGATTTCGTGATTACCCCTGCCCCTGAGGCTAGCTATACCGTGGAGGCCATTTCCTGCGCAGGGCAGACGGATGGCATCATTACGCTCAGCAGCCCCCAAGAGGCGGGGGCAAGCTACACGCTTTTGGGTGGAGCGGGGGCAAGTTTCGATCCGGCCACCGGGACCTTCTCCGGGCTGGCGCCGGGTACTTACACCGTGCGGATGACCAATGCCTCAGGCTGTTTTGTGGACAGTGAGCCGCTGCTCATCGAGGATAAAGACCCTCTCTTGCTCAGCCTGAGCGATAGCGTGGACCCAAGTTGCGATTTGCCAAACGGTAGCCTTAGCTTCCGGATCAGCGGTGGAACGCCAGATGCTAGCGGCTCCTATGCCTCCATCACCCTAAATGGGCAGCCGCTCAGCGCTTTTTCACATACCCTTACCACGGCGGGAACGGAAGTAGTACTTGAATTTATGGATTTGCCGGAGGGAAGCTATTCCCTGGAGGTGCAAGACGAGGCACGCCCCTCCGATGGCGCGCGCTGCACGAGTACCGCCGCGGCCACGCTGGTCGCACAGGTGCTGCCCACCTTCCCCGCAGATGCAGATGCGGCCATTTGCGCCTCGGCGCCCAACCTGCTCCTTCCGATCGCGCCGCTGACGCCGGGTGCCCCTGTGGAGTCGATCAGCTACCGCTGGTTTCTGGATGCGGGCATGAGCCAAGAGCTGAATCCAGGCGATGCCATCGGCTCGGCAGGGCTGCAAGTGGGCTTTCCTGCACCCGATCGGGCCACGCTGGAGCTGACGAACTTGACCGATGCCGCAGGAACTTATGTGCTCTATGTTTTACCGGTGCTCCCGAGCGGCTGTACGCTGACTCCCATCCCCTACACCGTGACCCTGGAGGCACTGCCGGAGACGCGTTGGGCGGCGGAGCAGCAGTCTTGTGCCGGCCTGAACGATGGGCGCATCCTGTTGATAGGCGGAGGGGAGGCGGGCTACAGCTATGCCTTGCTCGGCCAAACGACGGCTTTTGATGCCAGCGCCAATGCCTTTTTGGGGCTCGCCCCTGGCATGTACACGATCGAGATTACCAATGCCTTCGGCTGCGTGCAGCAGGAAACGGTGGAAGTGGAGGCAGTGCCCCCCATCGTCCTTAGCCCCCTCACGGCGGTAGATCCTAGTTGCGGGGACCCGAATGGAGCCATCAGCTTCACCCTGGAGGGTGGAAATGGTGATTTCCGCGTGCAGCTGAATGGGCAGCCGCTCAGTGCCTTTCCCGGCGCAAGCATCAGCCCGGCCAGCGGTACAGATCCGGTGACGGTTACGGTGGTAGACCTGGCACCGGGCACCTATGCGTTTACGGTCGAGGATGCGAATGGCTGTGCGGGCCCCACACATAACGTGACGCTGGTAAACAATCAAGGAATTCCGCTGACTACCGCGGCCACGCAAGAAACCATCTGTGAAGGCGGCGATGCTGCGCTGCGGCCGGTGATCACAGGGGCGGGGGCTAATCCACTCACCCTCACCTGGTATGCCGATGCTGCCCGCACACAAGCCGTGCCGCTCACTGGGCCCGACGCGCAGGGCCGCAGCTACAGTGTGGCTGCTGATGGTACCCTTACCGTTAGCGGTTTGACGGCAGGCACCTATACCTTTTATGCACAGATTAGTGGGCCTGGGGTCTGTACCATACAGGAAGAAGCCCGCGTGGAAGTATTACCGCCCGTGGTGGCCAGCACGGTAAATAGCACCCGCGTCACCTGTTTTGGTGGAGTCGATGGCACGATTAGCGTCTCCGGGGTGAGTGGCGGAAATGGCAGCTACCTGTACAGCATCGATGGGGTAAATTTTCAAAGTAGCCCCGAGTTCAGCGGCCTGCCGGCGGGGACTTACACCGTAGCCGTAAAAGACGATAGCGGCCTGACGGGCTGCGGATTTAGTACAAGCATCGAGGTGGAAGGTCCTACACAAGCACTGGGTGCTACCCTCGTACGTGTCGATGAGGTAGCTTGTGGAGCGAACATCGGCCGCATCGAGGTGGCCTTCGTCGGTGGCTATGGCCCCTACACGGCGGAGTGGCGTGCCGATGACCCCCTGACAGGTGCGGTGCTGCCGGCCCTAGCGGGCGGCACGGTGGTGGAAGATTTGCCAGTGGGCACCTACCACTTGATCCTTACGGATGATGCAGGTTGCTCCGTGACCCTTCCTTACACGATCAGCACCAAGCCGGATCCCGTCTACAGTTGGGACAGCAGCCCGATCGAAATCTGCCAGGGGGAGCCATTCCGCCTCCGCGCCACCTTAACGAATGCGGGTGTGAGCCCTGCACTTCCGGGCTTTAGCTGGTCGCTACAGGCAGATTTTAGCAGCTTGATTACCGGCACCCAAACCCTTTCAGGAGCTACTTTCACTGCGAATGGGGATGCTGAAGCACCGCAGCTCGACATCGTGGATTTGGCGCCGGGGACTTATACGGTTTACGGGCGCAACGACTGTACCGGGGAGGAGTTTAGCCGTGCCATCACCGTGGAGGCCGCTCCGGTGAGCAGCTTTACGGTGGTAGATGAATCTTGTTTTGGGGCGGCCGATGGCCAAATCCGACTGGCCACAGGTCCGGATACGGGTGTGCGCTACACGGTAATCGGTCCTGCCGGAAGCTTTACTTTGGCCGATAAGGCCGCCCTGGAAAGCACCTTATTCCCTCCTGGCACTTATGAGGTGACCAGCATCTCGGCTTTTGCCTGTACGGCTAAGGTCTCGCTCACGATCGAGGCTGCCACGGAGCTGCTGGCCCGAAACGAGCAGGTCAGCCCGACCACGTGTGGGCTTTCCGATGGGCGTATCCAGTTCGAGGTGCTCGGCGGAAAGGCGCCTTACCAGGTGTTTTTCGGGCCCGATGGCGGTACCCTGAGCCCACGTACGCTCACGGCAGCAGGGGAAATCACTTTTACGGATCTGGCCGTAGGCAGCTATAACTACCGCGTCGAAGATGCCAATGGCTGTGTATTTACCGCGCCAGCGCCGCTGCAAGTGGTGGATGGCCCCACGCCGATTATCGTGGATGATGTGGCCATCTGTGAGCAGGAAATCGCCCGTGTGCCGGTGGCCGTAAGCCCTGCTGCTGCGGGCGTGAGCTACCGCTGGTTTGTGGGCAGCCATGCCGATCCGGTGGCTGCCGGCGCCACCGAAATCGCGGACGGCGATGTGCTCGGCGGCATCCGCTATGGCCTTGAGGCGGAGGGCACCCTGATGCTGGAAGACCTAAGCTTGGGCGGCAGCCCCTATACCTACACCGTCATCGCCTCGGGTGGAGGCATCTGTGCGGGTGATGTGCAAACCGTCCGTGTGGAGGTGCTGGGCATCCCACAGGTGAGCGTCACAGAGGTGGATGAGCGCTGCTTCGGTGCGGGGGGTAGCCTGCGGGTGCAGGAGGCCCCGGGCCAAAGCCTCCTCCGCTACAGCCTAAATGGGGGTGCTTTCGAGCCGCTGGCGAGTGGTCTGCTGGATAATTTAGCGCAAGGCACTTATACCCTCGAGGTGGTGAATGCGGCCAACTGCCCCCTGCCGCTGGGGAGCTTTACCGTGGGCGGCCCTGTGGAGGCATTGGATTTCGCGGCCTTAGGGGCGGTCAACACCACCTGTAACCAAACCAATGGCCTCATCGGAGGCACCCTCCGCGGCGGTACGGCGCCCTACCAGGTGCAGGTGCGTACAGTGGGGGGCAGTGTGGTGGATCCAAGTCAAATTTCCTGGTCCAGTGCCACCATCTTCCGTGTAGAAGGCCTGCCGGTGGGCGATTTTACTGTAGACGTCAGCGATGCGAACGGCTGCAGCTTGCCTACAGAAACCCTCAGGGTCTCCGACGATCCGATCCCCGTGGACCTAAACGATGCCCGCTTCTGCGTAGGGGAATCGGTGGCGCTGCAACCTTCCGTAGGAGCGGGTGCCTGGACGGGAGGCTTCCGCTGGTACTTGGATAAAGACCGTCGGCAAGCGATTCCAAGGGGCACGCTCACGCAAGGCGACCTCACCCTGACCGTAGATACCGCAGATGTGTTGACCGTCAGCGGCCTAGAGGTAGGAGAGGAGCTGGAGGTTTTCGTGGAAATGGCCCTGCCGACAACCTGTAATTTGATTCTAGCCGAGGCCACCATCAGTGTGCACGAAGAAGCCGAGCTGCGCCTCCGTAATCCGCTTGTTGTCTGCGACCCTACCATGGGTTACCTGATCAGCGACGTGATCGAGAATTTCGACCCGGGGCGCTACGAATATCAAATTATCGCGCCTACCGGGGATGAATTGGGTGGCCCCCAAGAGCGCGTTTTCCAGTCCGGAACCTATGCGATCGCCTCCCGCTTCATCGGTAGCCCCTGCTTTAATAGCCCCCAGGAGGTGCAGCTGCTCATCGAGCCAGAAGCCATTCAGGCGAACTTCTCCTTCGAGGTGGAAGACCCCGACACGGGCGAGCTGCTGCCTAACCATATCATCGGGGTAGGAGAGCTCCTGCGCTTCACGGATCTGACCACAGGGGACCCCGGGGCCGTCTGGCAGCAGTGGGACTTCGGCGATGGGGAGATATCCGTGGACCAAAACCCGAGCCATTCCTTCAGCAGCCCAGGGACGTATACGATCACGCTCTTTGCCGAGACGGCCAATCAGTGCCGCTCCCAAATGCAGGCCGTCGTGCGCGTCATCGATGGCTACCTCTGGGAAGCCCCTACGGCCATCTACCCAGGAGGCCCTCGCCTAGAAAATGAAGTCTTCAAGCCGCAGCACCGCGGCATCGTGGCCATGGAGCTGCATATCTTCAACCTCTGGGGCGAGCAGCTCTTTAAAACGGAGATATTGGACAGCAGCTGGGACGCCACCTTTAAGGGGCAGCCGGTACCTGGCGGCAATTATGCCTACCGCGCCATCGTTACCAGCAGGGGCGGGACAGTGTCCACGGAGGCCGGCTATTTTAAAGTTATTCGCTGATTTAATTTTATAATTGTTAAAAAGCGCTAATTTTGTGTTTTATTCCAACTTTATCTGCTTTTTTACGTGCGATGCGCATATCGCTTATGGAAAACAACACCCCGCTGCTCACGCTTATTACCATTAACTATAACAATGCCGCCGGCTTAGCACTCACGCTAGCTGCCGTGGAAAGGCAGGTCTGTAGCCATCCTTTCGAATACCTGGTCATCGATGGAGGGTCTACCGATGGCTTCGAGGAGGTCATCGCGCCCTATGTAGGGAACACCGTGACCCGCTACATTTCCGAAAAGGACCGCGGCGTCTACCATGCCATGAATAAGGGTACCCAGATGGCCACCGGCACCTACTGCCTATTCCTAAATTCAGGAGATTACCTGCTCGCAGAAGACAGCCTGCAGCGTGCCCTGGACAGCTTAAATGGCGACGACATCCAGTCCTTTTCCTGCATCATTAAAAAAGCCGGCAAGACCTACGAGCAGTCGCCGCCCTTTGAGCCCACGCTCTTCACCTTCGTGCAGGGGAGTCTGCCGCATCCGAGCACCTTTATCCGCCGCGAGCTGCTGCTGCGCATGGGCGGCTATAAAGAAAGCTACCGCGTGATCTCCGACTGGGTTTTCTTTATGGAAGCGCTCCTGGTGGAGCATGCCAGCTATACACTGCATCCTTTTCCCCTCAGCGTCTTCGAGGCAGATACCGGCCTAAGCAGTACCAATGCCTTTAATGAAGGGGAGCTACGCATCAAAATCCTACGGGAAACTTTCCCGCGCATCGCGCCGGACTATTTTCTTGAGCATAAAATTCCTTTCTTTTATCAGTACAGGAGCTTTCAGCTTGTCAATAAAGACAGTAGCTTTGTAAAACTCTTATTAAAAGCGATTTACTTTGTGCTGTATCGTCTAAAGCGTCAAGATCCAGCCCAAAACCCTGGCATCCGCGTGCGGCAGCTGCCCGCTGAGGACCCGATCCATCGCCGTATCTACGGCAGCCCTTGAATGCCCTAAGTTCTACACTATGTTGAGTGAAATAAAACAGTTTATACGCTTTGAGTTCCAGACGCAAGACCTGGAGTTCGAGCGCTTCTTTAACCTGCTCGTGGTCTCCACGCTGATCGCCTATGCGAGCTCCATTCTGCCCTTCCTGCCGGGCAGCTTCCTGGGCTTTGCCTGGACGGGACTGGCCTGGATTTTCATGCTCTTCGTCTGCTTTTACTACCTGTTGCGCCTGGACAGCGTCACCTTTCCGATCCTGCCCTGGCTGCCCTGGATCGCTTACTCGGGCATTTACATCATCGTCAGCTACAGCTTCTTAGGCCTTCAGCTCACCGCACAGTATTACCTGCCGCTTATCATCGGCATCATCGCCAGCAGCTTCCAGTATTCGGTCATTAAAATCCTCTGGCTGGGGCAGCTGCTGCTTAAGTTGATCCTCTTTATCTTCGTGCTGGGCTTTATCTACTACCTGCTCACGGGCTACTTCGTGCATATGGCTTCCACGCCCATGCTCTTTGCCGTAGGCGGCTGCGTGGCACTGAGCATCTTCTTCGTCATCCAAAAGCGCGAAGGGCTCTACTATTACCTCATGCTCTTTTCCATGCCTTTTCTAGCCGTGACGCGGATGGCTATGCTGACCTTTATCATGAGCTTCGTGTTTCACTTCGCGAATAATTCCATCAAAACACGCTTTTACTCCATCACCGCCGGGGTGATCATCGGCCTGGTGGTGGTCAACTCCTCCGGTTTTAAAAACAAGTCCTTTTATGCGGGCTCGGGAGAGATCAATGAAATTTCATTAGATTACTACAGCTCCGAAAGTACCTTTAACAGCAGCGGCCGGAAGGCCTGGCAGGAAGCCCTGGACCTCGGTCTCCAAAAAGCCCCCGTCTGGGGTAATGGTCCGCGGGCGGACAATGAGCGCTTGCGTCAAATCACCGGCTCCGGCTCCGGAGAAGCGCATAACGATTACCTGTCCATCCGCTATAATTACGGCTGGGTAGGCTTGATCCTACTGCTCACGGGCTTTGGCTTCACGTTTATCAGGCTTTACTTTTTAAAAGTGAAGACCTCCTCCCATCCCATCTACTTTATCATGACCTCTAGCACGATGACTCTGTTTATCGTCATGCTCATGTTTATGTATTCGGATAATATTTTGAAGTATACCATATTCTTTCCCAATTACTTTTTTGCCATGATAGGCATCACCTTCGCCATGTATAAGAAGGGACTTCCAAATTACTGAAGCGTATGCAGATCACCGTTGTCATTCCACTTTACAACAAAGCGGCCACCATCGAGGCCACGCTACAGACGGTCCTCGACCAGCAGCAGGCAGCCGATGAGGTGCTTATCGTAGACGATGGCTCCCGGGACAATAGCCTGGAGATCATCGCCCAGAGTGCTGTGGCGGCGCAGCTGCCCATACGGATCCTAAGGCAGGAAAATCAAGGTGTATCTGCTGCTCGCAATACAGGGTGGCGGGCGGCGCGGCATGACTGGGTCTGCTTTTTGGATGCCGATGACCTCTGGGAGCCGGATTTTCTCGCCACGCTGAGCGAACTAAAAAAAAAGTGCCCCGAAGCACGTCTGCTGGCCAGCACTTATTCGTTTCTTTCTCCGAAAGGACAGAAGCGTCCTGCGATCCTGCGCCGACTCCAGCTACCACAGGGAGCACTCGGTTACCTGGATAATTACTTCGAGGTGGCCGCTCACTCGAATCCCCCCGTGTGGACTTCTGCCACGGCGCTGCATCGGGAAGCACTCGAGGCGGTAGGTGGATTTCCCGTAGGGATCAAGTCGGGAGAAGATTTACTCACCTGGGCACGCGTAGCCCTGCGCTATCGCGTGGCCTATGCGTACCGGGTGCTGGCCTATTACAGAGATAATGCGGACATGAGCGTCGTGAGCGCCCGTAGAAGTATCGATGACCCTGTGGGTGCAGCCCTACTGGCAGAACTTGCCCACTGCCCAGAGGCGCTGCGCACCAGCTACACTCTTTACCTGGGGCGCTGGCTAAAATCCATGGGGGTAGTGATTTTTCAGCAGCAGGACATGCCCGCCGCCCGAGCGAAATTCAGGGAGGCGCTGCCCTATACTGCCGAAAAGTTTAAGATTTATATTTTTTATCTATTAACTTACATGCCCAAAAGAATAAGAATGTCACTGTATAATGTATTGAAAAAATGAATATATGTTTGGTCTCCCGCGAATTTGGGAACTCCCAGCGGGGGGGAGGCATCGGAGCGTACATCAAAGAAATCGGAGGTCTATTCGTAGATCTCGGCCACCGGGTGCATGTCATCACCGCCCATGATGATACCCGCCTGGAGGAGGAAAAAACGGTGGACGGCATGCACGTACACTTTTTATCCGGTGCTGATTTCGTAATCCCTGCCGTAGAACCTGGTAACACCCTATACAAAAAATTACGCACCCTAACCCGTTTTCATGCCTTTCGCAAAAAAATTCGGGATAAAATCCAAAGCATTCCTGACCTTGATGTTATTGAAGTGCAGGAATATGGGGCGGAAGCGCTCTATTTAGAGGATATAGGGATTCCCGTCGTGATCCGCTTTCAGACGCCCACACTGCTGGACCGCGATACCTTTCTGCCACGAAAGAACCTCTACCAAAAGCCTCATGAGTGGATGATGGCGCATTATGAACAGGCGAGCATACGGAAGTTTGCTTACTTTACCTCTGCCTCCCAAAGCCTACTGGACTGGATGGAAACACACTTTGACCTACGTCATGCCAAACAAAAAGTGGTGATCTTCAATCCGATACGTCTGGAAAATTGGCGACCACGACCTCTTGAGGGTGAAAATACGCCTTTTCGCCTGATTTTTGCGGGTACTCTGGTGGAGACGAAAGGCATCGGGGAGCTGGTGGAGGCTTTGCGCATCCTGCGCAAAGAAAATAGGGCAGTGCAGCTCGACATCGCGGGCAAACAGAGCCCCTACTCGCAGGCATTACAGGCCTCTCTGAGCACAGAAGACCGCCAGCAGGTGCGCTTCGTGGGACAGCTCACCCGGCCGGAGCTAAACGCCTACTACGCTGCTTGCGATGCGGCCGTGTTCCCCTCCTGGTGGGATAACTTACCCCTCGTCTGTGTGGAGGCCATGTACGCGAACGGCGCCGTCATCGGCTCTAATGCTGGAGGCATGGCCGAACTGATCGAGCATGGAAAAAACGGTTGGCTCGTGCCACCGAAAAACCCACAGGCGCTCGCCGACTGTATCCGACAGCTGCTCGCCCTGCCGGTAGCGGAGCGCGCCCGCGTGCGCGAAAAGGCCCGCAGGGATGTGCATGAAAAGTTTTCAAACCTCCCCGCTCAGCAAACAGTAGATTTTTATAAGCAAGTGTGTTATGACTGGAAAAAAACGCGTACTCTGGGTTAACCCCTCTTTTTTATCTTACCGGATTCCCGTGTACGAAGCGCTCTCCCGTCTCCTGGGAGACAACTTCTACCTGCTCTACTCCGAAAAAAGAGTGCCGGAAAACGTACGCACGCGCATCAGTCAAGCCCTCGGCACACGCGCACGGGCACTGAAGGAAGAAAAAATCATCCGCCTCGGCCGTTCCGGGAATTTTGCAAACCAAGGGCTGTCCATCCCCATCCAAAAAGACCTCTACCGCGCCATCCAAGAGGTGCAGCCGGATATCATCATCTCCGAAGGCTTCTTCCAGTGGACGCTCTACGCCGTCTGGTACACGCGCTTCCGTAACGTGCCCCTCTATGTCGCCTACGAACGGACAGCCTACACGGAAAGAAATTGCCCCCCCTGGCGGGAACGCTACCGCAGCCTGCTGGATAACTTCGTTCAAGGCTACCTCGTGAATGGTACCCTCACCAAGGCCTACCTGAGAGAGAAATTGGGCGTCAGCCCCCAAAAACCGATACAAGAGGGTGTCATGGCCGCAGACTCTGACCTGCTGCGCACCCAAAAAGAAGGCGTGAGCCCCCAACAAAGACAAGCGCGAAGATGTGCCCTCTGGAGCAGCAAGGGAGATAAATCCTCCGAAAAAGGCTTGGCCTACCTCTACGTAGGCCAAATTATCGACCGCAAAGGGGTAAAAGAACTCCTCGAGGGCTGGAAACAGCATGCCCGCGCTTTCCCCGATGACCTGCTCATCCTAGCCGGAAGTGGCGATATGGAGGAGGGCTTGCAAGCCTCCTACAGCACCCTGCCTCAAGTCTACTGGACCGGAGAGGTAGCCTATGAAGAAATCTACCAGTATTATGCCGTGGCCGATGTTTTCGTCATGCCGACACTGGAGGACAACTGGAGCCTGGTCGTGCCCGAAGCCATGGCCTGCGACCTACCCATCATCTGCTCTACCTATAATGGTTGCTACCCGGAACTGGTGACGCCCTGCACTGGCTGGCTCTTCGACCCGCTGCAGACCGACACCCTGGTGGAGGCCCTGGCCAAAGCCCATGAGGCGGACCTTCCCCAAATGGGTCGAGCAGCGGCAGCCTTGGAAGCCAATTATAACCCCGCACGCGCTGCGCAGCGTATCCACCACCTCATTTCGCATGGCAAAAGTGAGTAAGATGGACGCTACACCGCCGCAGATGCCTACCAAAGGGGCACGAAAAACCATGCTCTGCATCCTCCACCTGCCGCCACCCCATCATGGTGCCGCCGCCGTGGGGGAGCTGATCCGTACCAGCACACGGATCCATGCCGCGGCCGACATGCATTTCCTGAACCTGAGCACCTCCACCACAGGGGAGGACATCGGGCGCCTGTCCCTACGGAAAATCAGCCAGATCGTCCAGCTCTACCGCCGCGTGGCTCAGCGCCTGCGCCAGCTGCAGCCGGATGCAGTCTACCTCACCCTGTCTTCCCATGGCTTCGGCTTCCTGAAAGACTATCCCATCCTCTGGCTCGCTAAGCGCCTGAAAGTGCCTGTCTACCTGCACTTCCACAACAAAGGCGTGGCGCGCTATGCCGATAAGTGGCCCTACCGCCTGCTCTACCCGAAGGCCTTCCGAGACACGACCGTGCTGCTGCTCGGCGAAGCGCTCTATGACGATGTGCAGCGCTTCGTGCGCCCTGAACAGGTCCGCTACCTGCCCAATGGCATCCCGCAGCCGGAGCTGCCCGCCGACAGCCTGCCGAAAACCCCGCGCATCCGGCCAGAAGACCCTTTCCAACTGCTGTTCCTCTCCAACCTTTTCCAATTTAAAGGCCCCCTGCTGCTGCTGGATGCCCTAGCCCTGCTGGCCGCTAAAGGGCTCCCCATCCACGCCCACTTCATGGGCAAAGCGGGCGATATCTCCGAAGCAGCCTTCACCGCGGCCATCGCGGAGCGGCAGCTCACGGAGCATGTCACCTATCACGGCGCCTGTTACGGGGAAGAAAAATACCGCATCTTCGCCGCCATGGACCTGCTCGTACACCCCACCTCGGACGACTGCCAGCCCCTGGTGATCCTCGAGGCCTTCGCACTCGGCATCCCCGTGCTGAGCACCGCCGTGGGCGCCATCCCCTCCATGCTCCACGAAGGAAATGGCCGCATCGTGGCCCAAAATGCCGCCGAAATCGCCGCCGAAATCGAAAATTTGAGTAAAAATCCGGAATTATGCGCCAATTTAGGCCGGCAAGCCAAAATGGATTTTGAAAAACGCTACACTATTCCGATTTTTGAAGATAATTTTCTAAAGTCTTTACGCTTACCTTAAGCCTATGCTTTTCAATTCCTACGAGTTTGTCATTTTTTACCTCGTAATTCTTTTTTTGTATTTTAATACAAACCGGTCCGGCAAGCTCTTCGTGCTCCTGCTCGGCTCCTACTACTTCTACATGTCCTGGAAATGGGAATTCGGCCTGCTCATGTTCGCCGTCTCCCTGTTTAACTGGTACATGGGACGCCACATCTTTATCAGCAGCGGCTGGCGCCGCAAAGCCCTGCTCTGGACCGCCATCGCCGTCTCCCTGCTGCCGCTGTTCTACTACAAGTACCTCAACTTCTTCATCGATAGCGCCAATACCCTCAGTGGATACTTCTTCTCCCCGCTGGACTGGCCCTTCGTCGCCGTCATTCTGCCGGTAGGGATCTCCTTCTTTACCTTCCAGGCGATGAGCTACTCCATCGACATCTACCGAAATAAAATCCCCGTAGAAGAAAATGCCCTGCACTTTCTCACTTACGTGGCTTTCTTTCCTCAACTTATCGCCGGCCCCATCGAGCGCTCCACAAACATCCTGCCTCAGCTAAAAAAGGAGGTGCACTTCGACTGGATCCTCTTCGAGCAGGGAGCCAAACTCTTCGTCTGGGGACTCTTTAAAAAGATCGTGATCGCCGACCGCCTCTCCCTGTACGCAGACCCGGTCTTCAATTCCCCGCAAGCCTATGAGGCCCCCACACTGGCGCTGGGAACGCTCTTCTTTACCCTACAGATCTACTGCGACTTCTCAGGCTACTCCGACATGGCCATCGGCATCGGCCGCACCCTCGGCATCCGCCTGATGCAGAATTTCAACTTGCCCTACATGGCGCTCTCCATCGGCGACTTCTGGAAGCGCTGGCATATCTCGCTCTCCAGCTGGTTCGGCGACTATGTGTACATCCCCCTCGGCGGAAATCGCGTGAAAGTCAGCCGCTGGTTCCTGAACATCGCCATCGTCTTCCTGCTCAGCGGACTTTGGCATGGGGCCAACTGGACCTTCGTCATCTGGGGCGCCCTCCACGCCAGCTTCTACTTCTTCGAATATTTCGGCGATAAGCTGCTCGCCGTCCTGGGACTCACCGGCATCAAAAAATCAGGAGGATACCGGCTCTTTAAGTGGTTCAGCACCTTCTCCGCCGTCATGCTGGGCTGGATCTTCTTCCGGGCCAATAGCGCCGGCGATGCCTGGTACATCCTGAGCCAGCTGCTGAGCTGGTCCGGTAGCCAGCTGTGGACGGGCTTTAGTGCCATCAACTTCTACCTCTCCCTGCTGCTGATCGCCTTCCTCTTTGGGGTACAGCTCCTGCAGTACTATGGCATCCTGGGGCTCTACGACAAGCACTCCCGCCTGCCGCGCTGGCTGGTGAACACGGGTTATTTTGTGCTCCTGTTCCTGATTAGTATCTTTGGGGTCAGCTCGAATGCATTTATTTACTTCCAGTTTTAACCCGTCTATGCGCTATCCACTTCGTTTTTTACTCTTCCTCGGCTGCTTCTTTTTGGCAGATTTCGCCCTGGATCAGGCCTTCCGCTCGGGACTGGAACGCTACTATGGCCTGCGCCCCGAAAGCCGTAGCGCCATCCTCGGCCACTCCCACATCATGCTGGGAATAGATGTGTATCAGCTGCAGGAATTTTATGGGCGGCCCGTGGCCAAATATGCCCGCGAAGGGGCCAATGTCCACGACCTGCTGCTCATGGGACGCCACCTCCGCGAACAGGCTCCTGAACTGGAAAGGGTCTTCATCGGCATCGACCCCTGGATGTTTACCGAAAGTGGGCTCTCCGAAAATTCAGCCAAGCTTTTCTACCCCTTCCTGAACTCTCCTGCCGTGCGCGCCGGCATCTCCGAGCAAGTGGAATCCATGGAGTACCTCTTTAAGCTCCTGATCCGCAGCAGCCGCTATAACGAGCTGCTCATGGGATCGGTGTATAGAGGGTATACGGCCAACTGGCGCAACCTCAAAACGGGTACGCTGGAAGGACAGGATCCGGAGCGGCTGGTAAAAAATTTCGGTTTGCGCCAGATTCAGTCCAGCCCCGCCATGAAAGAGACCTTCGAAATGCTCGTGGAGGAGTTTCGCCAAGCAGGCATCGAGGTGCACCTGGTATATACACCGACCTTTTATGCCTTTAACGCACAAAATCCAGAGGCTTTTCAAGCAGAAATCGCTTATTTTCAGCACTTCACAGCGCAGCAGGAGGGCCTCCACCTGCATGCCTTTACGGAGGAGTGGACCCGGGAGGCGGGGTATTTCTTCGACCCCATCCACCTCAACCAGCGCGGACAAGCAGCCGTCACCCAGGCGCTGATCGAAGCGTTAAAGGGGTTAAAGTGAGCGAGGAAGCCCTTTTCCTCCTTAAATGTTCTAAATAAGGGGCTTATTTGGGAATATTTTTTTTCGATACAGAAAGTAGGTCTATTTTATTTGTATATTTGCAGCTTATTGTGATGAGGATTTGATTGTTTTTTTAACGCATGCAAGCTTTTTTAGGATTTCAACTTAGCACCCAGCTTCCAGACACCTTGTCGAGTCAAAAGACCGTCTGCCTGACGATTAACCCACACTCTTTCTGTGTGGCCAAGACAGACCGGCCTTTTCAGCGCGCGCTCCTGGAATCGGATATGCTACTTCCAGATGGAATCGGAATCGTCTATGCCACCCGTTTTCTTTACGGTCAAAAAATTACGCGCATCAGCGGCTCTGACTTACACCTGCACATGCTGGAGCTGCTGCAGCGCCAGGGTGGGGGACGTGTCTTCTACCTGGGGGCAGCGCAGCAGACACTGGATAAAATCCAGGCACGCATCCGGAAGGAATATCCCGCCCTCACAGTAGAAACCTATTCTCCTCCCTATAAGGCTGTCTTTAGCGCTGAGGAAAATGCCGACATGATCCGCCGCGTGAATGCCGCAGCGCCCGATGTGCTCTTCGTGGGCATGACGGCCCCTAAGCAGGAAAAGTGGATCATGGAACATCAGCAGCAGCTACAAGTACCCTTTATGGCTGCTATCGGAGCCGTTTTTGATTTTTATGCCGGCACCGTCAAGCGCCCAGGGCCCTTTTGGATCAAGGCAGGACTCGAATGGCTACCGCGACTCGTACAAGAACCCAAACGCCTCTGGCGCAGAACCTTTATCTCCACCCCGGAATTTCTCTGGGAAGTGCTGAAGGTGAAGTTAACCCGATAACCCATAAAATTGAAACCCTATACTCATTTAAGTCTAATCTAGTGAATGTAATGATTGCTTCTAAAATTAAGTTCGGTATGCGCAGTGTCGCTTATACGCTGCTCGTGGCCTTGTTTTTCTCGTCTTGTATCTCAAATAAACGCTTGATTTATTTTCAAGACTACGATGGCAAGTACCCCGCAGATGCGCTGATCGACTATCAACTGCCCGAATACCGCATTCAAGCCAATGACATCTTGGATATTCAGGTGGTCACCATCGATGACCTCCTGGAAAGAGGCTTTACGCTAACCCCACAGATCGAAGGCATGGGTATGGGCATGCAGGCTGGCCTCGGAGGAGGAGATATCTACTACATGACGGGTTTCTCCGTGACCAACGAAGGCTATGTGCGCCTCCCGCTTATCGGTCCAGTGATGGTGCGTAACCTCACCCTAGAGGAAATTCGCCAGGCTGTCGAAAAAGAATTGGAAAAAATCATTAAAGCCGAGTTCCTCGTGCGCGTAAAACTAGGCGGGGTGCGCTTTGCTGCCCTCGGAGAGTTTCGCACGCCAGGTAAATTCGTCATCCTCCAGGATCGGGTGACCATCTACGAAGCCATCTCCACCGCCGGTGATATGACCACGCTGGCTAAACGCGATGAAGTGACCATCGTCCGCCAATACCCGGACGGCTCCCGCATCCATAAAGTGAATCTGTTGGATCGGAATATCATCAACAGTGAATTTTACTTCATCCAGCCGAATGATCAGCTCTATGTGGAACCCATGCGGGTGCGTGAAGCCGGTACCGGAGAAAACTTCACCCAGAGTTTGTCTATTTTTATATCTTCCATATCTTTGATCGGATTAATTATTAGTATTTCAGCACGTTAACTATGCGTCAAGCCAACACAAACAGTCCGCAAGACCCGATGGCCTTCTTCACAGGAGGCGGCGCGTCTAAGGCAAAAAACCCGGTGAACCTAAAAGCCACCCTGTATAAATACATTATCTACTGGCCGTATTTCCTGCTATCCGTGGTCTTTTTCGTCGGGGCTTCGTACCTGATCAGCAAAACACTCACACCGGTCTACCGCGTGAATGCGTCTCTGTTTATCGGGGATGAAAAACAAAATATGGCCTCGGAAATCCTCGACAAATCGGTCATGGGCTTCCAATCGAATAATATCGAAAACGATATGTTTGTGCTTAAGTCCTTCTCCATGGCCAACGAGGCACTGAAGCGACTGGACTTTAACGTTTCGTACTACCGCGAAGCTTTCTTCAGCAAGCAGATGATCTATGGCAATACCCCCATCCTGGTGGATATGGCCTGGAATGGCCCGCAAATTACTGGCGGTATGCTGCGCGTGCAGGTCCTCGATGAACAAACTTTCGAGATGAGCATCGAAGAGGATGGCTTCGCGATCTATAACCCGATCGATCCTTTCTACAAAACAGGGCTGCGCAATACCGAGCCGCTGACGGGTAAATTTACCTTCGGAGAGCCGATCAAATCAGAAACCTTTAACTTTACCATCAAAAATGCCGGCGCCCTGCCCGGTGATGTGATCTTCTTCACCCCGATGGATACGCCTTCCCTGGCCCTGCACTATGCGGGTGCCGTAAGCGCATTCCCTGCCGAACGCGCCTCCAGCGTGATCACCCTTAGCCTACAGACGCCCGTCCGTAAGATGGGAGAGGAGTACCTAAACGCACTCATGGATGCCTATATCGACTTTGAGCTGCGCGAAAAAAACCGCTTCTCCGAGCGTACCGTGGAGTTTATCAACAATCAGCTTCTCGGCATCACCGACTCGCTAAGCTTCTTCGAAAATCGCTTGCAGAACTTCCGGAAACAAAACCGGGTCTTCAACCTACAAGATGAAGGAACCAAGGTCATCGACAACCTCTTCGAAATCGAAAATGAAAAGGCACGCGAGCAAATCGCCCTCCGCTATTATCAGGATATCTTGACCTACATCGAACGCGATGACCTGGATGCCCTGGTTATCCCTTCTGTGGCTGGCGTACAAGATGCCCTTCTGAATACACTCGTCACCTCCCTGATCGAGATCCAAGGGGAAAAAATCCGTGTAAGCGCTATCTATGCCGATGGTAGCAAGCCGGTGTTAGACGTCAACCGTAAACTGGAAAGTACGAAGCGCTCCCTGACGGAGAATCTACGTTCTTCCATCCGAAATTCCCAAAGCCTCCTCAGCCAATACGAGGACCGTATCCGCGGTATCAATACGAGCATCAACGCCCTTCCGGAAACAGAGCGTAACTTGATCGGTCTGGAACGGCAGTTTAACATCAACGAGGGCATCTACATGTTCTTGATGGAAAAACGCTCAGAAGCGGAAATTGCCCGCGCGGCGAACTCCCCGAAAAATTTCGTGGTGGACGCTGCACGCGCTGGAGGCATGCCTGTTTTTCCGAATAAAAAGGTCAACTACCTCGCGGGACTCCTGGCGGGATTAATCATCCCTGCCCTGGTGCTCTATGGGAAATTTGCGCTCAACACGAAAATTTCAGACCTAAACGACTTCCGAAACAGCATGATGGACGTGGCGCCGGTGATTGCCGAAATTCCGGAAGCGAAAAACAAGCACCTGCCGGTCTTAAACAATCCCAAATCCGTGGTGGCCGAAACGTATCGCTCCATCCGCTCGGATATGTCTTTCCTCGTGCCGAACCAAGAGCAAGTGACCGTGCTCTTTACCTCCACCGTGGGGGGCGAAGGGAAAACTTTCTCCTCGATCAACTTGGCCGCGGCCTATTCCCTGCTGCGTAAAAAGACGATCATCATCGGGCTGGACCTTCGGAAACCGAAAATTTTCGATGACTTTAAGTTGAAAAACACCAAAGGGGTGACCAATGTCCTCACCACCGACATGGACTGGAAGACGGTCGTCAGCCCCAGCGGCTACGATTACCTGGACATCATGCTCTCCGGGCCTGTGCCTCCGAATCCAGCTGAACTCCTGCAGTTCCCGAAATTCAAGGAGATGATGGCCGCGATTAAAAAAGAATACGATGTGGTCATCCTCGATACGCCTCCTGTAGGTTTGGTGTCGGAGACCAAAGAAATCGCGAAGTATGCCGATGTCTGTTTCTATGTGTTCCGCTACGACTACAGTGAGAAAAATGCACTCCTCACCGTAGAGACCTTTAAGGAACTCATCGGCAAAACGCCGCTCTACTCCATCCTGAATGCCGTGCCGCAGAAAGCCGCTTATGGCTATGGATACGGTTCGAATGGCTATGGCTACTACGAAGAAGAAAGCCCTTCGAAAAAGAAGAAAGCCTAAGTACGAAAGCCTCCGAAAGGGGGCTTTTTTTCACAGCAGACATCCTTAGCAGCTGAACCGAACAGACACATGGAGGCTCCTTCCAAGGCCGGTTATGGCCAAATCCTAAAATCTACTTCCCTCTTCGGAGGGGTGCAGGCGGTCAGCATTCTGACCGCCATTTTGCGCGCTAAAGTGATGGCCGTCCTCCTCGGAACGAACGGCATGGGACTCCTCGGCCTCATCCAAACGGCCCTGGAATTGATCGGCGCTGCCACTAACTTTGGCCTCAGCCAAAGTGCCGTGCGCGACATCTCCCTAGCTGCCGCCTCCGAGAAGCCGGAAAAAGTGCAGCGCGCCGCTTCGATCTTTCGGAAAATCGTCTGGGCTACCGGCCTCCTCGGCGCCGGAACCACGCTGCTGCTTGCCTACCCCCTCAGCCTCTGGATGCTGGAAGACCCCGGATACACCTGGGCCTTTATGTGGCTAGGGGCTTCCCTGCTCTTTAATCAGCTGGCCGTCGGCCAAACGGTGCTGCTGCAGGGCTTGCGCCAACTCAAATGGATGGCGCAGGCCAACCTCTACGGGACAGTGCTCAGCCTCTTTGTGACGCTGCCCATCTATTATGTTTATGAAATCCAGGGGATCGTGCCGGCCATCCTCGGACAGGCACTGCTCACCTTCCTCATCGCCCGCTACTTCGGAAAAAAAATCGCCCTACCCCTCGTCCACATCAGCTGGAAAGAGGCCTGGCGCGAAGGAAGCCCCATGCTTAAGTTTGGCCTGGCGCTGAATGCCACCGCCCTCATCACGCTGGGCTTCTCCCTGCTGATCCGCATCTTTATCAACCGCAGCGGCGGCACAGACGATGTAGGCCTCTATGCCGCGGGCTTTAACATCATGAACACGTACGTGGGCCTGATCTTTAATGCCATGGGTGCAGACTACTACCCGAAACTGGCCGGCGTGGCCGAAAATAAGGAAAAAGCCAAAGGCTTTATGAGCCAGCAGGGGGAGGTGAGCCTGCTCATCCTCATGCCGCTGCTTACCTTCCTGGCCCTCTTCCTGCAGCCTTTCGTGCGCCTGATCTATACGCCGGAATTCTTGCCCATCGTCCCCATGCTGCACATCGCCTTCCTGGGCATGCTGCTGAAGACGGGGGGCTGGGTAACTGCCTTTTATATCGTGGCCAAAGGCAAAACCAAGTTCTTCTTCTGGAGTGAACTGCTCTACAATGGCTACTTCTTCGCCAGCCATATCCTTGGCTACAGGTACTTTGGCATCCCGGGACTGGGCATGGCCTTTACGGTCTCTTATGCCCTCTACTTCGTGCAGGTGTCCTGGATCGTGCAGCGCTTTTATGGCATCCGCCTGGAAAAAGCCTTCTTCCGCCTGCTCAGCCTGGCCCTGCTGCTGGTCGGAACTGCCGCTGCCGCCGCCCACTTCCTCTCCGGAGCTCTCTTCTGGGCACTCGCAGTCCCGCTTTGCCTCGGTACCGCCCTTTTCTGCTTCCGCAGCCTGGATAAACGCTCCGGCTTGGCCACCAAACTTGTCGAACGCCTAAAACGCTTCTTCCCATGAGCATGCTTTCCACTCCCTCCGACCTACCGCTCATCAGCATCGTGGTGATCAGCTTCCGCCATGAAGCCACCGTCTGCGCCACGCTGGCCTCCTGCGCCGCGCAGTCGTACCCCCACATCGAACTCATCTGCTGCGACGATGCCTCCCCCGACCAGAGCGTGGCCCGTATCCGGGACTGGATCTCCCAGCATAGCAGCCGCTTCCAGCGCTGTCAGCTCATCGCCCAGCCAGAAAACCGGGGTACGGTGGAAAACCTGAACGCCGGCTTGCGTGCGGCCAGCGGAAAGTACATCAAAATCATCGCCGCCGATGATCTGCTGCTGCCCCACTGCCTCTCCGATCTCCTGGCGGCTTACCAAGAGGCCCAGGAAGCTCCAGGTAACCCGAAGACGCTCTTCCTGGGCAGCGGACTGACCTGCGATGCACAGGGGAATGTCCTGCAAGAAATCCGCCTCCCAGCCTGGTATTTTCAGCTGGAGGCGCAGGAGCAACTGGCCCTCTATGCCCTCTTCTTTTATTTTGTGTTCACACCGGGCATCCTCTACCCGCGCGAGGTGTTCGAACAGGAGGGACTTTTCCAGCCCGAACACCCGCTCATCGAAGACCTGCCCTATTACATGCACCTGCTGGCGGCGGGCTACCGCTTCCGTCTTATCGAGACCCCCGTGGCGCTCTACCGGGTGCATGCCCAAAGCATCTCCCAAAGCGGTGCCTCCCCGGCTTTCCTCCGCTCGCTAGAGGCCTTCCTCCAAGGGCGCTTCCCCCAGCTGCTCCAGCGTGCGGGCTTGCAGCAGTACCTGGCCTATTTCCAAAAACGCCAACGACTCTCCCAAGCCAAAGGAAGGCTCAGCAGCCTCCGCGCTCGCCTCAGCCTGCTCCGCGCTCCGCTCTACTGGAAACAGCGGGCCCTGGAGAAAAAATACGGGATCCAACCCTACAAAACGGCCTTCTGGGTGCCCCTCAGCAGCCCGGAGCGCGTCCTCCATTATTTCCCCGAAGCCAGCCATGTCTACTTCCCGTCCTAAAGCACAGCCCCGCCCCAGCACGAAACCTGTTGCCATCAGCATCAATCCCTTCCTGGACCGCGGGGGCATCGGTACCTTTACCCTCCACCTGGCGCATGTCTGGCAGGAGGACTACCACCGCGTCCTGATCCTCACCCACTACGGCGGCACCCTGGAAGCCGAAGCACGCGCTGCCTTCGATGAGGTGCATGTCTTGCCCCCCTCCGGTAGCCTGCAGCGCCTAAGGGGCCTCCATGCGCTTCTGCGCCAACTACAACCTGCCCTCACGCTGCTGAATAATGCACCTACAGCAAATTACCTCTTGCCTGTTTTAGGGGCCAAAGGCCGCGGAAAGGTCATCAGCGTCATCCACTCGGATGATCCGCGCTACTACCGCCTGGATACCCGCGCCGCCTACTGGATCGATGCCTTCGTAGGGCCTTCGCCCAAAGTGGCCGCCACCCTCCCCCAGTACCTGCCCCCAATAAAAAAACACCGCATCCTCTGCATCCCGCATGGCGTGCCGATCCCAGAGCAGCTCCCCCAGAGCGCACCCCACCCGAAACGCTTGCTCTTCGTGGGCCAGCTCGATACGCATAAAGGCGTGCTGCTGCTCCCCGAACTGCTCGAAATCCTCCACCAAAAAGATCCCGAACTGGAACTGCACCTGGTAGGGGAGGGGCCCCTGCGCGAACGCCTGGAGGCCGAAGCGCGGGCGCGCCAGCTACAGCAGCATCTCTTTTTCCATGGACACCTCCGCGGTGCGGCCCTCCAGCAGGCCTATGCCGCCAGCAGCTTTTTCGTCTTTCCTACCCGCCTGGAAAGCTTCGGCCTCGTCATCCCGGAGGCCATGGGCCAAGGCTGCATCCCCATCCTCAGCCACCTGCCGGGCATCACCGATGCCTTCCTGCCCGAAAATACGCCCTGCGGCGCCCTGCTGCCGCTCCACGCGGATGCCCAAGCCTATGCCGAAGCGCTCCTGCCCCTGCTCCAAGCACCGGCCGAACAGCGGCTGGCCATGCGTCAAGCCGCACATCGCCATGCACTCCAGCATTTTTCCCTGCAGCAGCTCCAAAAAGCCTACCGCCAGCTTTTCGCCGACCTGCAGGCGGCGCCCTAAACAGGCGATGTAAAAAAAATAGCTATATTTGCGGCAGAAATCTTTCCGCACAAATAGCGCACAAGCATTTTTTCCGAATTCGAACTTTTCCAACATGAAGCAGTACCCTTACCCCATTCTTTTTACCGACAAAAGCGAACTCTTCGCCGGGGCCGAAAACTCGCTGATCGAGCTGTACCAACAGCTTCACCCGGAAAAATTTCCAGCACATGTGCTCTTCCATTTCCCGCGCCCGCACCAAGAGGCCTTCCCTACAGAAAAGGCCCGGCTCCACTGGCGCTTCCCCGAAGCGGCCTGGTGGATGGGCTCCGAAGTGACGTATACGCCCTTGCCGGGCATGGACGCTCTAAAACGCTACCGCTTCGGCATCCGCCTGCGGGAAATCATCAGCAGCGAAAACATCCGCCTGCTGCATATCAACTTGCTCCGCAACCAAGACCGACGGGACATCCAGGTGGCCCGCAAGTTGGGCATCCCGGTCATCGGCCATGTCCGTAGCCTCCAGCATCAGGCACCCATCGCCGCCGAAGTACTCAGCGCCTGCTCGGCGATCGTCTGTACCTCTACTTATGTGGAACAGCAGGTCCTGGAGGCAGCTCCCGCCTGTGCCGGACGGACACGCACGATCTACGATCCTGTACGCCTAGAAAACTACCAGCAGCAGCGCTCCCCGAAAGCGCTGCGCCAAGCCTTTCAAGTGCCGGAAAATAGCTTCTGCATCCTCAGCATCGGCATTCTGGACCAGCGCAAAGGCCACGATACGGCCATCCGCGCCTTCCATAAAGCGCGCCCAAGCCTACCCCCGCATGCGCTCCTGCTCATCGCCGGGGGCAGCTACCCCGACGATACCCGCGAAGCGGATCGCCTGCAGGAGCTCGTCCAAAGGCTGGGCCTCCAAGACCAGGTCCGCTTCCTCGGGCATATCGACAAGCCCGCCGAAGCCTATGCCATCGCCGACCTGGTCCTCTCCCTCACCAAAGATGGAGAGGCCTTCGGCCGTATCCCCCTGGAGGCTGCCGCCCAAAAGAAACCCTGCATCGCCGGCAGCAAAGGCGCCACCCCGGAAATCCTCTCCGAGGGCCTGACGGGCTTCCTCGTGGCCAACGAAGACCAGCAGCAGGTGGCCGCACGCATCCAGCAGCTCTACGAAAACCCCGCCCTGCGGGAAAAAATGGGGGAGGCCGCGCAGCAACTCCTTTCCGAAAAGTTTTCCGTCCAGCGCCATGCCGACAGCATGCAGGCCTTTTACCTCGAACTCCTCCACCCCACTCGCGCATGAAAACCATCAGCATCGCCATCCCCTGCCTCCAAATGGGCGGCACCGAGATGCAAACCCTCAGCCTCATCCGCGCCCTCCGCAGCGCTGCATTCCGCATACGCCTCATCGCCTACTTCGAGACGGATCCCCTTATGCTGGAAACCGTCCGCCCCCTCTGCGATGAACTCCACCTCCTCCACATGGACAGAGGCTGGAACCCGCTGCGCCAACTCCTCCACCTGCGCCGCGCCTTCCGCCCCTTCCGTAAGGATCCCATGCACCTCCAGTACATGAACCCGGGCCTGCTGCCCGTACTGGCCGCCGCCAGCCTGGGCATCCCCCGCATCCTGGCGACCGTGCACCAGCCCTGGACGCCCGGACATGGGAAGCGGGCCCAACAGCTCCTCCGCTTTGCCGCTGCACGCTGCCATGCCTTTATCAGCGTCTCCGAACATGTGCAAAACTCCTGGTTTGAGGGCCTTCCCGATAGCTCCCGACGGCATGTCATCTACAATGCCATCGATACGGCTTTCATCGCCGCGCATGCCGCCAGCGCCCCCGCCCGCCAGCAGCTCCCCGGACTGGAACAACTCCCGCCGGAGGCCTACTGCATGGGAACCATCTCCCGCATCCGCCATGAAAAGGGTATCGACGTGCTCCTGGAGGCTTTCCTGCAAGCGGCCCCGCAAGCGCCGGACCTGCACCTGGTGCTGGTAGGCGATGGCCCCGACCGCCCAGCCCTCCAGGCCAAAGGGAAGGCCAGCCCCTACGCCGAGCGCATCCACTGGTGTGGCGCCCAAGCCTGGGAAAAAGCGCTCCACTATGGTGCGGCGCTCGACTTGATCGTCATCCCTTCCCGCTTCGAAGGTTTCGGCCTCAGCGCTGCGGAGGCCATGGCACTCCAGAAACCCCTCATCCTCAGCCATACCTCAGGTCTAAAAGAACTTATCGTAGAAGGGGAGTCGGGCCGCTTCTTCCCCAATGAAGATGCCGCCGCCCTCGCGCGCATCCTCCTCGAACTGCACCACCAAAAGGCGCTGGCGGATCAACTGGCCGCCGCCGCCCGCCAGCGCGTCATCGCGCGCTTTGACTATCCGGTCTTCGTGGACCGCACGCTCCACTGCTATGCGCAGCTAGGTATCCATAGCCCCCAGCAAAGCCCTCATCCCTAATGCCCATGTCTCCTTCTCCATCCCCGTATCCACAGTCTCCCCTGGTCAGCATCATCCTGATCAGCTACCGCCAAGAGGACTTTATCGAGGCGGCCCTCCGCAGCATCCTGGCCCTGGACTATCCCCACCTGGAGCTGCTCCTGGCAGACGATGCCTCGCCCGATGCTACCGCAGCACGGGCAAAAGCCTTGCTCGATGCTTTCCCCCCAAAACCGGGATTCTCCTACCGTATCCTCCCCAGACCGAAGAACCTGGGCCTCACCGCGAACGTGGCCGATGCCCTGCGCCAGGCCCGCGGCACCTACTGCCATATCCTCGGGGGGGATGATTACTTCTGCCTCCCCTCCAAACTGAACCTCCAGGTCCTCGAGCTGGAACAGGATCCCCTCCTCATGGCTTGCTTCACGGATTACCGCATCATCGATGCACAGGACCATACCATGGAAGCGCAGGCACTCCGTGCCAAAGGCCTAAATGCTCCCAAACGCTTCTCCATCGAAGCGCTCTACTCTGGGGCCTCGGCTTATGTGCTTTCTCAAACGACGCTCTTCCGTCGAGAAGCACTTGACAGCACCTTTTTTGACTTGCTCACAGATCCGCGCACGTTGATCGAAGACTTTCCGCTGATCTTGCACCTGGGCTTCCAAGGGGACTTCCTCTTCCTGCCGCTCGTGGGCTCGGCCTACCGCTACCACACGGGCTCCATGACTGGGGGCATCGACCATCAGCGCAACTGGCGCCTGCATCTTTCCCATAAATTTGTGCGGGAGTCGCTCTATGCGCGCTACGGACGTGCACTAAAAGGACATGCAGCCATGCAAGTGGAAATCGCGAAGGAGGAACTGCTCCTGGCGACCAAATCGCTGCAGCAGCCCCCGGAGGGCGAAGCGGCCTACCGCTTGCTAAAAGAGCGGGGCGCGCTCACGATGAAACTCCGCGGCCTCTACCTGCTGTATCGCTTGCCTTTCCTCCTCCGCCTGGCTCTGCGCCTTAAAAATGCGCTGCGCTAAGCTCCGGCCGGGAAAGGAAAAAACGAGCCCTTGGACTTTCTCCGAATTTCTCTTTACTTTGTACTAGTAATTCTTTTGTTATGCAGCGTCCTACGCTTTTACACTTTCCGAAAATCGAAGACCCCCGCGGAAATCTGACCTTCTTGCAGCATGCCGATCAGGTGCCTTTTCCCATCCAGCGGGTCTTCTGGACCTACGACGTGCCGGGCGGCGAACAGCGCGGCGGACATGCCTACCGACGCCAACAGGAACTGATCATCGCCCTCAGCGGGAGCTTCGATATCCGGGTCACCGCCCCCGATGGGAGCAGCGAACGCTTCGCCCTGAACCGCTCCTACTACGGACTCTACCTGCCTGCCGGCTGTTGGCGCCACATGGAGAACTTCTCCACGAATGCCCTCGGCCTGCACCTCTCCGATACCGCCTACGACGAAACGGACTACATCCGGGATTTTGAAGCCTTTAAACAGCTACACGCATGAGCCGCACCAGCACCGTCTTCGACTGCAGCATCCTCTCCCTGCCGAAAAACCATAGCATAAAGGGGCATATCACCGCCATTAACGGGGGCATCGAGGTGCCTTTCCCCCTAAACCGGATCTACTACCTCTACGATGTGCCTGGAGGGGAGGGGAGGGGTGCCCATGGGCACCGCGCCCTGCAGCAACTCATCATCGCGGCCAGCGGGAGCTTCGACCTCCAGGTAGACGATGGCCGCAGCAAACGAACGTTTCAGCTCAACCGTCCCTACCAGGGACTGCTGCTTCCCTCAGGACTCTGGCGGGAGCTGTCTAATTTCTCCTCCGGAGCGATCTGCCTCGTCCTAGCCTCTCATGCCTACGATGCGGCGGATTATATCCGCGACTATTCCGAATTCCTTGCCTTTAAAAACTTGTAAATGCATACGCTTCCTGTTCCTTTTCTTGATTTCTCCGGCATGCATGTGCCCCTCCGCAGCCGCATGCAGGAGGCCTTTACCCGTGTCTACGATCGGCAGTGGTTCCTCCTGGGAACCGAACTGACGGATTTCGAAGCGGCTTATGCCGCCTATAACGAGGTGCCCTACGCCCTCGGCCTGAGTAATGGCCTGGATGCCTTGCACCTGGCCCTGAAAGCCCTCGGCATCGGTCCGGGCATGGAGGTGATCGTGCCCTCGCATACCTATATTGCCACCGTGCTGGCGGTCAGCTACGTGGGCGCTACGCCGATTTTCGCGGAGCCGGATCCACGTACCTATAACCTTAGCGCTGCGGGCATCCAAAGTGTCCTCAGCCCCCGCACCCGGGCCATCATCCCCGTACACCTCTACGGACAGGCCTGCCCCATGGCGGAAATCATGGCGCTGGCGGATCAGCATGGCCTAAAGGTCATCGAAGACAATGCCCAAGCGCATGGCGCCCGCTACCGGGGTATCCGCACCGGTGCCTGGGGGCATGCCAATGCCACCAGCTTCTACCCGGGAAAAAACCTGGGAGCCCTGGGCGACTCGGGGGCGCTCACACTGCGCGATGAGGCGCTCTACCAGCAGGTGAAGGCGCTGCGCAACTATGGCAGCGAGAAAAAGTATTATAATGCCTACATCGGCCATAACATGCGCATGGATGAGCTGCAGGCGGCTTTCCTTTCGGAAAAGCTGCAGCATCTGGATGCCTGGACGGCGGAGCGCCAAAGGATCGCGGCCACTTATTCCCAAGCCCTGGAAGGGGTAGGGGACCTGATCTTGCCCTACTGCGACCCGGAGGCCACGCATGCCTACCACCTTTATGTGGTCCGTACGGAGCAGCGCCCGGCCTTGCAGGACTTCCTCCAAGAGGCGGGCATCCAAACGCTGATCCACTACCCGGTGCCCCCGCACTTGCAGGAGGCTTACCGTGACCTGGGCTATCAGCGGGGGGATTTTCCGCTGGCGGAAGCCCTGGCCGATACGGTACTCAGCTTGCCGCTTTTCCCCGGTATGTCCGAGGAGCAGCAGGCGCATGTCTGCCAGACGATCCAAGCGTTTTTTTCCCGTTAAGCCAATCTCCTTTCTCCTCCCATGAACGAAAACCCTGCCTTTATCCATCCCCTGGCCGATGTCCAAAGCCCCCATATCGGGGCGAATAGTCGCGTTTGGCAATTTGCGGTCATCCTTAAAGGGGCGCGCATCGGGAAAAATGCGAACATCAACTGCCACACCTTTATCGAAAACGATGTGGTACTGGGCGACGATGTGACGGTGAAGAGTGGGGTCTACCTTTGGGATGGGCTTCGTGTGGAGGATCAGGTCTTTATCGGCCCGAATGTGACCTTTACGAACGACAAGTATCCCCGCTCCAAGCAGTATCCGGAGGCTTTCAGCCAAACGATCCTGGAGCGGGGGGCTTCTATCGGCGCTGCGGCCACGATCTTGGGCGGTGTGCGGATCGGGGCGCATGCTCTGGTGGCGGCGGGCAGCCTGGTGACGCGCGATGTGCCGGCCCATGCCTTGGTGATGGGCAGTCCGGCGCGGGTGGTCAAGTGGCTAAATGCGGATGGCTCTGCCATGCTGCCGCTAGGTGAAAACCGCTGGCAGGGACAGGAGGGTACCTACCGCGAAGCGGAGGGCCGCTTGCTGCGGGAGGCCTAAGTCGGTTTTCTGTTTGGGGAACATTTTGTCTTTTACAGGGGGATAAATGCTTTTTAAACAACAGATTTTGGAGTTAAACATTTTCTTGCAAAAATAGTTAGCCCCCTTTCGTGCTTTAAAAAAGAAACGTTTATATTTGTCCCGCATACGTTTTTGCACTGAACCACATTTGCTTTTTAACAGCCCACACTCCCGTATGTCTTCTAGCCTTTAATCGGCCGTATCGAGCAAATGAATTCCGTGCAGCGTGCGCTACCGGAAGTTCTGGCTCGTTTTTTTTGTCAAAAAAAGACGGGTACTGGGACTGAGAGGGCGAAGCTGTGCTTGCCTTCCTCCGAAAATACTACCGCCACAAGCTTTACCTGCTTCTCCCTTATCTTATACCCGCGTACCCTTTTATGAATCGATCCCGTATCAGCGGCGAGAACCTTCGCCCCCTTAGCCTTCTACTCGGCCTCTTCCTTCTCTTAGCCAGTAGCTCCTGTATTTCGAATAAGCGTCTGATTTACCTGCAAGATCGCGGTTTTTCAGAGCCTCTCTTTGAGGAAGGTCCTTTGGTCGCCAATTCAGAAGATACCTACCGCCTGCAGTATAATGATGTGGTGGATATCAACATCCGAACTACTTCGGAAGAGTTGAATGCTATATTCGGTATTTCTGAAAGTACCATGAGAATGGGCGGAGGAATGCAAGGGGTAATGAACGGTGGGGATGTGTTCTTTATACAAGGTTATACGCTAGATGAGGAAGGCAATGTGGATTTACCTCTTATTGGAGAAGTGAATTTGGTTAATTTAACTGTGCGGCAATCCAAGGAAAAAATAGAAAACCTACTAACGGAGTACATCCGAAAAGATGATCTCTATGTGCGTGTCCGCTTAGGGGGTATGCGATTTTCCACACTAGGAGAGTTTAACCGAAATGGCAATCACACGTTGTTAGCGAACCGTATCAATATCTTTCAGGCCATTGCGCATGCGGGGGACATGACAGTGACCGCCAAGAGGGATGAAGTGGTTTTAATCCGACAATATCCGGAAGGAACGAAATCCTTTCGGATAAATTTGAACGATAAACGTATCGTAGAGTCGGACTTCTTTTTTTTACGCCCTAACGACATGCTCTATGCCGAGCCCCTACGTGTACGGGAGATTGGTTCAGGAGTAAATCTTGTTCAGACCATACAGTTAACAGTTACGATGATAACCGCGGCACTTCTAGTTATTAATGCTTTGAATTAAGAACATGCAAAAACAAACAACAAATAATTCCCAACAGGAAGACGATTTAGAGATTGGCCAGCTACTCCGTCGCATCGTAGCCATTTGGCCTTATATCTTGCTCTCCATTGCCTTTGCCTTAGTTAGTGCTTATATATATCTCCGTTTTCAAGTTCCGACCTATCAGGTGGAAAGTAAGTTTTTTGTCAAAGAGAAGGAAACGGCTTTAGGCATTTTTGAAAATGCCTTGGATTTTAAGCAGGACATGGGCCTGAATAACCAGATGATCATCATGCGCTCACGGCCAGTAGCCGCTGCTGCTTTGGAAAAGGTAGATTTTTCAGTAGAATACCATACGCAAGGTTTTTTCCAGCGCAAAGAGTTGTATCCCAATTCGCCCATTGCAGTGGAGGTAGACTGGAACCATCCCCAGCTCTGTAATGGAGATATTGTGATCTCTTGGTCGGATGTTAGTGGTTTTCAGGTACGGTATACAGAAGAAGAATATACGCAGGTCTGGCAAAATGAAAATCGGAAGCAAAAAGTAGAAAATCCAATTTCTCCAGAGCGAAGCTTCGCTTTTGGTGAGTATATCGAGCTTCCCGGAAATAAATTCAAGGTGGAGCTTACTGGTATACAAGCGGAAGGCGAAATCATGCTTCGTTTGCGAGATAAAGAATCACTGACCAATCAATTTGCAGCAGCACTAAAGGTAACGCCACAGGAAAAGCAAGCGAGTATTTTATTACTTTCCCTTATTATTCAAACGCCCACCAAAGGAATAGCTTACCTGAATGCCGTCCAAGAGATTTTTATCGAACGTGAACTCGCAGAAAAGAATGCGGTAGCAGCGAATACGGTTGACTTTATTGATCAACAGCTTTTACTTTTATCCGATTCTTTATTGTTTACAGAAAATCGCCTGCGGGATTTTCGTTCGGCCAATGCGACCTATGACTTAAGTTCCGAGGGATCTGCGCTTTTTACAGAGATGTCCTCCTTAGAACGTGAGCTGGGTCAGGAGCGTTTGAAACGGAACTACTATCGACAGCTGAAAGAGTACCTGGTGCGCGAGTCCTACGATAATATCGTCGTTCCCTCAGGGATTGGCATCCAAGATCCTATTCTAAACTCCCTGATCATGAATTTAATCGACCTGCAGGCCGATAAATCCATGAAAATGGCCAAGCTGACGGAAAATTCGCCTCCCGTACGCGAGGTGAACCAAAAAATTCGGGATCTAAACAATTCCATACGAGAGGTGCTCAATAACGTAGAGCGAAATGCAGAACTCACCATTAATGATCTGCAAGGCCGCATCAACCGCATGGAGGGCTCCTTTACCGCACTTCCAGAGACCGAACAGGGATTAGTGCGCATCCAGCGGGAATTTGCACTTAACGAAGGACTGTACACCTATTTATTACAGAAACGTGCAGAAGCGGCCATCACCAAGGCCTCCAATATGCCGGCCAATAAGGTGATTGAACAAGCACGTGTATTGCCCGGACTTGTTACACCGAAAGCGGCACGTAGCTATGCCATCGCTTTTTCTTTGGGCATGCTCATTCCCATCGCATTTGTCTTTGGCAAGATGAAACTCAGTACGAAGGTCATTGAGCCAAAAGAGTTAGAGAAAAGTTTGAAGATACCTTTGATCGGTTCCGTCGGTCGTGGAAAGGAAAACGAGCCCCTGGTCGTCTTCGATAATCCGCGTTCGGTCATCACAGAGTCTTTCCGTTCGCTGCGTGCCGATATGGCCTATCTGATCCCCAAGCAAAAGGAAAACATGTGCCTACTTTTTACCTCAACCGTGTCAGGCGAAGGGAAAACATTTTGCTCAATCAATATGGGGTCCGTTTATGCCCTGACAGGGAAGAAAACCATCGTCATCGGTTTGGATTTACGTAAGCCTCGTATTGCGAATGAATTCGGGCTATCGAATGATCGGGGCATGTCGAATGTACTCAGCTTGCAGTCCGACTGGCGCGAAATGGTAAAAAACTCCAAATACGAAAATCTAGATGTACTCTTATCCGGCCCCATACCTCCGAATCCGGCCGAATTGATCCTGCAAGACTATATGGGTGAAGTCTTACAAGAAATCAAAGCCGCATACGATGTAGTGATCTTGGATTGTCCTCCAGTAGGCTTGGTGTCGGAAACACGGGATCTTTTCCAGTATGCGGATGCTTCTATTTATGTCTTTCGTCAAAATTATTCAGACAAGGCAGCGGTGGAGCTACCCAATAGCCTAGTAGAAAAAGGAGGAGTGAAGAAGTTATATGCCGTGCTGAATGATGTGCACCTGAACACTGGGTATGGTTATGGCTATGGTTACGGTTATGGTTATGGTGCCAAGTCGGGGTATTATGTGGAAGGTAAATGATTTTTATATTTAACTAGTTAAGATGTTATTTTTAAAAAAGCTCATAAGCAAGCATTTTACCACTTTTACCTATTTCTATCGCTATATGCGGTACAAGATATTTGTGTTTGTGGGTTTAAGCATTTTTGTGGGGGTATTGGATGGTTTGGGCTTGGCGATGTTTTTGCCCTTATTACAATTGGTAAGTGGGGAAGAAACCGCCAATTCAGAAGGCTTGGGCAACTTAAAGTTTTTAGTGGAAGCAATGGAAGCAATGGGTATTCCACTGACTTTAGGTGCTATTCTCCTAGTTATGATCATTTTCTTTGCACTGAAGGGGATTGCCACATTTGTTGCAGCTTGGTATAAGGTGCTTATTCAACAGGAATTTATAAGAAAAATAAGAGTAGATGTTATCGATGGATTGAATCAGATTAAATTTAAGGAATTCATTATGGCTGATGCCGGAAGGATTCAAAATGCGATGACGGGAGAGGTGGATAAAGTGGTACAGGGCTTTTCCTTTTATTTTCAGTCTTTTCAACAAGCTGTCCTGGTTGTAGTCTATATAGGTTTTGCATTTTTTGTAGATTACCAATTCGCTATTTTGGTCACTTTAGGTGGTGCTTTGACAAATATTTTGTACAGAGCTCTGTATAAGAAGACAAAAGGTGCTTCGCGTAAATTGACCAGCGATAGCAATATGTATCAAAGCCGAATCATACAACATGTAGCTAATTTTAAATATTTGAAAGCTACAGGCTTAGTAGATTTTTTTGGAAATCGATTAAAAGAGATTGTATCCCAAATTGAAGAAAGTCGAAAAAAGATTGGTGTGCTAGATGCCATATTAAAAGCTGCACGCGAACCCATGCTGATATGTATAGTTGCGGTGGTTATTTTTGTTCAGGTAAACATTTTATCAGGCGCATTAGGAGGTATTTTGATTTCCCTATTGTTTTTTTACAGAGCATTGAATGCCTTAACTCAATTACAAAATGTTTGGAATAGGTATTTAGCCGTTACTGGTTCATTGGAAAATCTTAAAAATTTTCAACAACAATTAGAAAAAGGCAAAGAAATTAAAAAACTTGGTAATAACCATGTTTTTAGAGATAGAATTGAAATACAGGGTGCCTCATTTAATTATGGCGATGTTCAAATTTTGGAAAACATCAATTTGAGTATTTTTCGGAATGAAATTGTTGCATTTGTTGGTGAAAGTGGAAGTGGCAAAACAACGTTAGTGAATCTATTAACTGGTATTATGCCTTTGGAAAGTGGTAATTATCTTATTGATGGAGTAGATATTCAAGAAATTGAAATTGAATCTTTCCAAAGAAAAATAGGATACATCACTCAAGAGCCTGTCATTTTTAATGAAAGTATCTTTAATAATGTAACGCTATGGGATAAATATAATAGTGATACTAAAATGAGATTTAATGAAGCATTAAGGAAAGCTTCTCTTCTGGATTTTATAAACTCACTTCCTGAGAAGGATAAAACTCAAGTTGGAAATAATGGAATTAATTTAAGTGGTGGTCAAAAGCAGAGGATTTCTATTGCCAGAGAGCTTTACAAAAATGTAGACATCCTCATTATGGATGAAGCTACATCTGCTCTAGATAGTCAAACTGAGAAGTCAATTCAGGAGAATATAGATGCTCTGAAAGGTTTTTACACTATTATTATAGTAGCACATCGTTTATCAACTATAAAAAATGCTGATAAAATCATTTTAATGAATAAAGGGAAAATAGAAAAAATTGGAAATTTTGATGATTTAATTCTTCAAGATCCAATATTTAAAAAAATGGTTCAACTACAGGAAATATAAAATTATGTTGACAAATAAATCCGTTTTAATAACTGGAGGTACAGGCTCATTAGGGAAATCTCTTGTTTCTCATATTTTTCTAAACTATCCATCGATAAAAAAAATTGTTGTATTTTCAAGAGACGAACAAAAACAGTTTCAGATGTCTCAAGAATTTCCTCCAGATAGCTATCCACAACTTAGATTTTTTATTGGTGATGTAAGAGATAGAGATAGATTGACCCGTGCTTTCAAAGGTATTGACTATGTTATCCATGCTGCCGCAATGAAGCATGTGCACATCGCGGAATATAATCCGGATGAATGTGTAAAAACGAATATCGATGGGGCTAGAAATGTGATTCATGCCTGTTTGGAAACGAATGTAGAGCGCGTTGTTGCATTATCTACTGATAAGGCCTGTGCCCCGATCAATTTATATGGCGCTACCAAACTGGCTTCGGACAAGTTGTTTGTAGCTGCCAATAATATCACAGGATGGAATCCGATCAAGTTTTCTGTAGTACGATATGGGAATGTGATGGGCTCTAACGGTTCGGTGATACCTTTTTTCCTGAACAAAAGAAAAGAAGGCGTACTTCCCATTACCGATCCCAATATGACCCGTTTTAATATTTCCCTTCAAGGGGGGGTGGATATGGTCATGCATGCGCTGGAGCGTGCATGGGGAGGAGAGATTTTCATTCCCAAGATACCTTCTTACCGTATTTTGGATGTAGCTGAGGCAATTGCGCCTAATTGTGAACATCAAGTGGTAGGTATTAGACCTGGGGAAAAAGTTCACGAAGAAATGATCACACCTTCAGATTCGTTTTATACTTATGACTTGGGTAAATATTATACGATCTTGCCTTCCAACCCAAAATGGAAGTTAGATGATTTTATCAAGGCCCATGATGCAGTGAAAGTCAAAGATGGATTTCATTATCATTCCGGTGAGAATATGGAATGGGAAACGGTGGATTCCCTCAGAGAGCTGATCAAAGAGCACGTCGACCCAACTTTTGAAATCCAATGAAGATGAAGCCAATTCCCTACGGAAAACAATGCATTTCCAAAGAAGACATAGAAGCGGTTATAGAAACACTTCAATCTGATTTTTTGACCCAAGGTCCAAAAATCAAGGAATTTGAAGATGCCTTTGCAACTTATGTAGGTTCAAAGTATGCTGTAGCAGTCGCTAATGGGACAGCGGCACTACATTTATGTACATTGGCTTTGGGGGTTAAAGAAGGTGACAAGGTCATAACCACTCCAATTACTTTTGCTGCATCAGCTAACTGCGTCCGCTATTGCGGTGGAGAAGTAGTTTTTGCTGATATTGATCCTGATACCTATTTATTGGATATTCATAAGGTTAGGGAAATGTTGACTTCCAGTCCCCGAGGAACCTTTAAGGGAATTATTCCTGTTGACTTTGCTGGAAGAGCAGTCAATTTAGAGGAGTTTAGAAAACTTGCTGAAGAGTATGGTCTTTGGATCATTGAAGATTCCTGCCATGCTCCTGGGGGGTATTTTGTTGATTCAAAAAATCAAAAGCAGTTTTGTGGTAATGGAAACTTTGCAGACCTTGCCATCTTTTCGTTTCACCCTGTGAAGCATATAGCTGCGGGAGAAGGAGGAATGATCACGACAAATGATGAAGGACTCTACAAAAAACTATTGATGCTCCGTACTCATGGCATCACAAGAGATGAAACAATCTTCCAAAATACACCTGAATTTGCCAGCGGGTCCGATAATTCCTCATTCCTCATTCCTCATTCCAAATTCCCCGCTTGGTATATGGAAATGCAGGAACTTGGGTTTAACTACCGATTGACAGATTTTCAAGCAGCCTTGGGATTAAGTCAATTGAGCAGAGCTGAGGAAGGAATGAAAAGGAGAAGGGAGATTGCTCTTAGGTATAAAGAAGCATTTGATGGCAAATCCTTCATCAAAGGGCAATCCGGTGTTATTGATGGCCATGCCTATCATTTATACGTGATAGAGGTAGAAAACAGGCTAGGATTGTACCATTATCTTAGGGAACGAAACATACTTGCCCAGATCCATTATACCCCGGTCCACTTGATGCCCTATTACAAGGCATTTGGCTGGAAGGAAGGAGATATGGTCAATGCAGAAGAATATTACAGAAACTGCATCAGTCTTCCGATGTATCCTACGCTGAGTTACGAAGAACAGGAATACGTAATCCATACTATTCTTTCATTCTACAATGGTTGACATTTGTATTATACCTGCGAGGGGTGGCAGCAAAAGAATCCCCAGAAAGAACAGTAAACTCTTTGCAGGTAAGCCCATTATTGCTTACAGTATAGAGTCAGCCTTAAAATCCAGACTTTTTGAGGAGGTGATGGTATCCACTGATGATTTGGAAATTGCAGAAATTGCCAAAAAGTTTGGGGCAAAAGTTCCGTTTTTCCGTTCGAAAGAAAATTCTAATGACCATGCCACTACATCTGATGTTCTTGAAGAAGTACTTTTAGATTACAGTGGACAAGGTAGGGAATTTAGGAATGCCTGCTGCCTTTATCCAACAGCCCCTTTTGTAACCTCAGATGCATTGAAAGAAGGAAAAATAATTTTGAAGGAGTCTAGTGCAGATACCGTTTTTCCTGTGGTCAGTTTTGGATACCCGATTTGGAGGGGGCTAAGAAAAGATTATTCAGGTAAAGTGGAAATGGTCTGGAAAGAGCACTTAAACAGCAGATCTCAGGATTTGGAAGAAGTTTTCCATGATGCCGGTCAATGGTATTGGTTTGATGTGAAAAGTTTTATGCAGAACAAAAAACTATTCACGGAAAATATAAGAGGACTAGAACTTTCACAGCTTGAAGTACAGGATATTGACAATTTACATGATTGGCATTTGGCCGAACTGAAATATGGGTACCTACAAGGTCTTAAATAATCAGGTTTTTTCAGCAGGCAATTATTCCATTGTTCCTATACGAATAGAGGACAGGTATGCTATCATGAAATGGCGTAATGAACAGCTATACCATCTCCGTCAGGAAAGACCTTTAACAAAAGCTAACCAGGATGATTATTTTGAAAATGTAGTATCCAAATTATTCGATGAGAAAAAACCCAAGCAAATTCTGTTTTCCTATTTAGAGGGGGATAAGTGTATCGGTTATGGAGGTCTGGTCCATATCAATTGGATAGACAAACATGCGGAGATTTCCTTTATCATGGACACTGCTATGGAAAAGGATTACTTCTCCTTTCACTGGCAGACCTATTTGGGCTTGATTGAGAAAGTGGCTTTTGAGGAGATTAACTTGCATAAAATTTTCACTTATGCCTTTGATTTAAGACCTAAGCTTTATCAAGCATTAGAGGGAAGTGGATATGAAATGGAAGCAAGGCTAAAGGAGCACTGTCTTTTTGAAGATAACTTTATTGATGTTCTGATTCATTCAAAAACAAGTGATAGCCTTTATTTACGGGATGTGCTGATGGAGGATGTGTATCTCACTTATACTTGGGCCAATGACCCTAATACAAGACAATATGCTTTCAATCAGGAATTTATCCCATTGGAGGAGCATCAAAATTGGTTTACCAAAAAGATCAATGATCAGAACTGTATCTACCAGTTATTTCAAAGAGGGGGTGAACCTGTAGGCTCCATTAGATTTGATATCAATGCACAGGAAGGTCTTATCAGTTACCTGATTGCGCCTGATCACACAGGTAAAGGATATGGAAAAAAAATGCTTGAACTGGCAGTTCGAAACTTGAAAAACGGAAGACCTGATATAAATATGCTTAAAGGTCTTGTAAAAAAAGATAATCTGGGCTCAGTAAAGATTTTTGAAAAATTGGGATTTGAAAGGAAAGATCTCAATAATGGTGTTATTGAATATACATTGAATATGAATCATGCAAATAGGAACTTATAAAATAGATAAAACTTCTTCGGTTTTTATCATTGCGGAGCTTTCGGCGAACCACAACGGCAGTCTGGAAACGGCCCTTGAAACAATCAGAGCAGCGAAAAGAGCAGGCGCTGACGCAATCAAATTTCAGACTTATACAGCTGATACGATAACAATTGACAGTAATAAGAAGGATTTTATCATAAAAGGCACGATATGGGAAGGAAAGAACCTCTATCAACTGTACCAAGAGGCTTATACCCCTTGGGAATGGCATGAAACATTGTTTAAGACTGCTGAGGAAGAAGGCTTAATTTGTTTCAGTTCTCCTTTTGATAAGACATCTGTTGATTTTCTGGAAGATTTGGATGCACCTGCCTACAAGATTGCTTCTTTTGAGATCACAGATATTCCTCTGATAGAATATGTTGCCAGCATAGGGAAGCCTGTGATTATTTCCACAGGGATTGCCACTGAGGAGGACATTGAACTGGCATTGGATGCATGTTACCGAATGGGTAATAGGGAAGTGGCATTGCTGAAATGTACTTCCAGTTACCCTGCGCCCATTGAAGAAGCCAATATGGTAATGGTAAAGGATATGGCCGAAAGGTATGGCGTGATTACAGGCCTTTCTGATCATACTATGGGTAGTACAGTTCCAGTTGTTGCTACATGCTTTGGAGCTAAGATTATTGAAAAGCATTTTATTCTAGACAGATCAATTGGTGGTCCCGATGCTTCGTTTTCCATGACCGAACAAGAATTTGCTGAAATGGTCATAGCTGTCAGGGAAGCAGAGAAAGCCATTGGGCTGGTAGATTACAACTTGACTGAAAAGCAGCAAAAAGGAAGGGACTTCTCCAGGTCTTTGTATGTGGTGAAGGATATTCAAGCAGGTGAGATTATTACAGAAGAAAATGTTAGAAGCATAAGACCAGGTTTTGGGATGCATCCTAGATATTTCTATGAAATTTTAGGGAAAAGTGTTAACATTAATATTAAAGTGGGTGATAGGTTAAGTCTTGAACAAATAAAAACTATTTAAGTTCTAAAGAAAATAAATCTTTATTTATTTATTTCAAGTAACCAAAATATCACTTTTGTTAGTATTTGTTTTCATTATTCTTTGAGTAACGACTGGCTTTGTGTATTTTGAATAATATATAACTATGTTATTTTGTTTTTTTTTTTTTTCATCCATCATGTTTCAATATGTAAAATAATTAAATATCATTTAAGTTTTTTGTAAATCAAAAGAATATAGATATTTAAATAAATCAATTACGTATATACAATAAATAAATATTGGTTTAATTTGCTTTATTCGTTTAAATTTTCTTTTTGCTTCTGTGTGTGAATTAGTTAAATCAGTGTATATTTTTTTTGCTTGCTTCAAGGTTAGACGAGGGAGGGGCAAAATATTATTTTATAAACAAGTTCTAGCCGGAATTTTATTTAAAATAATATTTATAAATTTATTGTCTTGTTGTAATTATTTAAGTGAGTTATATATTCAATTGTGTTTCATCTAATTTACTAACTACGAATTTTCAAGTACTTTTGTCGGTATAATAAAAAAAAATACTTAAAATTAATTTTTTTTTCTAATTATTGTATTTTTCTAATTTATTGATGTTGACAAGCATAATGCTTTTGATGTTTAATTTTAAATATTGTTCTTCAGAGTTCAATTTCATAGTTTGTAAATAACAATTTCTAAAACCAGGTGTACTACCTAAGTGAATTTTATATTATGTGAATTACTTATCATATTTGTGTTTTTATATGGGTATTTGTTTTAAAAATGTATATAAGTAAATCATTAGCCACATACGCTTTCTATGTTTTGAGCCAAGTTTGCCTGTAGTTTGTGATGTAAACTTATTTTAGTAAAATGTTACGAATATAGCGTATACTCTTGGTTCACTAATTTTCCTGTAGCATGACTCATTTTTAATTGTATCAAGCAAATTTAAATAAAAGTACTAACCTTGCTACCAAGGTTTAAAGATAAAAATATCCATTACAGAGTTAGATGTGTAATTTTGAATTATATCAAGAGAAAAAATAGTTATTGCTTTATGGTAATCTATACGAAATTGTATTATCATTGAAGGTAGCTTTATATCACCTTATAAAAATCGAGTTATTAGTTTTGTTTTAAATTTTTGGTATAAAAAAAAGTTATACAGTTTTTATTAGTTTGTTGAATAAAATAATTAGGATATGATATAGTACGTGTTTCACCATTGGACTATTTATTTTATATTATTATGTATTTTAATTTAATTAAATAATGTATAATTATTATAGTTGTTCCTTTCTTTAGTTATAATGAGTAATTTAGTAATATTTGCAAATGGTTTAAGGAAAAGAATGATTAATGAGTCGGGAGGCCAAGAGTCATTAAATCAAAATTTTACTTATTTTATTGGTTTCGATGCTTGGCTGAAACCTTGGGATTATCATAGAGATTTCCAAGATAAGTTAATAGATAATCAATATTTTTTAGAATTCACTAATCTAGATCAATTTAGACTCTTTTTAAATTCTAAAAATATTAATTGTATAATGATAGTAGGTCTTGCTGGATCAGTTTTGTGGCGTGTTTTACCTTTACTGAGACTTATTAGCGATTTCAAAATTCATTATTTTTATTTTGATAATAGAATTGATCTTAACAAAAAACTTATATCTGTTACCTCGAAACGTAGTGTTAGTTACAGAGATTCAGTAAAAAATATATTAAGTTATAACGTTATCCCCTGTTTATATCGATTTATATTCCGTGTGCGTAAGTCAAAGGGTTGTTTAATATCTCACAATGTGTATTTACCATATGTTGCAAAAACCTCTCATATATTTATTCCTCATAGAGAAGTATATCGCTTACTATATGAGTTATCTCCTAGCTCTAATGATGATTACATACTTTATCTATATACGGCTACAGTAAGAATTTATTCTAGTAGAGAGGAAGTTCTAAAAATGATGGAAATAGTCAAGGATAACTTATTGGTAATTCAGAAAATATACAATAAAAAAGTTATCGTTTCCTTACATCCAAATAATAGTGAATATGAGCAAAAATTTTTTAGTAAATTTTTTGAAACTTATAATGTGGGCTCAGCAGGCTTAGCACGAAATGCCTATTTTATTATCTCTCATTATTCAATTGCGATAAATTTTGGATATGTGATTAATAAACCCTTTATTCTTGCTAAAGTTGATGATGGTAATTTTAAAAATAATATTGTTGATGATTGGGCTGAATTACATCATTTACCTGTAGTTATGTTTAAGGCAAATCCTTCTTCCTTAATTAAATTAAGTCCTAGTGTTCCTACAAATTTACATGTAAGAAAAATTCTTAATTTAGAAAATTTCGATACTAGGAGATATGAAAAAATTATTTCAGATTTTATAAAGTCATTTTAAATAGAAGATATGATTAAAGATGATATAGTTGTGAAAATCAAAGGAGGCCAGACTCCAAACGGGAAAGTAAAAGTCAGCGGTGCAAAAAATTCAGCTACTCGACTTTTAGCGGCGTCTTTGATTGCTGATGATGTAGTGACATTAAGAAACTTTCCTACAGAGTTAGTGGATGCGAATTATAAGTATGATTTTATAACTAAGTCTGGTGGTGAAATCACGGTAGATAGAGAAAACGAAACTATTAATATAAGTAGCATCAATATTCAAGATATTCTTCTAGAAAATTATGAATACCCTATTAGAACTACCTATTTATTTGCAGCAGGAATTGTAAAGCGCTGTCAAAAAGCTAAAATTCCTTATCCAGGGGGCTGTAAAATCGGTAATAGGGGCTATGATATGCATATTATGGTTTGGGAACGATTAGGGGCTCAAGTTATTGAGCATGATGACTACATTCAAGTTATAACAAGAAATGGGTTTGAACCCGGGGATATAAATTTTCCCATATCAACTATTGGAGGTACCGAAAATGCATTAATCTGTGCGTCTACGATAAGCGGCAAGACTACTATTTCAAATGCATATATTTCTCCAGAAGTTAATGATTTGATTAATTTCTTAAAATCTCTTGGAGTTAAAATAGTAGTGGTTGGGAATAGTTATATAGAAGTAGAGGGATCTGAAAGTCTAAAAGGTAGTAATTATAGGGTAATGCCAGATAGGATAGAGGTTATAACTTGGTTAGTCTATGGAGCTCTTTCAAGAGGTTCAATTTTGATTGAAGATGTTCCATTTGAAGCCTTGGAAATTCCTTTAAAGCACATAAAAGAATCTGGAATCGATTTTTTTAATAATTCTAATAGTATCTTTGTTTCTCAAGATTCTTTAACAAATGGTATTATTCAGCCTTTTGAGCTTGCGACAGGGACACACCCTGGAATTATATCTGATATGCAGCCTTTTTATGTTCTTCTTGGTCTTTATGCTAATGGTATAAGCAGGGTATTTGACTATAGATATCCTAAACGCACTAAATATTGTGATGAATTAAGCAAACTGTATCCAGGTAGATTGCAATGGGAAGATGGAAAGATAACTACTTATGGAAGTATGTGGCAATACCCTGAAGCAAATATTGTTTATTCAACTGATTTAAGAGGAAGTATGTCATTAATCCTTGGCGGTTTGTTATGTGAGAAGGGTGAAACTGTTGTTGTAAATGCGGAAATGGCACTACGTGGATACAATAAGTTGGTTAGTAAACTTAGTGCATTGGGAGTGGAAATATCTGTTTTAGGATAGATTTTATGGTTATAATTGAAAATTTTGATTTAACTTGTTATAATGCATATAGGATTAAGGCTTTTTGTAAAAAAGCATATTTTCCTACATGTGAGGATGATTTTAAGATAATTTTTTCTCGTTACAATGCAGATGAAATTGTTATCCTTGGAGGTGGTTATAATATAATTCTTTCCCAACCCTATTACGAGAAATCTTTTATTATTGTAGGCAATTCCTTTGCTGATATTAATGTTGAAAACAACGATGTTATTTATTGTGAGGCTGGAGTATCTACTGAAATGTTTAGTGTATTTGCATTGAACAAAAGCTTAACTGGTGCTGAGATATTTTACGATATTCCTAGTTCTATTGGCGGAGCAGTTGTTATGAATGCTGGAGCTAGTGGTGAGGAGATAAAAGATCTATTAGTGAAAGTCAGATATCTTGATCTAGATGATATGTTAGTAAAAGAAATAATAAATAATGATATTGGATTTGAATATCGTAATAGTTTTTTTCAAAAACATACAAATAAAGTTGTTTTGAAAGCATGGTTCAAGCTTAAGTTGGGTAATCGAATGGAAATTGAACGTAAAATGAATGAAGTAAAGAGTTTACGATGGGCAAAGCAGCCAAGAGACTTACCCAACTGCGGTAGTGTTTTTAAACGTCCACAAGGATTTTATGTAGGAGCATTGATTGATGAACTTCAACTTAAAGGATATACCGTGGGTGATGCTCAAATTTCTATTAAACATGGTGGATTTATTGTTAATTTGGGTAATGCTTCGGGTTCCGATATTCTCAAAATAATTAAAGAAGTTAAAAGGCAAGTTATGCATCGGTTCGGAATTGATCTTGAGGTTGAACAACGAATAATTTAAATATGAAGATTTTATTTATTATACATTGTAGTGGTTTAGGAGTAGGTGGGCACTATCACTCCCTTTATCATGTTTCTTTCGTTCTGTCAAAAATTTTTGATGTTTATTTGATCACAATAGGAAAGAATAAAAGCCCTGTTATTAAAGAGCATCCTAAATTTTATAAACATATATATTGTGTAAAGAGTTTTAGGTCTATTTATAAGGCCAATAATAAATTTTCAAAAATCAATAAAGAACTGAATGTTGATATAATTCATTTCTTTGATTCTCAGTCATTTAATTTTCTAATGTTAAATAAATATGTTTTTAAGCTCAAAGTTGCTCTAAGTAAGTGTGGAGGACCCAATTCCATTCATTCTAACTGGCAACATGCTGATGCTATTTTTAATCAGAGCTTAGAAAATCATTTATGGTTTAAAAATAATATTAACTATAAAAATGAATTACTTTTTCATATACCTAACAGGGTTGCTAAATTTGAATTTGATAACCTAAATAGGTTTGGACCTCGTTTAGAAGGATGTTTCACATTTTTGCGTGTATCACGTATTGGTAGAAGATATGAGAAAACTTTTTATGATTCATGCAATCTTATTAAATTATTAAAAGATAGTTTTAATGTTAGATTTGTTTTGATAGGTAAAGTTCAGGAGGAGGATGTTTTCATTAAAATGAAAAGGTTTGTATCTATGAATTCGTTACCAGTTGAGTTTATTACAGATGATAGAGCAAGTGATGGAAAACAAGCCCTATATTTGGCAGACGCAGTAATTGGTACAGGTAGGTCCTTAATGGAGGCTTTATCAAAATCAATTCCAATACTAACACCACTAACTAATAAAAAGATGCCTGTTTTGGTCACTGAGGATAATTTTCAGAGCTTTTTGAGTACTAATTTTTCTGAACGTAATGATATTCGTAATTATGACGAAGCAGGGGAGTTGTCAAATATTTTTAAACTTGTTACTGATAAACAATTTTATGAAACTATTTCACTTCAAATGTCTCGATTATTCGATTGTGAATTAGGAGAAAAAGGTATTATTGATAAATATTCTAAAGCTTATAATGAGTTAATTTTGAATAAAAGAAATTTCAAAAAATTTTATTTTCCTAACTTATTTTATTCATTTAGATATAGTTTTTTTTAATATGGTAAGACATTATTTCTTATTCACAATTTTATCATTTATAAATCCGCTTATAACCATTTGTGTTCTTTTTTTTATAAGAAAGATGGTTTTGATAAAGTGGGGGCTTATTGCGTTATTTACTGTTTGGGGTGGTATTATGCCAATCACAGAAGGGATGGATGGTATGACGCTTTACAATTGGATGATTTACGAATATGAGAATATGTCTTTTAGTTACTTTGTTAAGGGGATTTACTATATTTTAACTTTTCAAAATGTGTCTGGTTTAAAAGGTGATTTGTACATACATTTTTTGTCCTATTCCTTATTTCCTCTTCTTGGTGTTCCGAATTTATTTTTTTTTGCAGTAGCTTTTTTCTATAGTTATTTTTTTGTTAGCGCTTTATTTAAGATACTTGTCCTTACTAACGATATGTCGTGGAGGTTTTCTAATTTTATTTTTTTTGTTTCCTTTATTTTATTTTGTAGTTTAGAAAATATGCAAAGTGTTAGAACTTGGACTGGAATGTGGTTTCTTGTTAATGCAGTGTTGGGATTTTATATTAATAAGGATAATAAATATCTATTTTTGATTATGTTTACCCCTTTTTTTCATACGATGTATTTTATATTTATATTACCCGTTCTCTTATTTTTTAGGTTTTCTAATGTGCCACGTTTACCATTATTTGTTTTCTTTATATTTTCTTTCATAATTTCTGTACCACAGGTCAACGTTTTAACCTTGCGAGCGCAAAATACTGAGTTAGGAGCAAGTAAGGTTGATTCTTACACGGGTGATGATCTCGAAGAAAAAAAAGAAGAGTATAATAGTAGTACTAATTTACATAAATTACTTGGTAAAAGAGAGGCGACACGTTATTATTCATTTTATTTTATATTTATAATTTTTATATATTCATTTATTAAGACTAAATTTAATCTTTCGCCGCTTTTTGTTATTTCAGTTATTATGATCTCAATTGCTAATTATTTTGAAACCGCTATTCCTGTTTTTTCTGGTAGGTTATCTTATGTTGCTTCTAGTATTTTGCTTGCTTTTTTATTTTTATCATCATTTAATATTTCTATCTTTTCTAATTTTGTTAATACTCTTGTTTTACCGCCATGGATAGTGTTAATAGGGTTCATTATTTTTTTACCGAGGGTTCAATTTGCCTTTCTTATGCTTTTATATAGTACTAATGAGCTTTTTTTTATATCACCAATTTCCGTTACGTTATTTCAAGATAATTATCAATCCATGAGAGAAATTTTGGAATTTTTGTTTTAAATTTAGTTTTATTATGTTAAATAATATCAAATCAAAATTATCAAATCATGCTGTTAACCTATTTGGTAAAAGGATTAAAAATAGAATCGTAGTTATAGAGAGTGATGACTGGGGCTCTATTAGGACACCTTTGGTGCATAATTACAATGATTTTAGGAATAAATTTGGTCCCTTTTTCAATCCTTATTTAAAGTTTGATTCTTTAGCTTCCGTACAAGATTTATGTTTGTTGTTTGAAGTTTTAAGTAAGTTTAAAGATTCCTATGGAAAGCATCCAGTCGTTACATTTAATACAGTTGTTGCAAATCCTAACTTTGAACTCATTAAAAATAATAATTTCCTTGAATATTATTACGAACCCTTTACAGATACACTTGATAGATATTTCCCTAATGATAGAGTTTTCGAATATTGGAAAGACGGAATTAATAATGGATTGATTTATCCTCAATTTCATGGTAGAGAACATGTAAATGTGCCAGTTTGGTTGTCGCAATTGCAAGCTGGAAATACTGATCTTAAAAAGGCTTTTGATTATATGGTGTGGTCAACACCTAATGGGAAGTATCAGCCTGGTAATATAAAGCTTCAGGCTTCATTAGATTATTTTGGAACGCAACCAGTTTATTATCAAAAATCCTTTATAACAGAAGGTTTAAATTTATTCGAAAATATTTTTGGTTTTCGTTCAGAATCCATGATCGCTAACAATTTTACATGGAATGATAATCTACATTCTTTAATACATCAATCTCAAGTTAAAATACTTCAAGGTATGAAATATCAGGTTTTTCCTGTTGCCAATAATTTAGGACATACCTTTGTACGTAGGTACTTTGGTCAGTCTGATAACCATGGGATCACCTTTAATGTTAGAAATTGTTTTTTTGAGCCTTCTCAAACCAATGAGTCTTTTGATGATGTTGGGTTTTGCTTAAATCAAATAAATAATGCATTCTTTTGGAATAAACCTGCTGTAATATCTTCTCACAGATTAAATTTTATTGGTACGCTTTGTGAAAAAAATCGAAAAAATAATCTTCAATTGTTAGAAAAACTTATAAAAGATATACTTCTGAGATGGCCAGATGTGGCTTTTGTGCATTCAATCGATTTATTTGATAAGATTAAATGAGTACCAGCATGAATCTTAAAATTTGTTTAATTATTCATTCTCTAGGGATAGGAGGGATGGAAAGAGTAATGTTTACCTTAATTAATTACTTTTCAAAATTAGATAATGTAGATATTCATTTAATTCTTACTGGAAATAAAAGAGAAGTTGTTTATCCCTTGCCGCCAAATGTAAAAATTCACCGACCACTTTGGAAAATCGGTAGAGGTTTTAGAGCGTGGTATGCCTTCAAAACTATTTTTTTTATTAGAAAATCATTAAAGTTAATCAATCCTAGTACAATCTTAAGTTTTGGTGAAATCTGGAATAACTTAGTTCTTATTGCGTGTTATGGTTTGAACATGCCTGTTTATATTTCGGATCGAAGTAAACCTGATAAAAATCTTGGCGAAATTCATAATTTCCTTCGTAATTATTTTTATCCTAAAGCCTCGGGGTTTATTGCTCAGACCGAACAAGCATATCTTGTTGCACAAAAAAAATGTTGGAATACCAATCTCATCATTATTGGCAATCCTGTGATTCAGTTCCCTAAATATAATTCTCGTAACATTCGAAGAAATTCAGTTTTGACTGTTGGCCGTCTTATTCCCACTAAAAATGTTGATAAGTTAATTGACTTTTTCAGTCACATAAACAATAAATTTCGGTGGGAGTTAATTATTATTGGAGGAAATGCCATGAAACTTAATTTATTTGATAGTCTTAAAAAGAAAATTTATGATAACGAAATGGATAGCTATATTCATTTGAAGGGTGAAATTTTGGATGTTAACTCCTTCTATGAATCTTCTGCAATATTTGCATTTGTTTCAGAATCTGAAGGTTTTCCAAATGCTTTGGCAGAAGCTATGGCAGCAGGTTGTGCCTGTATTGCATTTGACTGCATTGCGGGTCCTTCTGATATAATTGATGATGGCATTAATGGATTTTTAATTCCTCTCGGAAATGAACAAATGTACATAGAAAAGCTATCTCAGCTTATGAGTGATTCTCATTTAAGAATTCAATTTGGGAAAGCTGCTCAAGAAAAAATGAAACAGTTTGAAGCTAAAAACATTGCTGATAGATTTTACGGGTTTATAACAAGAAATTTTGAGAATTGTAATTAACACTGCTCATCAACGGTTTGGTGGAGCGATTCAAGTAGCACTGTCATTTATTCACGAGTGTATCAAATTCCCGCAGCATGAATATCATGTTTGGCTTGGTTCTGGTGTAGAAAGTAATTTAGATAAAGAAATTTTTCCATCGAATTTCTTTTTTTATAGTTTTGATTTTGGTGTTATTAAATTTTCTATGATTAGAAAAATTCAAAAATCACTTCGTAGCACAGAAAGAAAAATTTGTCCAGATGTTATGATTTCTACATCAGGTCCTAGTTATTATCATTCTATTTGCCCGCAAATTGTTGGATTTAATCTACCCCTTTATATATACCCTGAATCACCTTTTCTTCAAACTTTGCCATTATCTAAAAAAATTAAGTTGTTTATCAAAAAAAAATTTCATTTTTATTATTTCAAAAGAGATGCTTCAGCCTACTTAGTTCAAACTGATGATGTTAATTGTAGGGTGAGAAATATTTTAGGAACTAAAAATGTCTATACCGTTACCAATAATCATAGTAGCTTTTATTTAGAAAATAATTTAGAACATTTCTCAAAATTACCTTCGAAGGCTGAAAATGAGTTTAGATTTTTAACAGTTACTTCCTACTATAGTCATAAAAATATAGAAATTATCAATCAAATTGCTCATATTCTTCACCAGAGAGGTATTGATAATATTAAATTCGTTTTAACACTTAATGATGGTGTTTTTAGAAATATTTTTTCTTCTGTAGTAAATGTAGTTAATGTTGGTCCTGTCAGGCCGCAAGAGTGCCCATCCTTATATCAAGAATGCGATGCCATGTTTCTGCCTACCTTGGCTGAATGCTTTTCGGCTGCCTATCCTGAAGCCATGATTATGCGAAAGCCCATTGTTACAACTGATTTAGGTTTTGCAAAAAGTATTTGTGGGCATGCTGCCCTTTATTTTGCTCCTATGGATCCTTACGAGGCTATTTCTAAAATTATTGAACTAGTATCTTCTTCTGATTTACAAGCAAGATTAATTGATAAAGGGTTAAAAGAACTTAAGAAATTTGACACTCCAAAACAAAGAGCACAAAAGTATCTTGAATTTGTTCACAATTTTCATGTAAATAGTTGAACTGTTATAAAAATAAAGTAGTGAAAAAAATTGTTGTAATAAATCAATCAACTGGATATTTAACTATTGATGTTGTTAATCAGTTTGTTAAGTATTTTGATCAAGTGGATTTAGTGTTTGGTACCATGACAGAGGAGAAGCATCCTTTGGACCGTACTGTTAGAAAAACACGAGTGATGCAAAAGACAAGGAAATCTAATGTAGGTAGATTTTTTCGGTGGGGCATAGCTTCAGTTCAAATTCAATTTCTACTATGGACGAAGTTTAGAAACCATGAAGTATTTTACTATTCTTTGCCACCTTTTGCTTATTTAGGTGCTCTTTTGCTGAAAAGAAAATATTCTATAATGATCTTTGATGTTTATCCCGACGTTTTAAAAACTATTGGTATCTTACCCTCCAATCCAATATACCGTTTTTGGGCTTGGGCGAATAAAAAAGTATTTTCCAAAGCTCATCGTGTTTTTACCCTTAATGAAGGACTTAAAAAATTATTAGAACAATATCATAATCAAATCTATGTTGTAGATTTATGGAACACTTTATCGGGTATAAAGACTGGCTCCAAGTGCGATAATCCATTTTCAAAGACTCATGGATTTGAAAATAAGTTTATAGTGCAATACTCTGGTAATATTGGACAAACATACAATGTTGATATTTTAATAAAATTGGCTCATCGTATGCAAAATATTCAAAATTTGCATTTTGTTATTATTGGTAGAGGTACCAAATTACCATACTTGGTCAATATGATTGAGGAACATAAACTAGTCAACGTCACAGTGCTACCGTTTCAGCCACCTGATATGCTTCAATACTCCCTTACAAATGCAGACATTGGTGTTGTAATGCTAGATGATAAAGCTGCAGATATGAGTTTACCTTCCAAAACCTTTAATATGATGGCAGCAGGGAATGCCATTTTAGCCTTAGCACCCAAAGGATCAGTTCTAGATTTATTAATTCAAAAGCATAATATGGGTTTTTGTATACCTGAAAGTCATTTAGATGATATTGAACGGACGATTTTATATCTTTATCAAAATACAGATCAATTAAATAATTTGAGAAATAATGCATTATATGCCTCTAATTTTTATACTGAGCAGAATGCAAGTAAAGTAACCCAAATATACTTTCATGATAGCAAAAATTAAAAGGTTCCTAATTGCAAACCTTAAAAATATTCCAGGATGGAGAAGTAATCAAAAGTACCTAATAATCGAAAGTGATGATTGGGGAAGTTTACAAATTATTGATAAGAATCATCGAGATAAATTAATTAAACTTGGTTTATTGCAAATTAAAAGTGATCCAATTTCCTCGTTAGATGGTCTTGAAGTTGCTGAGGATTTTGAGATGCTATATGAAGTACTGACTAGCGTTAAAGATTCAAATGGCAATTCCGCTGTTTTTACCCCTTTTATAAATACAGGCAATCCTAACTTTCCTGAAATATTAAATTCCGATTTTGAATCCTTACATTATGAAAAGTTTACTGATACTTATAAGAAATTTGGTCGAGATCAAAATGAGATTTTTTTATCGCAAGGCGTTTTAAATAAAATTTTGAGACCACAGTTGCATGGTCATGGCCATGTTTGTGACTGGATTTGGTTTGAGAATCTTAAAAGCTCTTCTATTGCTAAATTAGCTATTCAAAATAATTTTTCGTCTGTTACTGTAGATAATCAAATTAAACTTTTAAATGGATTTAGACCAACCTATTTCGTACGCAATTCTGGAGAGCTTGAACTTGCAAAAATTTCATTGAAAAGAGCTGTAAATGAGTTTGAGGATATAATGGGTTATAAAGCGGAAGTCTTTGATGCTCCAAACGCAGTTTTTCATCCTGAGCTTGAAGGGCATCTAACAAAATTTGGTATCCGATCCATTGTGACTCCTTTCTACAGAAATGAACCCGATTTTAATGGAAATGTGGTAAAAAATGGAAGATATAATTTTGGTGCAAAGAATGAGTATGGACAGATTTATCATATAAGAAATTGTATGTTTGAGCCTTATAAAGGGACAACTGCTGAAACTACTCTCCGAATGATTGATACCTGTTTTCGTTGGGGCAAGCCAGCTGTTATTTCGTCCCACAGAGTTAATTATGTAAGTAGTGTCTTTCAAAGTGTACGTAATAATTCCCTAAATGAATTGAAGAAAATTTTATCATCAGTAGTCAAGCGTCACCCTGATGTTCAATTTATTAGCTCTGGAGACTTATCTCGAATTATGCATAACGATATAAAATGATAGTTCTTGGTGATATCGCTGTTCCTTCTGCAAAGTATGCACGGTTTTTAAATCGTGAACTTACGAAGCATCATTCTATCTTTAATGGTAAAGGTCTAGTATACAATTTAGAGGGACTGGTTGTGAATAATATATCTACAGATCATCCTACTCCAGTTTTGTTTAATGTCAAGGAAGCTCTAGAAGTTTTGAAAGGTAATGCCGCTTTACTCTCCTGTATTGCTAATAATCACACCCTGGATTTACCTCAGCAGTGGGCCTATAATCAAGAGATCCACGAAAAGCTTCAAATTCCCTTTGTAGGTGCGGCTTGTTCGGAGGAGGAGGCTAAAAAGCCAGTAATTATTGAAGAATACGGTCAACAAGTCGCTGTTTTTAATCATTGCTGGAATGTAATGCTCCATCATCAAAATAACCCATCTGGAAATGTGTGGGTAAACTCTAAAATGGAGCATAAACTGCCGGCGCAAATAGCCGCTCATAAAGCTGCTTTCCCAGAGCATAAAATTATGGTATATATGCATTGGAGTTATGACTTGGAAACTCTACCTTTTCCTGCGCATAGAGAAATTGCTCGTGAAATGATCGATGCCGGCGCAAGCCTCATTGTTGGCACGCATGCGCACTGTGTCCAAGGTGGGGAATCTTATAAAAATGGGTATATCCTTTATAGCATCGGTAACTTTTTTGTTCCCTGGCACACATTTATTAAAGGCCATATTTCATTTCCTGATTTTGCTAGAAGGGAAATTGCTGTTGATTGGAATCCGGTTTCTAATTCTTGCACCCTACATTTTTTCGAATATGAAGAGGGAAATGATGAACATCTACTTCATCATATTCGTAGTGAGCATTTTCATGAAAGTAAATTGCTTGAAGCATACAGTCCTTTCCGTGGTATGGCGAATGAGCTATACCTTTCTTTTTTTAAAAAAAATAGAAGGAAAAAAGGCGGCGTACCTATTTACAGATCTTTTCACGATGTTAACGCTAACTTTATTAAAGATAAACTTCTCATCTCGCGCATGAAAATCGCTCGTGTAATCGCGAAGGCTAAACTCCGTCAATGGAATAACTAATTGTTGACGCTCACCACTTTCACTCTTAAATTGTCATGAAAAAAAGCCTTGCCAAAGCCGTTTTCAAAACTTATAATGCATTAAAGGGGAATGCTATATCCGCGCATACCAAGAAGCTTCTTGCATGGAAATCAATGGATGGTCATGAGCTGCAAAAGCATACTGCTGTCTTTTTAACCCGTAATGGCTTTAATCCAAACTTAAATGAGAATCCTGTTCAAACAAAAGCTGATATTAAATATTGGACAGAGAAGGTGCCGGAAGAGCTTATTGCCACATGGGCATATACGGGTGGTTCTTATGGGGAACCCCTCCGCGTACCTTATTCTAAGAATAGAAACTTTGTTCGCACCGCCACATTTAAGTATTTTAACGAGCTTGCAGGGTATAATTTAGGTGATCCGTTCGTACTTATTCGTGCAAAAAATAAACCGCGCTGGGAAAAACTTCTAAGGAATGAACACATTTTCATTCCACATGATACTTCGGTTGAAAACCTAGAGAAATTCGCCATATATTTAGTGCAACATAAAATTGAGGTTTTGATGGGATATCCCTCCGTGATGTATGCACTAGCTATATTTCTACATGATCATCCTTCACTTAAAAAGAATATTAAGGTCAAATCCATGATAAGTGTGTCTGAGCCCTTGGAAATGGATAAGAGAGAATTCATTCAAAAAGTTTTCGATTGTGAATTTGTGGATCGTTATAGTAATGAAGAGGTTGGTCTTATCTGTCAGCAGGATACCTTTGGAGGGCCTTATCAATGTAATTCTTACGGAATCATAACAGAAATCGTAGATCCCATTACCTGCAAAGCGGTGAATACTGGGGAGAAAGGTAAGGTATTGGTAACAGATTTAACGAACGATCTGATTCCAATTGTTCGCTATGATACGGGTGACTTAGCAATAGCGGGTGAGTACAATGAAGGGTATTTAAAAAGCATTCTTTCGATAGAGGGTAGAGTAACTGAACAAATTTTTTCAACAGTAGGCAAGCCGATAAGTCCGCTTATGCTTGGACCTTACATTTATAAGCCGCTATCCCGTCAAGACAAAGTATTCCAATACCAGTTCGCTCAAGTTGAAAAAGAAGCTTATGAGCTACGTGTTAAAGCTCAACAGGGAGAGTTATCTGTCACGTTAAAAAATGAATTAATGAATGGCCTTCTTCCACTTTTAGGAGCGAATGCTAGACTTCAAATTTTAGAATTGTCAGACATCCTGCCACAGCCTTCAGGAAAAAGACCAGTCTTTAAGAATGAAGTTTCAAAATAAATTGGTTACATGCTATACAAGAAATTCTTTAAGAGGCCTTTCGATATAGGGGCTTCTCTGTTTGTACTTTTTTTGACTTCGCCTGTTATTTTGATAACGGGCATTTTTTTGATCGTACAAAATAAAGGGACTCCCTTCTTTTTTCAAGAACGACCTGGATTACACCAAAAACCTTTTTTTATTATTAAATTTAAGACCATGACGGATGCACGCGATGCGTCTGGACAGCTGCTTCCTGATAATGAACGGATAACCTTGCTCGGCAAGTGGGTGCGTAAATTATCCATCGATGAGCTTCCTCAGCTGTTTAATGTCTTAAAGGGCGATATGAGTTTAATTGGGCCACGGCCCTTACTCTTTAAATACATTCCCCTTTATTCTGCAGAACAAAATCGGAGGCATGAGGTGCGGCCAGGTATCACGGGCTGGGCGCAAGTAAATGGTAGAAATTCCATTTCTTGGACGCAGAAGTTTGCCTATGATGTGGAGTATATCGATAGACTAAGTTTTCGGCTCGATGTAAAAATATTTTGGCTGACTATCCTGAAGATTTTCAAGCGCGAGGGGGTTAACCAATCGGCGGCCCGCCCCATGCAACCTTTCAACGGGCATAATTAATGGCTTTAATGAAGAAGAAACTTTTTATCGTAGGTTCAGGGAGTGTTGGCTTACACATTGCCTCTAACCCACTCTTATATGGTCTGCAAGAGAACTATGCGCTTTACCTGGTGGATGACGATCCACGAAAAGCGGATATGGTTGTCAATGGCATTCCTGTTGTCGGGGATGTGGGGTATCTGGAAGGCTTGGAAGAGGAAGTAGCTATTGTCATAGGTATAGCCTTTCCTAAAATTAAACGAAAGATCTTCGAACGATTTGCAGCCTACCAAAATTTCTCTTTCCCGAGCTTAGTGGCGCGAAATGCATGGCTGTCCCCTGATGTACAAATAGGGAAGGGGAGTATCATTTATCCGCACTGTAGCTTGAATTACGGCAGCCGTTTAGGTGATTTTGTTTTGTTAAACATGAACTGTGCCGTCGGTCATCATGGTACTTTAGAGGATTTTGTGACCTTGGCGCCGGGTGTTAACTTAGGTGGACATACGCATCTCAAACAGGGATGCGATATGGGCATTGGCAGCGCCACGCTTCAAGGGGTCAGCCTAGCAGAAGATACGGTAGTCGGCGGACAAGCGATGGTCGTGCAGTCGAGTATGACTCCCGGACTAACACTTAAAGGGGTACCTGCCCGCTAGCTCATGCGCTCTATCGTCTATCACTTTATTTTGAACCCCTTCATTTGGTTGTTGGGGTTTTCTTTTTTTCTGTGGAAATGCCGATCTTGGTGGGGGAGGGGCCTGCTGCTGGGGCTTTTGTACCTGCTTTTGCTGCCCGGACCGGTGCGCTGGCTGGTAGAAAAGCAAGAGGATGCCTTTCGGGGCCAAGAAGAGGTGCCTTTGCCGCCAGGCGTACAAGGCATTATCGTCCTGGGCGCTGGGGGGACTCCCGATCCGCGTACCGATATCCTGGGGCAGCTCGGGCGTGCTGGGGTGCTGCCGCGTCTGCTGCGGGGGCGGGACCTGGCGCTGCAGTATCCGCATCTGCCGCTCGTGCTGTCTTCGGCAGGGCGGCCGGAAGGTCCCAGTCAGGCCCGTCTCTACCAGGACTTTCTGCTGCGTATAGGTTGGGAGGAACCCGAGCGTCTCCGGCTCCTGGAAACGCCACGTACGACCCGGGAGGAGGCCCAAGCGCTACGTGCTGCCTTTCCCGATTGGCAGGCGGTAGTGCTTATTAGCCATGCGGAGCATTTGCCGCGAGCGGCAAAGCTTTTTCAGCGGGAAGGGTTTCAGGTGCATGCTGTCCCCGCGACCTACACCGTCCTACGCCATCCGGCTGGCGAGCGCCTCGAATGGATGCCCAGCTTGGAGGCTTTAGCGCTTTGGAAGGGCCTGCTCAAAGAACAAATCGGCTATCTCTTTCCTGTATAAGGCCACCTTTCCGGAGCGACGTGCTCAGGTGGTGGGTATTTCGGTCTGACCATGCCAGCTATTTCGGTCTGACCATGCCAGCTATTTCGGTCTGATCATGCCAGTTGTAGTGCGACTTATTTATTTTTCTGCATTAAAAATTCTTCTAAATCCGTGTAAATTTCGATTTCATTAATTTCCGTCAATTCTAGTTTAAGGATTAGGTTTTTTTCTGATTTAAACTCAAGTTGTACAAATCCATAATCATCAGCATAAAAAGCGCTAAGATGTGATGGAAAAAAAGCTATCTCTAGGTGGATGAATCCAAATATTCTCATCGTTTTCCACAAGTCCAGTCGCAGATGCCAGGAACTTTGTGTTTGGGTAACTATAAAAAATTTCAGTCTGCTTTTTATTCGTTTTATCTTTATCTTTTGGTTTTGCTATGGTCATTAAAATAGTGGAAACTGTTGATTCCGTTTCTTCCCTTAAAAGTTCATAGGTTCTGTCCTTATTCAGTTTTAAGAAAGCAGGTTGATGGTCCTGCGTGATTTCTACGTTAAAGATAAATTGTAGTCCGGGTCTGTAAATGGTATTGTTCGCATCAATTTGATTTTTTTCAATTTCAACAGTTTTGTATCCTTGTCCAAATAGCTGAAATGAAACCAGCAGATTTATAACAATCAATAACTTAGCTAGCATCTTATTTGTCTGTTTTATAATGGGTACTTGCGGTTTGATTCTTTTTTGATCGTTTGCTTTCGTTTTTAACCTATATCGTGTTCGTTTGGTTTCTTTTGCTTTCTTTTTTGTGTTCGATTGTGATCGTTTGGTTTCGTTTTGATTTTTACGTGATTTTTATTGTCATGCTGTGTTGATGGGAATTGTCGGTATTATGGGGGGGATACGGATCGGTATGTGTCGTAGGGGCGGCCCTTGCGGCCGCCCTGCGTGTATTGTCGATGGGCGATACCCGTGGCGTGAATGTCTTCCTTTGGGGTTGAATATTGATGTTTGGATTGGAAATGTCGGTATTATGGGGGGATACGGATTGGGGTGTGTCGAAAGGGCGGCCGCAAGGGCCGCCCCTACGGGGGATTCGGTGGGGTTGAATTGATTTTTCGGTTGGAAATGTCGGTATTACGGGGGGATAAGGATTGGGATGTGTCGAAAGGGCGGCCGCAAGGGCAGCCCCTACGGTGGATTCGGTGGGGTTGAATTGATGTTTGGATTGGAATTGTCGGTATTATGGGGGGGGTAATTGGATCGGTATGTGTCGAAAGGGCGGCCGCAAGGGCCGCCCCTACGTGGATTTGGTGGGCGATAGCCGTGAAGGCTTTCCCTTCTGTTTACTTACATCTGCCTGCTAAATCAGTGGTAATCATGTGTTGTCGTGATTCTTTATTCTTTAGACAAGGTAGGCTTCCATGGAGATAAATTGCCATTGCTGAATACATCCCTATTTAAGCTAAAAATCTGTTTTATATCCATGGGATCTAGTACATTCGCTATTCCTTTTTTCTGGAAAAGATACAGCAGGTGAGACTTAATCTCCCAAAGTGGCTCAAATCGAACCGAAACGCCCCTAAAAACTGGTACCGTTTAAACCGAAACAGATGGCGCAGTTACTCCGAAACGCATGGCACAAATCGAACCGTTATATCCAGCTTTAACAAAACATACAGAAATGAGATCCTTGACAGATATCTCTTCTATGATTTAGAAGAAGTTAAGGCTTTGACGGCAAATTGGATAAACGATTATAATGAGAACAGGCTCCATGACAGTTTAGGCGATATGTCCCCAAGGTAGTTTGCCAGCCGCACTGGGGCGTTAACAGTGGATAACTTCCATGATTTACCCACAATTAACACCCTTAATAATAATAATAACTAAATTTAATTGTCTAATTTAAAGTTGTCCAAAGAAGGGGAAGCCTTCAGATATGTGTGTGGCAGTTGCGTATAGACTTAGATGGTATTCATATCCTCTAATTCTTTTTTGGTCTTGGAATTATAACTTTGAATTGTTCAGCTACAATGTCATTAATTAATTCCAGATTTGGCTGTTCGGCCAAAGCCCTTTTAACTCCTGAACCTAATCCACTAAATGGCAATGTATGCGTACTAAATGCAACCAGTTGGTTGTTTCTTATTACAGGGTTCCCAAATTTAATATCTTCTACGGTTAAACTGTTTGGAAGCTTTCCCGGACTGATTATCTCAATACGATTATCAAAAATGAATAGCCTTATTGGTGAATTTTTGAAATAATCTCTGTGCACTAAAGCGTTCTGCAAAAGTTCTTCAAGTGCAATACTCGAAACTTCAAGTTTCCCTTGCGCATTGAAACTTTCACTAGCCTGAATGAAATCTAAGTTGTTTTTTAGAAAATCAATTCCCTTATCGAATAGTTCAGGAATTGTTCCTTTTAAATCTTTAGGCTTACTTCTGTATTGATTTCCTTCCAGATCATTTCCGAAATAAGAAACGACCTTAATTGTAAATGCAGGTTTAACAGCTTGAGGGTCTGAACCAAAAAATAATAATCCTGCCAGCGTCAACTGATTATTTCGTAAAACTCTTTTTACTCGAAGTGCCTGTTCGAAAGTAAGTCCTTTCTCTTCATAAGTCTTTTCAAACTCTTTTTTGAAATAATTAGAAAATCTCTTTTTATCAATATCCTCAATAGAGGTTCCGTGTACCTCCATTTCATCTGCAAGTAAATTCCCACTGTGCTGAAACAGCCGCATGATTTCAGCATTGTCAGTTAACAGACGTTTATTCGAGCCTTGTTTTACATATATTTCCCCTCTTGCAGTTTTATATGGCTTATTTATTCCTTCTTGTACATGAACAATTAACACATTTTTTGAAGATTCTTCTTGGTCAATTTTTACAACTTCAGTTGCTATATAAACAGGTGGTTTTAGGTTGTCTGCTACTTGTGAAACCACTCTATCGTATTCTTCAATTTGTGCTGATGTTAAGCCAGTAATTTTTCCAGTTACATCCTTAATACCTATGAGAATAACTCCACCTAGTGAATTTGACATTGCAACAATCTCTTGTGCAACGCTATCACGATGAGGAAGTTCTTCTTTAAACTGAACCTTGCTTGTTTCACCTGTACTGATTATGTCCAGTAATTCTATTGCGTTCATTTTGGTTGTATTTTTTCAATGTTCCAAATGTTGTAAATGTTTTTTCTGCGATTAAATGCTTCGTCTCCACCCTCCATAATGTCAACTATATAGCGTTGTGTTTGATGATTATCAATGGTGCCCGAGTGGACTGTGATTTTCTTTTCGTCATAACTGCAAGAAATAACTTTTTCACTGTCACCAAGAACAGGGATGTTAGCATTGTGTGTAGCAAAGATGAACTGCATATTCCCCTTTATTTTCTTTAGTTCCTTTATTACCTCATCATAAACGGTCTGATTATCTAAATCATCCTCGGGCTGGTCAATAATCAATATATCATTTTCATTTTGAGCTAACAAAAATAGAATTAAGGCAGAAGCTCTTTGACCAAGAGAATGTTTATCCAAAGACTTACCATTGTATTGAATAATGATTTTATTTTCAACTTTAAACGTCAGCAAATCTTCAAGATTTTCGGAAAATCTTCTTTTAAAATCAACAACTTGATTTTCATTCAATAATTCATTCAGCTTACTGCTATCCCTGTAAATTTGGATGAAATCTTTGTAGACCGATTCAATCTCCTGATAAGCTGTTTCCCGAATACCTGACCCTCTGAAAACCTGTTTCATCTTATCCATAAACTTATCTCGCCTGTCTTTGAAAAGCACATCAATAAAAAGTTTACTTTCTGCTATATTGATTCTATCAACTTCCTTTTTCAGTAGTTTATATTCCTCAACCCAAAGATTATCCAGTTCTGTAAGTCTCTCTAACAAATTAGTCTGTAAATCGCTTCTTTTCTTTTCAGACTTCTCAATCTCCTTTAGTTTTAATTGAGCAGTTTCAATTTGTCTATTTAGATTCAGAAAATTGTCAGGGTTAATAGAATCAGTATTAACGTCTCTTTTTATCTTGGCAAACTCCTCCTTTAAACCTTCTTTCTTAGCATTGATTTTTGAAATTACTTCCTTAAATCTTAATTGAATTTGAATCGAATTTTTCTGAATGCTTTTTAACTTTTCGAATTCGGTTTTCAATTCGACCATCAATGCCTTTGCCACCTCAAAAAGCTCCCTATTCACTTCAGAACCAGAAATTTCTTGTTGAAAGAAATATTCGTGATTCGAAACTATAGAGGCTAACTCATTCAAATAACTTCTGATGGATGAATTCGTTTGCGATATTTTGGCAATATCAGAATCAAATAAAGTTTGTTGCTTTAGCTTTTCTTCAATTCCTTTCTTCTTAAAGAATTCAAGCTGATGTTTTGCATTTTGAATAAGTGTATCCGTTTCTTTTTTTAGCTCCTTTAAGTTTCTGTGTTTTTTGATTTCTGATATAAGATTTTCAACTTCCCTTTTCTTTTGTAGAATTTTATTTTGAACACTTTTTAATCGATTTCCAATTAATCGCTGAATCAAATCTGCCTCAAAGTCAACATCTTTATTAGACAAATCCTTTTGACCGAAATAGACGGGAAAATCAAAAATGGCATCAATAGAAATTCCTGTCTGTAGAACCCCTTCTTTATAAATATCCTCTTTCTGGCCATATATCTTTTCAATTCTATATTCTTCTTTGTGCCTGTTTACGACTGTAACAATTGACTTACCTCCACTTCTTAATACATTTTCAATCAATCCGTCTTTATACTTTGGGTCAACAGCTATCGGTGAAAGAGGAATTCCTAATGTGAATCGCAATATTTCAAGCACAGAAGATTTTCCACTTCCTCTGATACCTATCAAATTATTAAGTTCAGGTGAAAAGTCAATTTTAGTTTCATCTAATAATCCTCCTTCAAAAGAAATTGATTTAATGTATGCGTTTTTAATTTCAGGCTTGGTATTCAGCGAAATTCTGTAATTAAAGTCAGTAAGTGCATATCTCAATGCTTCGAAATTGAATTCTCCAATTTTGATAAACGTTCTTTTTTCTTCATTTAATTGTTGGTGTGGTCTTCCTATATCTTCCAATGATTTACAGTCTGAACCTTCAATAAATGCAGGTAATTTATCGTTAAACCAGTTTTTCCATATAGCAACTTTATCATAAGTTCTTACTTTTTGGAAGCCTAAAACAAAATGTCTGAATAGGTCATTTGATATAAGCTGTTGAATTCGTCCTCCGTCTAATTCGTTAAAAAAGCCACTGTTCTGCTCTACATGCGCAAGAATGATAAAAGAATCTCTACCATTATTTTCATGATCGCTTAATTTCTGTAATACGGTTTCAAAGTTATATCTACACCTTGTATTTTCATTTTCTCTATTTACTATACCTTCAAATGCAGCAGTAAGAAATTGATTAATGAAATCTTCACCATTGATACACCATTTTTCAAAATCGAAAACAAGTAAGCAATGAATCCCGTTTGCTCCATCATTTACAGAGAGTTCAACCCCAGAAAATAAGCCAATACCTTCTTTTAAGGCCTTTTTTCTCAGGGCTACAAACTCGGATTTGTCAAACTTATTATGATTGGTAATTACTCCAAGATTAATTTTCTGCTCTTTAAGTTTCTCTATATAAAGACGGCAAAAATCATTCTCAGTACCTGTGTACGAAAATTCTTTGTCTGCTTTAGTGTGCAAATGGAAATCGCCTCGAAGCCAGGTCGCTCCATTTTCAAATATGTTCTTGGTTGCGTTTTCCATTATTGCGCTTTTCTTTCAATTATTAATTCTTTGACTTCAATATCAAGGATTTCAGCAATCTTGTATAAGTCCTCTAAACTTGGTTCTTTTGTTTTGAGCATAAGAGTTCACCATATTGTAACTTTTGTCCAATTGGTCTGCTAACCATTTTTGTTTAATACCTTTCTGTTCTAAAACTCTTTAATTCGGTTCATTATCGAACTTGTTTATGATTGGCAAAACTAAGAATAAAAATTAAATAGCTCACTAAATGAGTATTTTAATTATCATTCTGTTTGGTTGAGGTGGGTAGAGGATTCCCTTTAGCTCCTCAAGCTCTATCCATTGGTAAAATGTGACAGAAGTGCCGCTAGGCAAGGTGACTTTCAAAAAAGGAAGGACTCCAGCGGACCGAGCCGGGGCTGAAAGCCGTTTGAAACTCCTGTTTTATTCCGGAGGCAAGTCCCCGAATGCTTGCAGCTTTTTACACCAATACAAAAAAGCCTACCGATTGATCCCTCGATGAAGAGCGAATTATGATCACTGGGTCGTCATTTGTCTTTGTCCAACAAACCTGCACAAGCCTCTATTAACATTCCATTTTCGTTATCATCCACAAATGTAGGAAGTCGAAATTGTCTTGTAAGTATGACGGTTTTTTGTTTTTTGTTGTAAAGCAAAATTGTCGCACCATTTCCTCTGTCGTAGGCTTCTCTGCTTTCAGCCAGCTTGGTACCGTTTTTTTAGTGTACTCGCAAGTAATTTTTCTGAGTACATACCAATTATCGGAAAGAACTTGGGTATCTAATATTTTTATATTGTCTATCATTTTCAGGTTGCTGTTATAAATTGATACTAACAGTTTGGCGCTTGGCGAAGACGGGCATTCGATGCAATTATTCTCGTGCCTACTTCCAAGTTCTTAAAGATACTGAATTTTCCCATTTACGCTAAACCGCCCGATGTATTCAAGGTCCTGTGTTTGCCTTGAATGGTGAATATAGGTCCTAAAGTTGCTCGTACCGATGGGTGAAAGTTCCTAATCGCGGTGGTATCGACCCGAAGCCAAACTAGTGACATGCGGATTTGCTGTGAGAGGGCCGAGCGTGAAGAATACTTCCTGAAGAAGTTTTTTAGGGAGAAGCCCGGTTGGAGGGTAGTAGATTAAGCCCTTCCGTAAGGGAGGAAGTACCGAAGTAGTAGATAGGGCAGCCGACAAAGCCTTAGCTATGGGCCAGGTATGCGGATAGCCAAAAGGATATTCATCCGCTTTAGGCGGAGAGATCTTCGGGTGTTAAGGTTTTGATTTCCAAATTTTGTCAGAAAATGGCAAGTATTCAGGAAGAGCTGCTGAGCCATACCAGGTAAATAGTTCATAGTCTAAAAGACCAATATGAATTGCTGGGTCTGTTTGCAACATTTCCTTTGCCTCATCTATTGTTTTTATGTTGTTTAATATAAAAATTCCCCTGTAATTATTTTCATTTTTATCTAAGGGCCCGGCTAGGATTAATTTTCTTTCGTCAACCAAGTGGTTTATATGGTCCAAATGTCCACGGAAACTTTTATCTATAAGTTCTTGGTCTGCTGTAGTATTTGTGCCTGTTTTTAGAATAACCAAAAAATAACTTTTCATTCCATAATCATCTCCGCCAAGTTTTTCAGCTAAGGATGTGTCATAATTTGAATTAGAGGTCAAAGAGTCTTTTTCTGAATTTATTTGTCCAAAAGTCAGGTTGGATATGACCAAAAGTGTTAAAGTGAAAATATATTTCATTATGCTTTTGTGTTTAGTGCTATTTCGTTTTTTCATAGTTGTAACGGTTTGGCGCTTGGTGTTTTCTGTTTTATTTTTTTAGCTTGCATTAACTTATACATCTGTCCGGAATAACCAGACCTGATTTACCAATTTTAAGCAATAAGTTTGGCTTTTCCCAATTGAAATTTAAATCAAGGGGATCGTTCATTGAATTTTTACGTGATTTTTTTGGCATTCTGTGTAGATGGGAAATGTCGGTATTATGGGGCGGATAATTGGATCGGTATGTGTCGAAAGGGCGGCCGCAAGGGCCGCCCCTACGGGGATTCGGTGGTCGGTACCCGTGAAGGCTTCCCCTTCTGTTTACTTACATCCGCCTGCTAGATCAGTGGTAATCATGTGTTGTCGTGATTCTTTATTCTTTAGACAAGGTAGGCTTCCATGGAGATAGATTCCTGTTCCACAAGATTAAGAATTAATAGGTCTCTCATGGGATGTGCTTTAGGCTAGAAAATATTCTGAACAGGCTATCTGACCTTTAAAGACTAACCCGCCACTTTTGGGTAGGTGCTGTTGGCTGTGATTTTTCTATTCTTTCATAAACTCAAAGATAGCATTTAGAACCCTTTGGGGTTGTTCTTCTTGTGGAAAATGACCACTTGTTTCCAACTTAACAGTTTTTGAATGAGGAAAACCACTTTGAAATTTTTCAAGGTTGTGTGGTTTGATAACTTCGTCTTTCATACCCCAAATAAACAAGGTTGGCTTATTTGATATTGAACTTCTTTTGTTCCATAGTTCTTCAAACCAATTTTGATCATTGAGTAAAGATTTTGCAAATGCTAATGCTCCATTTCTTTCCGAACTATTGGCAAATGGTTTTGTGTATTGCTTTAATAGCTTTTTTGAAATCTTTTCGTCACCAAATGATTGAGGTAGGATGAATCTTGGGGAAAAATTTAAACTACGATAAAGAAATGGCAAAAAAGGGCTTTTCAAAATTTTTCTTAGCTTAATATAGTCTGGGTCGTTTTCGCTACTCCAGAGCCACGAATTAAGTATGATAATTTTTTTAATTTTTTCAGGTTGCTCAATGGCAAAATTTAATCCAATAGGTCCACCGAAGTCGTGTACTACAAAAGTAATATTGTTCAAATGTTTTTCAGCTATGAATTTTCCAAGCGTTTTACTATGATTTGCTGTTGAATAATCATAATCCTTGGGCTTATCGGATAGACCAAAACCGATATGGTCTACCGCTATACACCGATAATTCGATTTTAATTCTTTTATGATGTTCCGATAGTCAAAACTCCAAGAAGGTGTGCCGTGAACAAACAAAATAACTTCGCCTTGTCCTTCATCTATGTAATGCAATTTTTGATTGTTTACTTGGAAGTAGTTAGCGTTAAACGGATACTCGCTTTTATCCAACCATTTGAATTTTTCTTGTGCCATAAGATTTTTGTTTATAATTAACAATGCCAATAAAATTTTAGCTTTCATTCTTTTAAGAATTAGCAATTGTGTTTTGCAAAACTGCTCGGCACAAAGGTAAACAATAGTGAAATTGTAAATCTTGGTATAGACCAATATTACAAGATTAGAACTTCACCTTATTAAAAAGTTTGCTAAAATTTGTCGGGTCAATGTTTAAATAGGAAGCAATGTGTTTATGTGGCACAAGTTGAAGTAAATGCGGACTCCTTTGGCAAAAAACTTTAAAACGTTCTTCAATAGTCATACTATGAAGTTCAATATGTCGGTTAATAATTCCTGATAAAACGGCCTCGGTCATTCGCCTAAAAAGGCGTTCAATTTGTTGCGAACTGTCGAATAGGGATTGTAGTTTTTCAAATGAGATGTAATCCAATTCGGTGTTAGTAAGACACGTCAAATAATATTTTGATGGGCTTTGGAAAAAGAAAGATTCCGGAATAGCGCACAAATTAGGTGGGTAAGTAAAAGCAATGACGTGTGTTTTGTTTTCTGCGTCAAAGTAAGACATTTGAACGCCACTTTTCACAAAAAAAACTTCTCTTTGTATTTGTCCTGGCACCGTAATATAATCCCCTTTTCTAAATGTCTTGTTTCTTAGATTTTCTGTCAACAAGTCATAGTCAGCGATTCCTATATCGTGAAAAAGTTTAAAATATTCGTATCTATTCATTTCGTTTTTCGGTGTGTATTTCTAAAATCACAGCTAACTTATATATCTGTTCGAAAAAACCTGACATCGTCTACCAATTTTAAGCAATAAGTTTGGTTTTCCCCAATTAAAGATATAAAATAAAAGTATAGTTTACTGAATTGTGTCTATGTTTCTCGTTTTATTGCTGGGGGCTAGCTCCCTTGGCCTATGGCCTCTCGTGTCCGAAATGCGGGTTTATGGGATTTGATGGGTTTGGGGCTAGGGATTGCGTATTTGGGTCTGATCATGCATGACCTTTCGGCAGTTATGATCTGGTTTTCGTTTCCTTTTTACGTTATTTCTATGGGTAGGGTGTTTCGTGGGGTTTTTGGTGATATACAAGTTGGCGGGTGTAGAAAGGGCGGCCGCAAGGGCCGCCCCTACGGGGACATTCGATGTGTGGGGTGTTTCGTTGGGTTTTTGGTGATGTGCAGGTTGGCGGGTGTCGAAAGGGCGGCCGCAAGGGCCGCCCCTACGGGGACATTCGATGTGTGGGGTGTTTCGTGGGGTTTTTGGTGATGTGCAGGTTGGTGGGTGTCGAAAGGGCGGCCGCAAGGGCCGCCCCTACGGGGACATTCGATGTGTGGGGTGTTTCGCGGGGTTTGTGGTGATGTGCAGGTTGGCGGGTGTCGAAAGGGCGGCCGCAAGGGCAGCCCCCGCGGGGGATTCGGTGGGGTGGGGGTTCCCTGTAGGATTGTGGTCTAATGAAGGCTACCCCTTCTTTGGCCAACTTCAACGCTGCGCTTCTTCATTCTTAGTCCATTCGTTTCTTTTTATCGTTTCAGTTATATGAGCCAGATGGTGGTTGCAATGCCATGCGTAAGCTCCTATATTTTCGTCAATTCTAAAGGTTTTTCCCTGTTCAGGATGAATAAATATTCTTGCATGTTGATCCTCTGTCAACTGATTTAATAACACCGTCCACCTTTCGTGTATTCCTTCTATCATTTTCAAGGAGGGCTCTATGGCCATATTTTTTGTGTCTGGAAGTTCTGCCCAGCGTTCTTCGAAGTAAGGTTTTATAGTGGGTTGATCTTCTGTCAATGCAAGCTTTAACCGAGTTAAACTGTTCATATGGCTGTCCGCACAATGATGGACGACCTGTCGAATCGTCCAACCATTAGGTCTATAGGGCGTATCAAGTTGCTCATCTGTCAAATTAAGTACCTCACTTGCCAGTCTTTTTGGGAACGTTGAAATATCAGAAATCCACTTTTTTATATTTTCCTTGGTGATAGTCGTAGGTGGATCAAACTTACCTATAGGAAATTTTAGCTTTTCTATGTCCATTTATTTTTTCTATGTATATCGTTTGGTAGAGTAGGGCTGGTGTAGGCCTTGAGTTTTGCTGTTCTCTGTTTTAGAAGCATAAAATTCCTATTTTTGTCAAACTGCTGTTAGCGGATCGGTATTCTTTTTTAGCTTTCGTCCGTCAATTTGATGACTATTCCGTCTTTAAACTCAAAAGTTGATTTACCTTTTAGCTTTATTTCTTGCCCCTTTTTAAGTCCGTTTGGAAAATCCTGTGCTAAAACTCCCTGATAATCAATTTCAATTTGACTGATTGGTCCTTCGTGTTTGAAGGATATTATTTTTTGCTCTCTTTGTAAAAAAAACTGTTTCGCTGTTTCCGCTTGTTTTTTGAACTCATGGATGCCGTTCAACGTCATGGTCACTTGTCCATTTTGTTTATTCATAAAAACGATACTGTCAGCAAAATTCTCTATCATTTTTAGGATGTCGAAGTTGTTATAGCTGTCAACATAATTTTTAATTACTTCTTCTCTTGCTTTCATAAACATAAAATTATATTTTTTTAATAAAAACTTCTATGCTAGGATTCCTTTTTCTCTTGTAAGCACTATTTTTCAAGTTTGTAGGTCATAAGTTTCCCATTCGTTACACTTGCTATTTTGCCAACATTTTTTTCATAGTAATTAAGATATTCCGTCATCTTATTTTTATCTCTATTTTGAAGTTGGGTTGCTTTTATCTCAAGTAGGTTTTTAATCCGTGTTAGCGGTTCAGGCTTTTTTCATTGTGTTCGAATTTTAGTAGTTCGGTATAAGGGTCGCCTGTCAACCCAAGTGCTAATGCAAATGCTGGTTCTGTCTTTCGTCCTTGTCGTTTGAGTTCAATAATTTGTTTATCTGCGAAACAGCAAATGATGTCAAGGTCGCTATTTTCAATGTCAATGTTTATGGGTATTGTCCCAACAAGGATAGGGTCAAACTGTTTTAGTTTTAATAAAATTTGATTATTCGTCAAGATAGAATAGGCTTGTCGTTGTCGGTTGTTGCCGTGTTTTAAATATTCTATAGTGTCAAAATCTATATTCACAAATTAAGCTTTTTAGTTTAGATTTTCTGTCCTATTATTTAAAAGCGCCAATGCTGCGGTGTCGTTTTAGGCTGACTCCTTACTTATACATCTGTCCGGAATAACCAGACCTGATTTACCAATTTTAAGCAATAAGTCTGGTTTTTCCCAATTAAAAAATTTAAATCATCGGGATAGTCCATTGAATTTTTACGTGATTTTTTTTGGCATGCTGTGTAGATGGGAAATATTGGTATTATGGGGGGTGATACATATTGGTATGTATCGTAGGGGCGGCCCTTGCGGCCGCCCTGCGTGTATTGTCGATGGGCGATACGCGCGGTGGGCCGCATCGATGTCCAGAATGGGCGACGTATGTTTCGATGGGGGATGATACATATTGGTATGTGTCGTAGGGGCGGCCCTTGCGGCCGCCCTACGTGTATTGTCGATGGGCGATACCCGTGGCGTGAATGTCTTCCTTTGGAGTTGAATTGATGTTTCGGTGGGCAATCTCGGTATTATGGGGGGGATAATTGGATCGGTATGCGTCGACAGGGCGGCCGCAAGGGCCGCACCTACCGGTGGGGTCTGGCATGGTGGACGGGTTGGGCCGTATCGATGGTGCGGGGAAAAGGCATGGGATCTGGTGCGGTGGACTGCATGTAGGGTTTAGGTGAAAAGGGATAGGGTCCGCTGCGGTGGATCGTTTGCAAAGGCTGGGCTTTTGGTATTATTCGTGGGTTGCTTGGTTAATTAATACGTTTGAATGAATTAATTAGGATTTTTAATTTTGTAAAGGTTCTTTCGTTTTACAAAATATTTTGTTAATTCGTGAAATAGGTGGGGAAAAAATTGAAAATTTGTTGGTGCCAAGCTCCAAACCCTTGGGAATTATTTAAAGAAATCCCCTATATTCGTTTCATGTTTCGTGCCGTAGCGTAGTTACCCGTACTTCTGTTTGGCGCCGTTTGTCCCTTTGACTGCTTTTTTTTCCAAGGGCCTACCGTGCAGCAGCACTTGTTTTTCGCGTGTAACCATCCTTTTTCTAAATATTATTTCGTATGAAACACAAACCCAGTTTTCTCCCCGTACACAAGTGGCGTGTACCCCTCCTGCTACTGGCCACACTGTTTTTCTTTCAGTGTGCTAATCAAGATGTGGAGTTTCTAGACCCCTTCGAATTCGTCAATAATGACTTCGAGGACATCGGCGAGTTGCCAGCAGTGAATGATCCCGAGCCCACTCCTTCCACCGTGACCCCTGTAGAAATCGTGCAAAGTCCACGTACCGCGCAAATCATCGGCGATGTCTCTACAGCAACTGAACCAGAGGATGTCACAGAAGAGAATCTCCAAACCATCAACGATGTGGCTGTGGCTACGGCAGCTTTGCCCCCGGCCTCAGCGGCAGCCCTTACGACCGAAGCACAAAATGTAGATCAGGCGCGTCTGGATGCGCTCGTGGCTAACCCGAATGCTATAAGCCCCGAGGTGGCCGCAGCACTTACGGGCCTTCTGGCCAACCCGGAGATCGCCGCGCTTTTCGCCTCCCTGACGCCAGAAACCGCCGGCACACGGATGGATACAGAAGCCATACGCCTCTTGAATTCCGATGACCTGATCAGCCGCATCGAGACCCTTTCCGGTCCCTGCGCAGATGCCGCCCGCGCCAGCTATAACCGCGCACTTGCTGAACTCGATGCTGCCCGCGATGCACGCCTGGCCACGATCGCCGCCAACTTCACCTCACGGGAAGCCGCAGCCAATACCCGTGCCGCTACGCGTACCGCCGATGCAAATGACCGCGCCACCGCACGCGTAAACGATGCAGTAGCCACCTTTTTAGCCCTGCAGACTGTGGCCAACTTGCCCAGCTTCAGTGCCTTACGGAATGATCTTCTGCTCTTCGCCTTTGTGAATCTGATCACTACGCTGCAGACCTCGAATGCAGCCCTGGCTGCCGATATCGTGCGCATCGAAGCCGGCCGTACAGCAGATTTAGCCGCCGCAGCTGCCGCACGTACTGCCGCCACGAACCAAGTGCAGACCGACTACGCTGCATCCTTAGCGGTATTAAATCAGCGCTTGCAAGCAGCACTTAATGCTTGTCACAATCAAGGTTCTGCTAACTAATTAAAGACAAAACGCATGAAAAAGATACTCTTTACCTGTTTAATCGCACTTACTGTGCAGTACACCTATGCCCAAGTGGCGCTGACCCGCATCGGGATCGGTGTTAGCCACTGGGAAAGATCCTATGATGGCGCAGATGAATTTTCCGCCATGTTTCAGCCGCTGAATGCTACCAGTTCCAGCAGCACGGTGATTCCCTCTATTTTCGCGCAGGTGAACCTGATCGGCGGTTTCGGTGTGGAAGGCCGCTTCGGCTTGTACAGCGCCAGCTTCGAGGGAAGCAGCGTCTTTACTGGCTTCACCATTACGGAGTCCATCGAGCAGCGTATCCTGCCTTTTTCCTATGGGTTGGTGTACGATCTTCCGCTTAGCGAGCGCTGGACGGCCATGCTCGGTGCCGGTTTCAATACCTTCACCATCCGAAATGAGATCACACGCACCGTGACTGGGGCAGAGGGCTCTACGGGTCCGAATACCTTCACAGGACGTCAGACAGCGGCCTATGTACGCGGAGCACTCGAATACATGGTGACCGATAACATCGGGCTGGGCTTGGATCTGCGCTATAATACCGGCGCCTACAACCAGGTCTCTCGTCCGGAGCCGGGAGCTGCTCCCGTGACGCGTGAAATCAGCTTGGCAGGCGTGGAAGTAGGCCTCAGTGTCCGCTACCGCTTCTCCGCTTTATTTGAAGGCAAAACCGAAAAAGAAGATTAAGTGCCGCGAATGGGACGTTTAATTGGTTCAACTTCCATCGTTAAAAGTATGTGCAGCATTCCGCTGCCATACTTTTTTTTATGCCTTATCTTCAGCTGCCTCCTTAGTCTGGCCCTGCTGCAGCCCCTGCAGGCGCAGCATAATGTGCTCGGCAAGCCGGGCTACATCTTTACCCCAAGTGGGGACTGGTCGGAGCAGCCGCAGGCACGGGTGGGGCTCGCCTTTATTCCCCAGCAGTACGCCATCAATCATTACATGGGGCGTTTTGCGGATGAGCTGATGTACCATGCCACCGCCGACATCACCCCCTTCCTGCGGGTGACGCTGAACATGACCTACCTTCCGGACGTGCCACGCATCGGGATCGGGGATCGGCATATCGACTTCAGCCTACGTCTGCTGCGGGAGCGCACAGACAGCTGGCTGCCGGACGTTTCCCTGTTTTTTTCTTTGCCGCAGGTGAACTCCGCCGCCGACTATCTAGGCCATCAGGCCCTGGTGCTGACGAAAAGCCATGCACTGGATCCCCACTGGACCCTGAGCGGAAGTGTGGGGTATGGCTCTCCCTTCTTTTACCTGACGCGGGAGAGCAGAGATGCGAACCGGGAGCCCATCGGTCCGGGGCTGGTGCGCAAGGAGCGGATCAATAACTTTTATCTCTCGGGGCTGTTCGGCGCGGCTAAGTTGCGCTACCGCGACTGGGGTGGCCTGCTGCTCGAGCATGATGGCCGGGCCCTGCATGGGGGGCTGTACAGCAATTTATGGCAAGAAAAAATCGCGTTGCAGCTGAATGCCTATGGGTTCAGGCAAGTGGGTGCTGCGCTGCATCTGGTGCTCCCGCTGGAGGTGGCGCCGCGGGCTTTACGACGTAAACAAGGACAAGATGAAAATTAGACGGCTACTTTTCTTACTGCTCTGCTGCTGGAGCGTTTCCTTTGGCCGGCAGGCCGAAATCCAAGAGGGGGAGGCCCCACAGCCTCTGGGCGCGGAGATGGGGCCCAGTCAAAAGGGGATGCTAACGGCAGAGCAGCAAGCGCGCCTGAAGGAGACCCTTCGGGAGGCGGGATTCGAGCAGGTGCACCTCCTGGAAGAGGAGCGCTACTGGGGGCTGGTGTACGAACATCGGAATTTCCGTGACCCCTATGCCTCCATCGCCCTCATCGAGCGGATTTTAGCGGAGCAGGGCTTGGACAAGGAGGCCTTTCGCTATGTGCCTTTGCTTTTAGGAGAGACCCTGGGCCTGTTTACCGCAGCGGGCTTACTGGAGCCCCTGAGTCCCCAGCAGGAGCTGCAGGTGCGGCGCAAGTGGCGACCGGAAGGGTATCGCTATAACTTCCGTTTGATGCCGGACCTGAACATTCGTTTTGGGAATTTCGAGCAGCCCGTGCAGGAGAAGTTCGGGATGCTGTTGGACACGCGCTTTTATTTGTTGCCAGGCCTGAGTCTGCATACGGGCCTTTACCTACCGATCAGTAATCGGCTGGATCGGACCTCTGACCGGGTACATGTGGGCCCTACGCACTTGAATTTTTTCCGTCACCTGGGCAAGGGCCATTTTATGTTGGTGCAGACGGGTCTTTTCGTATACGATCGGTATGGCTGGGATGTACAGTACCGCTACATGCCGCTGGATGGGCGGCTGAGTTTCGGGGCGCAGCTGGCGCAAACGGGCTTTTATGCCTTTGCGCGGGAGCGCTTCTTTACGGAGGCGTTAGGCGGCTGGATGCTGCTGGGCGATGTCGAATACCGCTTGCCTTTCGAGGGGCTGGTGCTGAAAGCCAGTGCGGGCCGTTTTCTGGTGGGGGATCGCGGTGTGCGCGGGGAGCTAATTCGGCAGTACGGCACCTGGGAGCTGGGCTTTTTCGTGTCGCGGACGGGCTTAGGAAATAATGCCGGCTTTCAGTTGGCCTTTCCTTTATGGCCGGGGCGGCTGTTGCGCACGCGCAAAATCGAATTACGCACCACAGAGGAGTTTCGCTGGGAGTATGGCATTAACGCCGAAGATCCGCTGGGGCGCCGTTTTCGTACGGGCACACCACGCTTGGATGATTTGTTGCGCCAGTACCAGTATCCGCGGGGCTTCTAGTCCCCCCTTTGGTAGGGGCGGCCCTTGCGGCCGCCCTGCGTGTATTGTCGATGGGCGATACGTGCGGCGGGCCGTATCGATATCCAGAATGGGCGACGTATGTTTCGATGGGGGGTGATACATATTGGTAGGCATCGTAGGGGCGGCCCTTGCGGCCGCCCTATGTGTATTGTCGAAGGGCGATATGCGTGACGGGTCGTATCGATGTCCAGAATGGGCGACGCATGTTTCGATGGGGGATGATACATATTGGTAGGCATCGTAGGGGCGGCCCTTGCGGCCGCCCTATGGGTATTGTCGATGGGCGATACGTGCGACGGGCCGCATCGATGTCCAGAATGCGTGACGTATGTTTCGATGGGGGATGATACATATTGGTAGGCATCGTAGGGGCGGCCCTTGCGGCCGCCCTGCGTGTATTATCGATGGGCGATACCCGTGGCGGGCCGTGTCGATGTCCAGAATGGGCGACGCATGTTTCGATGGGGGGTGATACATATTGGTATGTGTCGTAGGGGCGGCCCTTGCGGCCGCCCTGCGTGTGTTGTCGATGGGCGATACGCGCGATGGACGATATCCGCGGTGGCCCGTATCGATGCAACGGGAAAAAATGTATATTTTTTCCGCCGTTTAAATAGTAAAAAACGCATTTCAAATAATTGAAAACGTTTTTTGTTTCCTGAGAAGTTCGTTTTGTGACGTGTTTTATCGTTTTGTGCCTGAGAAATAGTAAAATAACGGCATTTATTTAGCTCTAAGGATTTTTTTGGCCTGTTATTTGACACCAGTGCATAATCGATTACGGGAGAGAAGCGTTTGATAAGCCATTAGGAAGACAATAGAATTTCATGTATTTTTACCGAGAACCACAAATTTTTACTAACCGATCATTTAAAAGATGAAGTTTTTACTGCAGATGAAAATCATGCCGCGCTGGTTAATCGTCTTAATCGATGCGGTATTTATAGGAAAGGCAGCTTTTTTCGCCTATTTCCTGCGTTTTAATTTCGACTTCGTTCGGATCAGCGCCTTCGAGGTAATCCCCAGCGTGGCGGCCTTTATTCTGCTCACCCTCCCGATGATGTACTGGAGTAAATCCTACTCGGGTATCGTGCGGCACACGGGACTGCGCGACATGGTGCGCATCGGCTTGATGCTCGGAGCCTCCATCTTCGTCCTCCAGTTGCTAAAACTAAGCAATGTGCGCGTAGACCTGGTGGATCCCCATTATTTTTTACCGATTTCGGTGGCGGTCATCGCCAGCTTCATTAGTTTGGCGCTCTTAGTGGGCTACCGCCTGCTGATTCGCAATGTCTACCACGTCGCCAAAAGAAATACGGGTACGCCTAGCAAGTTGATCCCCGTGCTCCTTTATGGGGCGGGGGATGCGGCCATGATCACCTGCCAGACGATAACGCGCGATACTTATACCCGCTATCAGGTACTGGGTTTTTTAGACGATGATCTCGACAAGCAGGGCAAGAGCCTTCTTGGGTTTCCGATATTTAAGGGTGGCTTGGACGCCCTTCCCCAGCTCGTAGAAAAGAAAGGGGCGAAAGAATTGATTATCGCCATTACTTCCCTGCCCGTGGAGCGGCTACGGGAGCTGACCGATGCTGCTTTGGCCGCAGGCCTACGGGTGAAAAAAATTCCAAGCTCTGTCTCCTGGTTTGAAGAAAAGAGCCTGAAGCCCTCCGACATTAAGGAAGTCCGCATCGAAGACCTGCTGCCACGGAAGAGCATTCAGTTAAATGAAGCCCATGTCGCCTCCTACGTTAAGGGCAAGCGCGTACTGGTCACTGGCGCGGCCGGCTCCATCGGCAGTGAGATCTGCCGGCAGTTGATGCGCCTACAACCCAGTGAAGTGCTTCTGCTGGATCAGGCAGAGTCTGCGCTTTACGATCTGCAGCAAGAGTTAAAGACAGCGAAAGCTGCCAAGGCCTGCCGCTATGTGGTGGCCGATATCCGAAACAAGCCCGTGATGGAGCGGCACTTTGCGGCCTTCCAGCCGCAGGTGGTCTTCCATGCTGCAGCCTACAAGCATGTGCCGCTGATGGAGGAGTATCCCCATCAGGCCATTCAGACGAATGTGCGGGGCACGCAGGAGCTAGCCGACCTTTCCCTGGCCTATGCGGTGGAAAAGTTCGTGATGGTCAGCACGGATAAGGCCGTAAACCCCACGAATGTGATGGGCGCTAGCAAGCGGCTCGCTGAGATGTATGTGCAGACGTTAGGGGAGAAGGCGGCCCTGTCGGGCAAGGCGCAGACACGCTTTATTACCACGCGCTTCGGCAATGTACTGGGCAGTAACGGTTCGGTCATTCCCCTTTTCCGCAGGCAGCTGGAGCAGGGGGGGCCTTTGACGGTCACGCATCCCGATATTACACGCTACTTCATGACCATACCCGAGGCCTGTCAGCTGGTGCTGGAAGCAGGCGCTATCGGTCAGGGAGGCGAGATCTTCGTGTTCGATATGGGCCAACCCGTAAAAATCGCGGATTTAGCGAAAAAAATGATTCGGTTGAGTGGCCGTGAGGTAGGTGAGATCGGTCTGGTATACACCGGGCTACGCCCTGGGGAGAAGCTCTACGAGGAGCTGCTAAACGATGCTGAGGCTACCCTGCCGACGCATCATGAAAAGATCAAGATTGCGCGCATGCAGGCCATCGATCATCACAGCCTACAGCAGGGGCTGCAGCGGCTCTATGCGCTGGTGGAGCAGGGAGATGATTTCGAGCAAGTGCAGCAGATGAAAGTGCTGGTGCCGGAGTTTGTGAGTAACAGTTCCCGTTTTTCACGATTGGATGTAAATATTTTGAATTAATGGATTTTATTTAAATAAAACAGAAGAATCCCTTTGGGCAGTCCGTTTGTTCTTAGGGATTCTTTTTTTTAGTCGTTTCTAAATGTATTGGACGAGAAAACAAAAGGACGTATCTTGCGTTTTCAAGAAGTAGACCTTTTTATCCACTTCTTCCCGTTTGTTTTGAATAGGAAATGTCTTTTTTGGCACTTTTTTAGATGAAGTTGGACACCCGGATATCACGCTACTTCACCCGTGCACTTTTGCGAGTATTAACGTATGGAAAAATTACCTAAAATTGCTTTTTTTACCAATGTAGCCCCTCATTATCGGAAAGAGATTTGGGAGATTTTGCTGCAAGAAAAAGAGTGGGACCTACATATATTTTTTGGTGATAACTGTCCCAAGGATCCGCAGCCCATCCGGCAGATCGATGTGCGGCATAAGCCCTATAGAGGCCACTGTCATTCCGTAAAAAACCTTTACCGACAAGGAACGCTCATCTGGCAAAAAGGTGTGTTGCAAGGCTTTTCTCGCTGGGATACCATCATTTTGCTGGGACAGGTGGGCATCCTTTCGAACTGGATGCTGGCGCTTTTAGGAAGGTTGACGGGCAAGCGGGTCTTTACCTGGAGTCATGGCGTCTATGGGAATGAAAGTAGAGCGAAGCGTCTTTTGAAAAAGCTGTTTCATGGCTTGGCCCATGAGCATCTGCTTTATGGAGAGTATGCGAAAGAGCAGATGGAAGAGATGGGCTTTCGGCGGGAACATGTGCATGTGGTGTATAATTCGCTGCACTATAATGAGCAGCGCAAGTTGCGTCGGGAGTCTGTGAAGCCCTGCTTTTATCGGGAGCAAAGTTTCTTTCAGGACAATACCCTCCCCACGCTGATTTTTACAGGCAGGCTGACGAAAGTGAAGCGCTTAGACTTGATTTTTCAAGCCATGGAAGAGCTCGAGCAGCGCTATCAGCAGCGGGTGAATCTGGTGGTGGTAGGCGATGGGCCGGAGCGGAAGGCGCTCGCACGCAAGGCGGAAAAACTGAAGGGGAGGGTGCATTTTTATGGTCCCTGCTACGATGAGGTGCAGCTGGGTGTGCTTATCGCAAATGCAGCACTCTGTGTCTCTCCGGGGAATGTGGGCTTGACGGCTATCCATGCCATGAGCTTCGGTACACCCGTGTGCAGCCATGACACTTTTGAAGAACAAATGCCGGAGTTCGAAGCGATCGTGCCCGGTAAAACAGGCTTTTTCTTTTCCCTGTCGGCAAATAACCTGGCTGAAAAGTTACATGACTGGCTGCAGAAAGAAGGAGGCAATAGAGAGCAGATCCGCAAGGCCTGTTACAGCATCATCGACCGCCGCTTTAATCCCTATGCGCAACTGGAGGTATTAAAAAAAGCGCTACTCAAAACCAAGCAGGTGGTCTAAAGTGCTACAGCCTTATTACCTACGGAACAGCAGACAAAAAAAGCGAGGCATATAGCTTCGCTTTTTTCTTAGGGTGAGATTTAAGTAGGTGTCTAAATCACTTAAGAGGATACTTAAGTAAGTGTTTAAGTATCGGAGTGCCCGGAGGCACTCCGAGATGTAGGTGTTTAAGTTTAGAAAACTACTTAAGCCATTCCCTCTTCCTTCACCCACTTCAGTAGGGTAGGATAAGAGACATCGTTTCGGTTCGCAAATTCGAACTTCGAGACGCCAGCCTTTGCAGCCTTCTCATAGTCACGCAAAATACGTTTTTTATCTGATTCGGTAAAGTTTTTTCTTCTTTTTCTGCCAGTAGGCGTGATATTTTGGCCGAAAAGCCCATTTAATATACGTGTAAGCGCGTTAGCCTCCTGCTCGGATGCGATGCCGATAGCCGCTAAATCCTGCCTGGCGATATCTTTCGCCTTTAAAATACGTACCTCAGCACCTTTTTCGTAGGCCTCTTCGATGCTGCTGTATTGATTGCCTTCCGCGTCGTAATATAAAAAAGCTGAAGTAGAAAAACTTACGCCTTGATACTTGTTAATAAATTCCTGTAAAGTCATACAATTGTTTTTTTTGGGTGTAAGAAATAATTTGTGCTTTAGTTTTCAGTAACGAGCACAAGTTAAGAAAAAAATCAATATAGATACAAATATTTAATTTATTTTTCTAAAAAAGGTGTCACTATAGTGAGGGAGCAAATTTACTTTTCGACTGACCTGTTTAATGGTTTGAATAGCGTTAAAAGTATAGCGCTGTATTTAATTTAAATGATGCGATGCGCGGTAGAACAGTCCTTCCGAACGGATATACTGTGTTAATTGAATCATTTCTTTTATTTGCTCTTGTAGCTGGGTGATCAGATAAGCATCCTCGTGTTCGTGAAGATTGGGCGGGAACTGTTCCAAGTCACTCATGTTTGTGGCCGACTGCTGCTGCGCGATCTTTAGTTCCAGTTTAAACTGGGTATATTTTCTTTTTTTATATAAATTTTCTAAAAAGAGAAAAGCTTCGGAAAACTTGGGTGGGTTTTCTTTCGAGATAAAAAGCCGAAGGGCTTCTTCTTCGCGAAGAAGGGTCTTCAAGAGCGCCTCCTCCACTGTAAAGGGGGTCTCTTCTAAGCGGACATTTTGTAAAAAGTCCGCGACTACTTCTCGCATATGGAACATCCAGCCTAAGGTTTCCATATTCTTAAGTAGTAAAAAGTCACCGATGATATAATTACCCGACATCAGTGCATTATTAAATGCCTTATTCGTGTCGTAGGTACGCTTGATACACAGATTCAGGAAAGCTTCCTGCTCTCGAACCGGTGTTTCGATCCAAAGCGTGTTTAAATGCTCACTTTCTTGAAACAAGTGTTCGAGCGCGCTATAAATGTGATCCATATCCTAGTTTGTGGTTCTGTTATTCTTCTATAAAAATTAGAATCTGTGAGTAAAATAACAAAAAAAATAAGACAAAGTTTCTTGTTTTATGAAAAATTCAAAAAATGAGGGGAAATTAGTTGGCCTCAGTCTTCGCAGCATTTGGGCTCGCCCACCAACTTGCCCTGAGGGTCCACGGTGTACTGGCAGCAGGAGGTAAACTGCTGCTTCAATAGCCCTTTGGCCCGGAGGGCCCGCGCCTTCACATTCGCTAAGCTGATCCCCAGCCGCTCGGCCACCTGCTGCTGCTTCTCTCCACGGAGGTAAAGTCCCTCGATGACCAGCCGATAGGGTTCGGGGAGCTGCCCCACGAATTTATCGAAGCAGCAGACGCGCTGAATGCCCTCAGGCGCCTGTTCGGCAGCCACTTCCTGTTCTTCCTCCGCCACATAATGCAGCTCCTTTTCGCGGTAGCGGTGCACCTCATTCCGGGCGATCTGATACACCCAAGCACGCACCTTCGTCGGGTCCTGCAGCTGCTCCAGGCCCTGGTGGATCTTGATAAAGGTGTTTTGAAAAATATCCGAAGCGGCCTGCTCGTTCTTGATCCGTTTTAAAATAAAAAAGTACAGCCCTTCCCGATAATTCTCCCAAATTTCTTGTGTCGTATACATAGCTAGTAAACGAAAAAAAGACCAACAGAGTGCCGGCCTTTTTCTTTCATTTTAATTCCGTGTTATGCGCAGCAGGTATCGTTACACGTAGCGCATTCACACTTTTCACATGGACAATTACTCTCTTTACAGTTGACACAGTTGCACTTCGTGCAAGTACATGTCGTGCAGGTACATTCGTTCATAAGGTATGGTTTATTTATCTATTCACTACGTAGACCGAAATTACGCGAAAAAGATACACCTTGCCTTATTTTTTTATGGTTTTTTTCTAAAATGCAACAAGTTTGCGCCATAGATGCAATTGAATTGCCTATTTCGTGCAATATTTCTGCATGTAGACGGTAGAAAATAGCGTTTAGCGCTGGCTTAGCGGTGCACGATCATTTCCGGCTCGCGCACGCTAACGGTACCATCTGCTTCGATGCTATCCAGGGTGACTATTTTCAGCTCGTTTACCAGCACGGGATCATATTTGGCAGACACCCGCACATAATTTTCTGTAAAGCCGAACATGCGGCCCTCCTGCACCTCCTCTTCGAAGAGCACGGTAAAGGTCTTGTTGAGCTGCTGCTCATAGAAGAAGCGGCGTTTTTTTTCTGAGAGGCCACGTAGCGCCTTCGAGCGTTCGTTTCGGACGGCCATGGGCACTATGCCATCCATTTCCGCAGCGCGGGTATTCGCCCTTTCGGAGTAGGTAAAGACATGCAGGTAAGAGATGTCCAGCTCGTTTAAAAACTGGTAAGTCTCCAGGAAGAGCTCCTCCGTCTCCCCGGGGAAGCCCACGATCACATCCACGCCGATGCAGCAGTCCGGCATCTGCCGCTTGATGCGTGCCACCCGGTCGGCATAGAGCTCGCGGAGGTAGCGGCGCCCCATGCGGCGCAAAATCGTGTTGCTGCCTGACTGCAGCGGAATATGAAAGTGCGGCACAAAACGCTGGGAGCGCGCCACATAGTCGATGATTTCATTCGTGAGCAAGTTGGGCTCTATCGACGAAATGCGGAAGCGCTCGATGCCTTCTACTTGGTCCAGGGCCTCTACCAGGTCCGCGAAACGCTCCACCCGCTTGCCCTCTTGTATGCCGAAGTCGCCGATGTTCACGCCAGTGAGGACCACTTCCTTCACCCCCGTTTGCCCGATGCTTTGCGCTCCGCGCAAAATTTCTTCGATGCTATCGCTGCGACTTTTTCCGCGTGCGAGTGGGATGGTACAGAAGGCACAGCCATAGTTACAGCCATCCTGTACCTTTAAAAAGGTCCGGGTGCGGTCGTGGAGGGAGTAGGCATGGTTGAAGCGCCTGGCTTCCTGGATTTCGGAGGCCAGCACCTGCGGCTGCGCGGGCTTGACAAAACCATCTAGCAGTTCAATGAGGCGAAACTTCTCCGCCGCGCCGAGCACGGCATCTACGCCGGCGATCTCCGAAATTTCCTGCGGCTTCAGCTGCGCATAGCAGCCGATGATGGCCACATAGCTGTCGGGAGCGATCTTTTTGGCCTCCTTCACGATCTTTTTACACTTTTTGTCCGCGTTTTCGGTGACCGAGCAGGTATTAATAATATAAATGTCGGGAGTGTCGACAAAATCCACTTTGCGGTAGCCCTTTTCCTCGAACATGCGCGAGATCGTAGAGGTTTCCGAGTAGTTTAGTTTACACCCCAGCGTATAGAAAGCAACTTTTTTCACATTAGACTCCTTATATTCAGTCACAAAGGTACACATTCTCTGGATTTTTTCCTTTTTCTATTTTTTAGCCCCAGCCGCCGCCAAAATCGACTATCGGTGCGTTTTTAGCCCGTATTTTTTCAAAATCACATAAATTTTTCGTGAAACTGGCTAAAAATTCAGCCAAACTGGTTTTAATTCGCATATTTTCATATTTTTGTTGGTGTAAATTTAAACCACTTATAGTAAAGTATGGCAACTTTAAGACATCAGGCGCTATTAAAAGTGCAAGACAGACCTCGTGTAACGGTCACCCCTCCGGCACCGAAGATTTCGGAATACTTCGGCAGTTTAGTTTTTGGCGAGGAGGAGATGAAAGAGACGCTGGCTCCTAGCGTATTTAAGAAGGTGAAGGAAGCCATCGAAAAGGGGGCTAAAATTGAGCCGCTTATCGCTGAGGAAGTTGCCTCTGCGGTGCGTATCTGGGCACTTTCGAAGGGCGTTACCCATTATACCCACTGGTTCCAGCCGCTGACGGGCTCCACGGCGGAGAAGCATGACGCGTTTTTCGACGCACATGCGGGCATTGAAAAGTTTAAGGGCTCGGCGCTGGTGCAGCAGGAGCCGGATGCATCTTCTTTCCCAAATGGAGGTATTCGTACCACTTTTGAGGCGCGTGGCTACACCGCCTGGGATCCCTCATCGCCGATTTTTATTTTCGGCAATACCCTCTGTATCCCTACCATCTTCGTGTCCTACACCGGGGAGGCGCTCGATTACAAAACACCTCTTTTAAAGTCTATCGAGGCAGTGAATGCGGCGGCGGTGAAGGTCTGCCAGCTTTTTGACAGAAATGTGCGTAAGGTGACGCCATCCCTCGGCGTGGAGCAGGAGTACTTTGTCGTAGACAAGGCCCTGTTTAACATTCGCCCGGATCTGGTCATGGCGGGACGTTCCGTTTTCGGCCATAATCCGGCGCGTGGGCAGCAGCTGGAGGATCACTATTTTGGCTCTATCCCGACGCGCGTAAAGGATTTTATGATGGACTTCGAGATCGAAGCTCTGAAGTTGGGGATCCCAGTATCTACGCGTCATAATGAGGTGGCCCCGGGCCAATTTGAGGTGGCGCCACTTTTCGAGGAGATCAACAAAGCTACGGACCACAACCAGCTCCTGATGGATCTGATGGATAAGGTGGCGGATCGCCATAGCTTAAAGGTGCTCTTTCATGAGAAGCCTTTTGCGGGTGTTAATGGCTCTGGAAAGCATAACAACTGGTCGCTGATCACGGATACGGGCATCAACTTGTTCCAGCCGAGTAATTCAGCGCGGGAGAACTTGCAGTTCCTTTGCTTCCTGGTGGCTACGATCAAGGCGGTCTATGACAATGCCGACCTGCTTCGTGCCAGCATTGCGTCAGCGGGAAATGACCATCGTCTGGGTGCGAATGAGGCGCCACCAGCGATTATTTCCGTGTTCTTAGGCTCTACCTTGACCGGGGTGCTGGATGAGTTAGAGAAAAATGGAAATATTTCCATTGAGAAGGGAGACAACATGTACATGAAGCTGGGCATTTCGAAGATCCCGGAAATCATTTTAGACAATACAGACCGTAACCGTACTTCACCTTTTGCTTTTACCGGTAACAAGTTTGAGTTCCGTGCGGTAGGTTCGCAGGCAAATGTGGCAGGACCGATGACGGCGCTGAATGTGATCGTGGCGGATGTCTTAAATGCGCTGCATGCAGAAGTGGAGGCTTTAATTGAGGCGGGCAAAGAGAAGAAAATTGCGATCGTGGAGGTGCTTCGTAAGTACATCACCGATTCCAAGAAGGTGCGTTTCGAGGGTGATGGCTACTCTGAGGAGTGGGCGCAGGAGGCGGAGCGTCGCGGCCTGTCGAATTTGAAAAGCACGCCATTTGCTTTAGATGTTTATACGCGTGAAGAGGTAAAAGCCCTTTTCGACAAGCATCGTGTGATGTCGCCGATCGAGCTGCATGCCCGTCATGAGATCATGTGTGAAAACTACATCATGAAGGTACAGATCGAGTCGCGCGTGATGGGCGACTTAGCCTTGAACCACATCATTCCTACGGCGATGCAGTATCAGAATGTATTGATTCAAAATGCGCAAGGCCTGGCTGCTTTAGGTTTAGATAATAAGGCGGCGGTCGAAACGATCAAGCAGATCAGCAAGCATTTAGAAAATCTAAAGACCGATGTGCATGCGATGATTGAAGCCCGCAAGCGTCTGAATAAGGTAGAAGATCCTGCCGAGCGTGCGAAGGGATACAGTACGGATGTGAAGGATGCCTTCTTCGACAAGATCCGCTATGCGGTGGACAAGTTGGAGTTATTGGTAGACGACGAATATTGGCCGCTGGTAAAATACCGCGAATTGCTTTTCTTAAAATAACAGCAAAGCCCCGCAAGGGGCTTTTTTTATGCGGTATGGTTTTTTAGGTGTCGTGGGCCCTAAACCGTCGTGGATCATCGATTATCGGTAGGGGCGGCCCTTGCGGCCGCCCTGATTCGTTAATGATTCGAAAATTACCATAGGATTAATAATTTTCGGGATGGATGTGTGTCGTTAACCGTCGTGAATCATGCATCGCGATTCATCGATTATCGCCAGGATTCCCGGTAGGGGCGGCCCTTGCGGCCGCCCTGTTTCGATTATGATTCAAAAATTACCATAGGATTAATAATTTTCGGGATCGATGCGTGTTGTCACCCGTCGTGAATCATGCATCGCGATTCATCGATTATCGCCAGGATTCCCGGTAGGGGCGGCCCTTGCGGCCGCCCTGTTTCGATTATGATTCGAAAATTACCATAGGATTAATGATTTTCGGGATCGATGCGTGTTGTCACCCGTCGTGAATCATGTGTCCCGGATCATGGGTCGCGATTCGTCGATTTTCGCAAGGGCGGCCGCTAGGGCCGCCCCTACATTTTGGATTCGAAAATTACCATAGGATTAATAATTTTCGGGATGGATGCGTGTTGTCACGCGTCGTGCATCATGTGTCGCGGATCATGGGTCGCGATTCGTCGATTTTCGCAAGGGCGGCCGCCGGGGCTGCCCGTACATGTAATTATCTATAGAATTCATCGTCCCCCCAATTTGGGGGGTTGTTTCGAATGTAATCGGCAATACGTTGATAGGATTTTTCATCACGAATGATGTGATCGTAATAATCTCGTTGCCATAATTTTCCCATGAATTCATTTCTTGATTTGTAAATGGGCAGACAGCCATTCGATACTAGGGATTGATAGGCACCTACAATTTGGCCTAATGGTATTCGATTGCCTTCTGCTCTTATAGGTTCTGCTTGCAGGTCATCTGTTAATTGAATGATACCGTGCATGTGATTCGGCATGATTTGAAAAACATCTAATTCCACATGTACAAAACGTTCAGGTAACGCTAACCATTCTTGGTAAGCTATTTCTCCCATTTCATTTAAAATCATTTCATGATTTTTTATTTGTCCGAAACGGCACAATTTATTTTGACAACAAATAGTCACGGAATATAAACCTGCTTGTGAATAGTCGTACCCTTTTAATCGGATCGATTTACGGTTCCCTTTGTTATTACGCATATGCTGTTGTTTTATTAAAAATATAGTAGTTTTTTTCAAAAATAGAATTTCTGAAAAATCAACAGTTGTTATAATCATTTAAAATCCCGTAGGGGCGGCCCTTGCGGCCGCCCTGAAACGATTATGATTCGAAAATTGCCATAGGATAAATGATTTTCGGGGTTGTGTATGTGTTGTCACCCGTCGAGCATCATGTTTCGCGATTCATCGATTATCGCCAGGATTCCCGGTAGGGGCGGCCCTTGCGGCCGCCCTGTTTCGATTATGATTCGAAAAATGCCATGGGATTAATAATTTTCGGGATGGATGCGTGTTGTCCATCGTCGTGCATCATGGATCGCGGATCATGTGTTACGGATCATCGATCTTCGCAAGGGCGGCCGCCAGGGCCGCCCCTACATTTTGGATTCGAAAATTGCCATAGGATTAATAATTTTCGGGATCGATGCGTGTTGTCACCCGTCGTGAATCATGTGTCCCGGATCATGGGTCGCGATTCGTCGATTGTCGCAAGGGCGGCCGCTAGGGCCGCCCCTACATTTTGGATTCGAAAATTGCCATAGGATTAATGATTTTCGGGATGGATGCGTGTTGTCGCCCGTCGTGGATCATGGATCGCGGATCATGTGTCGCGATTCATCGATTGTCATCAGGATTCCCGGTAGGGGCGGCCCTTGCGGCCGCCCTGTTTCGA
>NZ_JBSZCV010000017.1:0-55798 GCF_054166705.1 Nitritalea sp.
AGAGTCGTGATAATGATTTCATTTTTGTTTTCCAAGCCAACTAATCCCCTTTCCCCGCCTTCTTCAATTGCCTAATTTCTCTTCTGCTCCAGCTTCTCCAAATATCATCCTCCGATACGGCAAAGCCCATGTCATCCGGCATCCTGACCTCCCGCTCTACCTGCTTGATTTCGGTGACGAGTGTTCTATATCCTGAATCTAAAGTATAAGATATTTCTAAAATTAAACCAGGTAAACCTGTATATCGATTAGGACCAAGCGGCGCCTCAATTTCTGGTGTGAACCAAGCAATGATGTCTCCACTATCCTGGTCTGTAAATCCAAACTCATTAGGTAAAATAGCCTTTTGACAAGAATACCCTAAAATTTCTTTTGTTTCTTTGGTTAGCTGCCAAGGTAAGGGTTCGGGGTTTTGAGGGGTGTGAATGCGCGTACCATCCTCTAATGTTCTGATGATATGTCGAGAATCGTCAGCTTTGAAAAAAATAGAGTAGTAGTTATGGGATAACTCAGCTTGAAATCCTTGAGGTGTCACCCAAGTTCGCGCTTCTATCGGACATAAATACTCGGAGATATTGTCGGAGATGAAGAGATATACCTCATTTTGTAGATTTAAATGAGGAGCTCCCGTCGTATACGTAACCTGTAACGTTTTCTGTGCCTGCACGAAGGAAATCAAGAAGCAAAGCACGGTAGTGAGTAGTGTTTTCATCCTATTTACTCTTTTTGTAGAAATGAATTTTAAACTACCACCCTGAATGGGGGTAATAGAGGTTTTGATTAGGTAGGTTTACTTACCTTTTTTTATTCAAGGATTGCTGTGCTGCTGTTAATCCACCTAAACTAGCATTCACCTGAGCTACCTATTAGGTAACCGCAAAAGATTCCGGACTCCTTTCCAGTAATTTCACATCTGCGAGACTAGCTAATGAAAATGAAGCAGCCTGAACGCGAGATAGGCTTTATACTGGAACGAGCACCAGCGAAAACAAAGATATTTTCACATAATATTATTGTTTAGATAATATATAGAATTTTTAATCCTATTTATTGACCAAATGATTATGCTTTAAAATTAAAAAATAAAACAAACGAAACAATACTTCGAGCAAAAAAAACAGGTCACTACGTGACCTGTTTACCTTTAGAAGGAAGATGTCTAGGATTAGATTCCCATGTCTCTAGCTACCATTTCCGCTAAATCGTACACCTGAACAGAATCTTCTTTTTCCTTATTTTTAATGCCATCCGTCATCATCGTCAAACAAAATGGGCATCCCACGGCCACCGCTGAAGCGCCTGTCTGAAGTGCCTCTTCTGTTCGCTCGATATTAATGTCCTTTTTACCAGGCTCCGGCTCCTTAAACATTTGGGCACCACCCGCACCACAGCAAAGCCCTTTCGTGCGGCAGCGCTTCATTTCTACTAGCTCTACATCCAGTGCCTTTATTACCTCGCGAGGTGCTTCGTACACATCATTCGCACGCCCGAGGTAGCAACTGTCATGAAAGGTAATTTTTTTGCCTTTAAAACTACCACCGCCCTTTAGCACGACACGGCCCTCCTGAATTAACTGCTGCAAAAACTGCGAGTGATGGATGACCTCATAGTTTCCGCCGAGCTCGGGATATTCATTTTTAATCGTGTTAAAGCAGTGGGGACAAGCCGTCACCACCTTTTTAATATTGTACCCGTTAAGCACCTGAATATTAGCTACCGCCTGCATCTGAAAGAGAAACTCATTTCCGGCACGGCGGGCAGGATCTCCGGTGCAGGTCTCCTCGTTTCCGAGTACAGCAAAATTTACCCCTACCTTATTCAAAATCTTTACGAAGGCCTGCGTTACAGCTTTGTAGCGATCATCAAAGGATCCCGCACAGCCCACCCAAAAAAGCACTTCAGGTTCATGTCCATTAGCGGCCATCTCGGCCATAGTAGGTACTTTATACGTTGTCATTATTTTCCGGCTTAAATCTAAATTATTTTTCCATTTGTTCTTCCTTCACCTTATCGGCCCAGTTAAAGCGATCTGTAGGAGCGAATTTCCATGGTGAAAAAGAGGTCTCCATATTTTGGAAAACCGCATTCCACTGCGCTGGGGTGCCCGACTCCTCCATAGCCACATAACGACGCAGCTGCAGTATAATCGATAAGGGGTCTATGTTGACAGGACAAGCTTCTGTACAGGCGTTACAGGTGGTGCAAGCATTGATCTCTTCTTTCGTGATATAATCACCCAGCAGTGATTTACCATCTTCTAGACCTTTACCGCCGGCGTCCAAACTTTTCCCTACTTCTTCCGCACGATCACGTACATCCATCATAATCTTGCGTGGCGAAAGTTTTTTCCCTGTCAAATTCGCCGGGCATTCTGCTGTACAGCGCCCACACTCGGTACAACTATACGCATTCATCACGTTTACCCAGGAAAGGTCATTGACATCTTTGGCGCCAAAGCGCCCTATCTCCGCAGGGGCAGACTCGCTAGCACCTCCCTCCGGCTGAATGCCGAGCATCATATTGACTTCATTCGTCACCTCTGGCATATTTCCAATCTCTCCCTTCGGCTTCAAGTTAGAATACCAAGTGTTCGGAAATGCCAAGAAAATGTGTAAGTGCTTGGAATAGGTTACATAAATGGCAAAACCCAGGATTCCCACAATGTGGAACCACCAAGCGAAACGCTCCGTGAAGAGAAGCGCACTATCCGACATGCCTTGGAAAAGCGGTTGAATCAAGCCACTAAAGAACAATCCATCTAGAAGCACATATTTCTCCACACCCCGCTCTGCCAGAATCTGATCGGTAGCATTCATGGTAAGAATCGCAAACATCAAGATGATTTCGATGATCAAAATTAAATTGGCATCCAGAGCTGGCCAGCCTTTAAGCTCCCCCATTCGAAAGCGCTTGATGTGCATCACATTTCTTCGAACCAGAAATGCTACACAAGAAACCAGTACAGCGATCGCTAGAAATTCGAACATGTTCATGGCCACAGTGTAAAGCCCACCCAGTACCGGCGCAAAGACCCTGTGTGCTCCTGAAAGACCGTCGATAATAAATTCCAGCACCTCTAAGTTGATGATGATGAATGCGACATAAATGAGTAAGTGAAGAAAGGCTGGAATAAAGCGCTTAAACATCTTCTTTTGACCTAAGGCCACCAGCAGCATCGTCTTCCAGCGTTCTTCCGGTTGGTCATTCCGCTGCTCGCGCTTGCCTAAAAAGATGTTCCTACGTAAGAAGGAGACCCTCTTGTATAAAACCACCCCTGCGATGGCAAAAATGACCAAAAAAGCAATTTGAGGTAACACACTCATACTGTTTGATTTATTGTTTATTGATGTTTTTTTTGATAATTATTTTGTTCAGAGTATTTGCAAGTATCGATCTTATGCCTACCTTTGCATCACAATAACGGTCAAACGGTGATGTAGCTCAGTTGGTAGAGCATCGGACTGAAAATCCGTGAGTCGGTGGTTCGAGTCCACTCATCACCACATAAAGCCCTCTCAGAGGGCTTTTTCTTTTATACACCCGGGATACCTTTTGGGCTTCGTACATGAACGGCATCTTAGCCTCCGCACGCATGATGCTACGCCACGCGAATGGACAACGGGTATACACTTTCCTTTTTTTCTTGTCCTCCTGGCAGGCAGTTATTTCTTTGGTGCTCTGATTCATAGTGGATGGCTTACACACATTTAACAAGATGCAAAATACAAAATAGTAGGCATGCATACTATTTATCTTATTAATTTAAAATCGGTCTAAGTTGTTTGGATTTTACCGCACCTTCTCTTATTCCTCTTTAAATATCTTTATTTTTTACCGAATAGGCATAAAAAAAGGCCGTACTTTCTGAAAGAAAAGCACGGCCCCTGCTGTTTGTCAAGGATCAACTACTAAACCGAAGGATTCTCGCTCTAGTAGCGTATTACACAAAGTACTTTAAGTTGACCACCTCTTTCTCACTCAAGAAACGATAATCTCCTCTTTTGATATCTTTTTTCGTTAGTCCGGCATACATGACCCGATCCAGCGCTGTTACCTCATACCCAAAATGGGCAAAGATACGACGTACGATACGGTTTCTGCCGATATGAATTTCCAAGCCTAGAATGCGGCGATCTTTAGAAAGCACCTGCATATCATCGACTTGCACGGCACCATCTTCCAGTTCAAAACCCGCTAAAATCGTCTCCTCATCATTTCGCGTTAGTGGCTTATCTAAGGTCACCTGATAGATTTTTTTAATTTTATTACTTGGATGGGACAGTTTCGCTGCCAGCTCACCATCATTCGTAAAGAGCAGCAGGCCCGTGGTGTTCCGATCTAAACGACCTACAGGAAACATGCGCTCTTTTCCCGCATTTTTTACCAGGTTCATGACTGTTTTACGCTCCAGTGGATCTTCTGTGGTCGTGATAAAGTCTTTTGGCTTGTTTAGAAGCACATAGACGGGCTTCTCCGGATAGATACGCTTCCCTTTAAAAGTTACCACATCCGTAGCAGCTACCTGAGCCCCTAAGGCGGTCACCACCTCACCATTTACTTTCACTTCTCCTTCAGCGATCAGCGTATCCGCCTCCCTTCGCGAGCAAATACCCGCATTGGCAATAAATTTATTTAGACGCAGCAAAGCTTTAGGCGTCTTGTTGCGTTTCTCTTCGATTCTGGAGAAATCGTAAGTAGGACGCTCCTGCTCTTCTGTGGCTCTGGCTTTCCCTTTAAATTCTTTAAACGGCTTTCTCTTTCCTTTTCCTTCTTTGGCTTCGCCAAAAACCGGACGCTCCTGTTTGTCTCTACCAACATAAGCACGAGGACTAGTTTCCTTTTCGGCACCTTGGACCACTCCCTTTTGGCCTGCCTTTCCCGCGCGCTCGCCTTTGGATTTAAACCCTTGTGGACCTTTGCCAAAACGCTCTTGGTCCCGCACTTCAGATTTTTTATACTGCTGAACAGCTTTTGCGACATCGGTCTCTTCGATTTGGCCTGTGGCCAACATGCGCTTCACCTTCGCTGCAAAGTCCCCTTCCTGGGCGGGCTTCCCTGAATACAGTCCCCCTTTTCCTTTAGCGGCATAGCGCTGAGCACTTGACGTATTCGACTTGGTGGGCTTAGACGACGTTCTACGCTCGCCAGAAGCACCTTTGAACGAATTACTTTTGTTGTTCTTATTGTTGTTTTTCATAATCGTTGCAACATCCCTGCTGTAAAAGAATAAACCCCGAGCATAGCGCTACGGGGCTGCAAATATACAACAAATAATCTGTTAATGTGAAGAAATAAATTAAAGTGCATCAGCACGTTAGGACTGAGACTTGTAGAAGTCTTCTACTGCAGCCCTGACAGAGCCTTTGGCTAGGAGCAGTTGTTTTGCCTCTGCTTCAGCAAGGCCCGTGGACTCCATAATCATACGCGTACCCCGAAGCACCAGCTTTTCATTGGAAAGCTGCATATCCACCATTTTATTCCCTTTCACTCTTCCTAGTTTGATCATGACACTTGTGGAGATCATGTTTAGCAAAAGCTTTTGGGCTGTGCCCGCCTTCATACGGGTACTTCCTGTGACAAACTCAGGACCTACGATCGCTGCGATCGGGTGCTCAGAGACAGCCGCGAGTGGAGTGTCGGCATTACATGTGATGCAGGCGGTGAGAAGTCCTTTTTCGCGGGCGGTGCGGATGGCTCCGATCACGTAAGGGGTAGTTCCTGAGGCGGCAATGCCGATGATACTGTCCTGAGGATGGAAGCCATGCTGCTGGATATCGAGCCAGCCCTGTTCTTCATCGTCTTCGGCATTTTCGACGGCCTTTCGGATGGCTTGATCACCCCCAGCGATCAGCCCGATTACCCGATCATCAGGCACTCCATAGGTGGGTGGACATTCGGAGGCATCCAATATCCCGAGCCGACCACTCGTTCCAGCACCGATGTAGAAGAGCCGACCTCCTGCCTGCATCCGAGGGATAAGAGCTAGAATAAATTGTTCGGCATTCGGAATTACCTTGGCCACCGCTTCGGGCACTTTGCGGTCTTCTTCATTCATGTGGCGGAGTAGATCTCCGACCTCCATAAGTTCGAGGTTATCGTATAAAGAGGGGCTTTCAGTCGTTTTCATCGGCAGAATGATATAGGGTGAGACCAGCGATAGGGGTTTCCAGAATCGTCGCCACCGGCATATGGTACCGCGCAGCCACACGACGCAGGATATCACTATTGTAAAAAGCAATAGACCCTACAAAGCTAACAGTTTTCTCCGTATAATTCTCGTATTTGACAATGTGCTTTTCGAAGAATTTTACAAAAGCCTGTTCTATTAATAAAAAACAATAGGGATCTGACTTATTTTCCGTTATAAATTCACAGAAGCTCGCAAGGTATTTACCTGGGAAAGGCGCTTGATAGACATTTTGAATAATCGTGGCATAATCTAGGGCCTGCTTTTTTAGGAGCTTTTCACGCACGCGGGCTGGCATTTCATCATGGATAAAGTCGAGGATAAACTGCTTGCCGATGGCAGAACCGCTACCTTCGTCGCCTAAAATAAAGCCTGGAGCAGGACGTTTTGCGATAATTTGTACGCCATCATAGTCACAACTGTTACTTCCGGTACCTAATATACAGGAAATGCCAGCTTTTCGACCTAGTGTGGCCCTTGCTGCGGCCATCATATCATGCTGGACGTCGATGACAGCACTTGGAAAGACCTCTCGCAGACAGTGCGCCACGCGCAATTTATTTTCGGGAAGTGTACAACCCGCACCGTAGAAAAAAACCTTTTGTGTATGTTTGCCTAAGTCTTGAAGAAACCCCTGTGCGAGGGCCTCCCGAATCTCTGCATCTTTTTGATAGTTCGGATTAAAACCTGGGCTTCGAAACTGTGAAATTTTCCCTTTATCGATGACTCTCCAGTCTGTTTTACTGGCACCGCTATCTGCTAGTACGATCATTTTTTAAGCGTTCCTATAACTTGAAATTTTAAAAAAACCTGCTCTGTATGGGGCGCTTGTGCCAGCTCCTCTGTCAGATCTTGACCGGCCCAGTGTTCATAATGTTTACCGTTTTTCCAAAGCCTAGAGCTGGTAACATCGTATATTTTACCTGCATAGGCGACCCAAACCTCTGGTTTATCTTGACCATTTCGTAGGGCCAGCTGACTTTTTGTGTATTCTTTACCCATTTTTAAGCTGTGCTTGAATCCAGCGATCTGGAATTTCACCTGATAAAGCCAGCGCATAGTCTTCCCGTGTACAGGGGATAATACTTGCCCGTTTGTGCCGCAAGGGGAAAAACCCATCGAGCTGGGCGGGAGGAATTTCCATCCACCACTTGTTCGTCCGCTTACTTTTATAAAAGGTAAGCACACCCTCTTTTGTATCCAAGGAAACCGTGTACTTCATGTAATCTACAGAATCGAATGATAAGTTGCGCTCACGCTCATAAAAACCATCGATAAAATACCAGAGCATAACAGCAGCTACTTGAGCAGTGCGGTTATGCGCATCGTCATAATAGGGCTGATAGCCATACAAGCCAAAGGAAGAAAGCTTTTCACTATTGCCCGCAAATCGAGCCAGCTGACAGGCCTCCGTAGCCGAAAGACCAAAAGCCTGTGCATCGTTTACTCCAGGCGCATCGGCAGCCTGAATGGCACAAAGGTCAAAGGAGACCAGGTCCGTTTGCCGCATCAGCGGCTCCACCTCACTAATATCAGCACGCAACTCTCCTAGTCGTAAAAGATCAAAGTTCAGTTTCTCTATCGCCAGCAGCAGATCCGGGTCATTTAAATAGCGCTGATAAGCAATATGCGCAGAAGAGAACAAGAAATTAGGCTCATGCAGAATAATCTGTTGCGTATGTGCTGCGCAGGGGGCTCCTGAGAGTTCCTCCATGTCCACTTTAGCATCCACAGTTAAGAGAGAAACCATCTTATTCATCCCCTCATAAGCCCTGTACTGCCCGATGTCTAGGTCATGGCTTCCGCCAAAAAAAATGGGTAACAATTGCCTTTCCAGACAACGCTGTCCTACTTCTGCTATGCGTGCATAGGTCTCTTCTAAGGTTTCTCCAGGGATAAGATCGCCTAAATCGGCTACTTTGATACGAGCATCATGCTTCATTAAGCGGTAGAGCTTTTCACGAATCTCATAGCTACCACGCTCCATACTTTGCCTGTCGTGGACACCACGTGCCTCTGTTAACCCAATGAGCACGATATCAATATGCGACAGATCAGGAAAAAAGCCTGTATGCGCATAAATATGGGCATAAAATGACCGAGGATGATAATTTACTTGTGCGAGTTCTTCCGAGATAGGATAGAAAAAATTTTCCAAGGGCTAGGGGATTAAGACTTTTCCAAAAATACGGATTTTTTTTTGGCTTGAAAAGCAGAAAACCCCGACAAGCGGGGTTTCCTTACAGGGTAGCTGGTGTCTTTTAGCCACCGAAATCATCAAAACGGATATTCTCGTCAGGAATGCCTAAGTCTTCAAGCATTTTAAGGACTGCTGAGTTCATCAATGGGGGTCCACAGAGATAAAACTCGATTTCATCTGGATCAGGATGATCCTTTAGATAATTATCATATAACACCTGATGGATAAATCCTACATAACCATCACCTTCTTTATCCTCTAATGAAGTTTTTAATTTCCAGTTATCCTCTGGGAATGGCTCAGAAAGACCGATATGGAAGGAGAAGTTCGGGAAATCTTTCTCGATATCTCGGAAATGAGGTACATAGAAGAGCTCTTTTTTCGAACGTCCCCCATACCAGTAGGAAACTTTTCGATCCGACTTTTCTGTATGGAAAAGATGGAAGATGTGCGAACGAAGTGGCGCCATACCTGCACCCCCTCCGATATAAATCATTTCTCTTTGGGTAGGATTGATATGGAATTCACCATATGGTCCTGAGATCGTCACTTTGTCACCGCTTTTCTGTGCGAAAACATAAGAGGAACAGATCCCTGGATTTACATCCATCCATTTATTATTCGCTCTATCCCACGGTGGCGTAGCGATACGAATGGTCAGCATGACGATGTTACCTTCTGCTGGGTGGTTCGCCATGGAGTAAGCGCGGAAAATTTCCTCGTCATTTTTCATGACAAGGTCCCACATGCCGAACTTGTCCCATTCCGATTTATACACATCTGGCTTATGACCTAACTCAGGATGAGGCGTAATGTCGATATCTTTAAAGTTTACCGTCACTGGCGGAACGTCCACCTGAATATATCCTCCTGGCTCGAAATCTAGGGTCTCGCCTTCAGGTAGTTTAACTTTGAATTCTTTAATGAACGTAGAAACGTTATAGTTGGAAACTACTTCGCATTCCCACTTCTTGATACCGAAAATCTCTTCCGGAATACGAATACGCATGTCTTGCTTTACTTTTACTTGGCAAGAAAGGCGCACTTTCTCTTGTTTTTCAGCACGTGACAGGTGACCTTCTTCCGTAGGCAGTACTTCACCACCTCCATCTTCGATCACACATTTACACATGGCACAAGTTCCACCGCCTCCACAGGCGGAAGGAAGGAATATCTTTTTATTCGACAGGGTGTTTAACAAGGTCGTTCCGGCGGAAGCCACAATAGGGTTTTTTTCATCCCCATTAATGATAATCTTCACATCTCCAGAGTTCACAAGTTTCGACTGGGCGAACAATAAGATAAACACGAGTAGCAAGATAATGAAAGTAAATGCTACAATCGATGTAATAATTACAGAACCCATTTAACTATGATTTACATTTATTTACGGTACGCGGTATGCTATTCCCTACAAATATATTATATAAAAGAAGAAAAAGCAGGCTTTTTACTGAAGAATTCTTCTTTCTTTCTTCCGAAGAACACGCCAAAGAAGCGTTTAGTTCTTTAGTAATTGAAGGAGTGTACTAATTCTGCTTTTCAACTGTCTTCTATCGATTATGAAATCCAAAAATCCGTGTTCTAGTACGAATTCGGAACTTTGAAAGCCTTTTGGCAAGTCTTTACCTATCGTTTCCCGGATCACACGGGGACCTGCGAAACCAATTAATGCCCCTGGTTCTGCGATATTAAAATCACCTAACATGGCATAGGAGGCCGTAACTCCACCTGTAGTCGGATCGGTAAGTAATGAAATATACGGGATACCTGCCTCATCGAGACGGGCCAGCTTGGCGGAAGTCTTGGCCATCTGCATCAAGCTAAAGCCAGCCTCCATCATACGTGCTCCACCGGACTTAGAAATCATCATAAAAGGAATTTGATGAGCTAAAGCATAATCGATAGCACGTGCGATCTTCTCCCCTACGACAGATCCCATAGATCCACCGATAAAGTTAAAGTCCATACAGGCCACGACTAAGTCATGCCCATCACACTTGCCTACAGCGGCACGCACTGCATCGTTAAGTTCTGCCTTTTTAATCGAACTCTCTATCCGAGCAGTATATGGCTTCGTATCCACAAAATTAAGCGGGTCTGCTGAGCGCATATCCGCGTCTAACTCTTCAAATTTATTATGGTCGAATAGAATCGCGAAGTATTCTTTAGAGCCAATTTTGACATGGTAATCATCATCTGGACATACATACGCATTATTTTTTAATTCACGCGTATGAATGATATTCCCCTTCGGTGTCTTAAACCAAAGCCCATCCGGGGTGTCCTTTTTCTCCTCTGTGGAGGTCTTGATACCTTTGTCTGTACGTTTAAACCAAGCCATATTAACTTTTTTGGTGAAGAAAACATATTCAGGAAATGCAAATTTAGCCGCTTTCTCCATTAAATAAAATGAAAAGGCTATCTTACTATGCTTTACACGCATCTCCACCCGATAAGTTATGTCGATCCGTCGACAGCAAATTAGCGCATTTAAACCCTATCCCTAAACCGAATGCGCCTGATTCAGCGTTAAAACACAACATTAAACCCTGTATACCATGCAACTTATTTATCTGTTACTCGCTTCCGCAGTGCTTTTATTTTTCGCGTACCGCTTTTACGGAAAATACGTGTTCGCTAAGTTCAACTTACACGATCGGGAGCCTGCACCCGCGCACACCTTTAAAGATGGGGTGGATTATGTCCCAAGTAAACCTGGTGTTGTACTCGGACATCATTTTGCATCGATCGCTGGAGCAGGACCCATCGTCGGGCCTATTATCGCAGTAACTTTTGGCTGGATTCCTGCCGTCCTCTGGATTCTGCTGGGAGGTATTTTTTTCGGAGCCGTCCACGACTTGGGGAGCATCGCCGCCTCACTCAAGCATCAGGGCAAGTCCATAGGCGTCATTATAGAAAAAAATATCGGTCTTCAGGGCAAAAGACTGTTTATCCTTTTTTCCTTTTCCACACTCATTTTGGTCATCGCCGTTTTCGCTGACATCATCGCTAAAACCTTCGTGAATAATCCTGGTGTAGCCTCTGCATCCGCCCTTTTCATCGTGCTAGCGATGGTATTTGGACAGTTCAACCGCTTTTTCGGGGATACAAAAATGGGCTTCGCCTTGCTCACGATCATAGGTGTGAGCATCATGTATTACTTTGTATATCTTGGTATGCAGCTACCGTTAGCACTGTCCTATGACTTTTGGATCTACCTGCTCATGGCCTATGCTTTTTTTGCTTCAGTGGCACCGGTTTCCTTTCTGTTACAGCCCAGGGATTACTTGAATAGCTTTTTACTCTATGGGCTAATGTTAGCCGCTGTGGCAGGTATTCTGGTGGCGAACCCTACCATTACCATGGACAATGAAGTTCATATAAGTAGCGATAGTCTCGGCTACATATTCCCTGTCTTATTTGTCACCGTAGCCTGTGGTGCCATTAGTGGCTTTCATAGCTTGGTAGCTTCTGGGACTACCTCCAAGCAACTCGATAAGCCTAGTGATGCCAAGATTGTGGGTTTCGGCGGAATGCTTATTGAATCGTTTCTCGCAATTATTGCCGTAGGCTCCGTCTTGATTTTAAGTCGAGGTGAATACATCGAGCGGCTTAGCGCGGAAGGGCCGGTCCCCCTATTTGCTTCTGGCCTGGGCCAAATGATTAGTAGCCTCGGTCTCGAAGAAAGTTTTGCTACAGCCTTCGTCGCCCTCACCGTATCCGCCTTTGCGATGACCACCCTTGACACCTGTACCCGGCTCGCACGCTTTACCGTTCAGGAATATTTCGATAATGTACCTGAAAAACGTTTACGTGCCACAGGCCAAAACCGCTTTATCGCCACTGGATTTGTAGTAGTAGTCTCCATGCTCCTACTTACTTCGGGAGAATTCAGCACCTTATGGCCTATATTTGGTTCTGCGAACCAATTGCTCGCCGCATTGGCCCTCTTGGCAGTAGCTGTCTGGCTGATACGTCAAAAAGTAAAGGCGCACTTTGTTACCCTCCCCATGTTTTTTATGTTCGGAGTCACACTCAGCTCGCTCGCCCTATTTGCGATAAATAATTTTAAAAAAGAAGTTTATATCCTGTCGGCTATTGCTGCTGTCTTATTTGTTATGGCTCTTGCCCTCATTCTCCTTGCGCGGCAGCGCTTAAAAAGGGAAATCGCCTTAGAAAAGGAGGAGAAGTTATCGATCTGATGCTTTCCTGAATGCTTTTACCCCCTGCAGGAGACTAAAAAAAGAGGTACAAAACCCCAAAAAGGGCGGCGCCAAAGAGTGCCATGCCACCATAAACACGCAGGACCTTTAGGCGGTTAAAGCGATCCATAAACCATAGGACCAAAACAGGCCGAATAAATCCTACTAGCATATTTAAACAGCCCCAAAAGACAATAAAGAGTGCAAGGCCCTTGAGTAAATTCATCATCTATAGTTCCATTAACGAAAGAAAAGGCTGTCGACAAATCCGACAGCCTTTTTACTTCTATGATTTGCGCGGAAGCGCATACTACTTTACTTCTTACGCTTGATCTCCTGCATGGTATATCCTTCGATCGTATCGTCGATTTGAATATTATTATAATTCTTAATCGAGATACCGCATTCGTAGCCTGCTTTCACCTCAGCCACATCGTCTTTAAAGCGTTTCAGCTGATCGATATCACCATCGTGAATAACGATACCGTCACGAATCACGCGGATTTTGTTTTTACGTGTGATGAAACCATCGGTCACATAACAACCTGCCACGGTGCCGATTTTGGAAATTTTAAATACCTCGCGTACTTGGATATTACCCGTGATGACTTCTTCAAACTCCGGTTCCAACATGCCCTCGATGGCATCTTTTATTTGATTGATGGCATCATAGATAATGGAATAGTGACGGATTTCGATTTCTTCCTGCTCTGCAAGACGCTTTGCATTCGTAGAAGGTCGTACTTGGAAGCCGAGGATAATCGCATCAGAAGCGGAGGCGAGGAGCACATCAGATTCTGAGATTTGGCCCACACCTTTATGAATGATGTTGACACTTACCTCATCCTTACTTAATTTCAATAAAGAATCAGAAAGCGCCTCTACAGAGCCATCCACATCTCCTTTGATGATGATGTTTAACTCTTTAAAGCTACCGATAGCGAGACGGCGGCCGATTTCATCGAGCGTAATATGCTTCTTGGTACGCATGCTTTGCTCACGCAGAATCTGCTCACGAGAATTCGCGATTTCACGCGCTTCACGCTCATTATCGTAGACTTTAAAGGTGTCACCTGCCTGTGGAGCTCCGCTTAGACCTAGCACCTGAACGGGAGTGGACGGGCCAGCTTCTTTTAGCTTTTTCCCCGTATGATCGAACATCGCTTTCACGCGTCCGTAATGCTGTCCCGCTAAAATGACGTCTTGGACGCGCAGTGTTCCTGCCTGTACCATTACCGTAGCTACATATCCACGTCCTTTATCTAAGGAAGCTTCTACGACTGTTCCCACAGCATTTTTATCTGGATTAGCGGTCAGTTCTAATATTTCAGCTTCAAGAAGTACTTTCTCCAGTAATTCTTCCACACCAGCACCTGTTTTCGCCGAGATATCCTGAGACTGGTATTTACCGCCCCACTCTTCGACGAGTAAGTTCATGTTCGCAAGTGCTTCTTTTATCTTGTGTGGATTCGCATTAGGCTTATCTACCTTATTAATCGCAAAGATCATCGGTACTCCAGCCACCTGTGCGTGATTGATGGCCTCTTTCGTTTGCGGCATAATATCATCATCAGCAGCGATCACGATAATCGCCACATCGGTGATTTTAGCGCCACGTGCACGCATGGCCGTAAAGGCTTCGTGTCCAGGAGTATCTAGGAAAGCAATTTTATTTCCTTGCGCGGTTTTTACATCATATGCACCGATATGCTGAGTAATACCACCAGCCTCATCGGCCGTTACTTTAGATCGACGGATGTAATCCAGCAAGGAAGTCTTTCCGTGATCCACGTGTCCCATGATCGTGACGATAGGAGCGCGCGGAATTAAATCTTCTTCAGCATCTACATCTTCGATAATTTCTTCCTCTTCATCTGCCTTGGTGAAAGAAACTTCATACCCGAATTCATCGGCGATAACGGTGATGGCTTCTGCGTCTAAACGCTGATTAATGGACACGAACATGCCCAAGCTCATGCATGTAGAGATAATTTCGTTAACAGAAACATCCAAGAGTGAGGCCAGATCATTCGCTGAGATAAACTCGGTCACACGGAGTAATTTTGTTTCTTCCATGCCCGAATCGGAATCCCGACGGCTATCTTGGCGCTTATCTCTGCGGTTTTTACCTTTACCGCCACCGGATTTTCCGCCTCCTTGGAGACGTGCCAGTGTTTGTTTGATTTGATCTTGGATTTCCTTTTGTGTAGGCTCGGCTTTAACGGTGCGTTTGTCACCGCCACGTGGCTGATTACCTCCTCGTGGGTTTCGATTACCAGCAGGTCGATTATTTCCTGGCCCGCCCTGATTCGGACGGTTACCCCCTTGCCCCTGCGGACGAGGTCCCGTTTGATTTCCGGTAGCTCCAGGGGTACCGGGTGCACCTGGTTTATCAATGCGCTTACGCGGACGCTTTTTCTTATTGCCTCTTTCGTCCGAGCTGGCCACCGGTTTATTTCCGCCGCCTTTTTTCTTCGGACGCTCCACGGGAAGTTCGATTTTACCGAGGACCGTAAGTCCTTTTAGTGATTCTGCCTTCGCTGATATCACTTGTCCTTCTTGCGTATCGGATGCTTTGGCGTCTTCTTTCGGAGCAGGCACCTGCGCGGCGGCTTCTTTCTTGGGAGCCGGAGCGGTGGGCTCCTTGCCTTTCTCCTGCGCCTTTGGAGAAGTGTTGTCTTGTGCTTTTATCACCTTTTTACTATCGGCTGCCGGAGCAGACTCTTTATGGATTGCTGTTGATTTGGAGTCAGGCGTAGCTGCCGACACCGTAGTTTCTTTGGGTGGTTTAGATTCAGCGCGTGTAGAAGGATTCACTTCCGGCTGAGTGGGAGCAGCAGGAGGTGTAACAGGAGGTTTTTCTGCCTGCGGCTTCACAGCCTGAGGAGCTTTACTCTCAGCCGCTTTCGCTGGCTGTGGTGCTTCTTTCGGTTCTGGTGCTTTTTCGGCAGCTGGTTTCGGCGCAGGGGTTCCCTTACTACCTAGATCAATTTTACCTAACACCTTTATCCCCTGAAGTTTTGGCGCTTCCGCCTTCACTTTATCTTCCGCCTTCACTTCGGGCTTTTCAGCTGGCTTCGCTGCTGCCTGCGGTTTCGGCTCAGGTTTCTTATGCTCTGTTTTTTTCACTTCTTTCGCATCAGAAGCAGCTTCGATCGTGAAGTTTTCATGATGCCTTTTGCCTATAGAAAGATGGGAAGCTTCTTCCTTCTCTTTCGCAGAGGACTTGAATTCTTTTGCAAGCAGACTATACTGCTCACCACTAATTTTTGAGTTAGGGTTCAGCTCCACCTCATAGCCCTTTTTCCCTAGTGTCTCCACTATGGTGGCTAAGCCCACATTTAATTTTCGGGCGGCCTGACCTAATCTCATCATTTTTTCTTCTGACATACGCTAAAACCTCTTTCTAATTCTTTAGCAAATATAAGCGGTATAATCGTTAAAATTGTTATTATCGTTATAAGCCTTTTGCTACTGTTCAAACTCTTGTTTTAAAATTCTGAAGATCTCGACGATAGTTTCTTCTTCTAGTTCAGTCCTTCTAACCAGATCTTCTACGCTTAGACTCAGTACTGACTTAGCAGTATCTAGCCCTGTTTTCTTTAATTCTTCTATAATCCAAGCATCGATTTCATCGGAAAACTCCAATAAATCGACGTCTTCGTCATCCTCATACTCAGGGGTATCGCGAAATACATCGATCTCCATTCCTACCAAGCGGCTAGCCAAGCGGATGTTATATCCTCCTTTTCCGATAGCCAAAGATACTTGATCTGGTTTAAGAAATACTGAAATACGCATGTTTTCCTTGTCTAAAGTAATGGAAGTTACCTTAGCAGGGCTCAAGGCGCGGGCTACATAGAGTTCTAAATTCTCTGTGAAGTTGATCACATCGATATTCTCATTCTGCAATTCACGTACTACCGCATGGATACGACTTCCCTTCATTCCTACACAGGCTCCTACTGGATCGATGCGGTCATCATAGGATTCTACCGCCACTTTAGCTCGTTCACCTGGCTCTCGGACGACTTTTTTAATCGTAATGAGGCCGTCATAAATTTCTGGAACCTCATTTTCAAATAAGCGCTCTAGGAAAATCGGACTCGTACGAGAAAGGATAATCTTCGGATTTCCATTAATCATTTCCACCTTATGCACGATCGCTCGAATCATGTCTCCTTTGCGGAAGCGATCCTTCGGTATCTGCTCGCCCTTAGGCAAAGACAGCTCGTTGTTCTCAGCATCTACCAAAATAAGTTCTCTACCTAAAATCTGATAAAGCTCGGCTGTTATGATCTCGCCTACTAACTCCTCGTAATGCGCATATAAGTTATCCTTTTCTAAATCACGCACCTTCTGAATGAGCGTCTGCCGCGCCATCTGTACCGATCTTCTGCCGAATGATTCCAGCTCTATCTTTTCGTACACTTCCTCCCCGATTTCGAAATCAGGTTCGATGGCACGCGCTTCCGTAAGCGATATTTTATCGAAATCCCAGATATCCTCTGAATCATCGTCTACAATCTCTCGAATACGAAGGATTTCTAAGTCCCCCTTATCTGCATTTATCGTTACATCAAAATTCTCGTCTGTCTCATATTTCCTACGGATCATGGCTCTAAAAACATCCTCTAAAATACGGATCATCGTAGGTCTGTCCACATTTTTCTTGCCAGCAAATTCGGCAAAGGAGTCGATAAGTTCTTTTGCGTTCATGTAATTATTTGAAAGAGACTAACACAATTGATTTTTTTATTTCTTCGAAAGGTAAAACGATAGACTTTTCTTCCGCCTTTTTACCTTTTACTTTTTCTTTTACAAGCAGCTGTATTCCGCCCTCTTGGACTTCGGTCAGTTTACCTTCCAGCGCCAAGCCTGTCGTGATATTTACCTGCAGCTGTCTACCAATATTTTTTGTATACTGACGCGGGGTTTGTAGTGGAAAGTCCACACCTGGAGAGCTGCATTCGAGCACATAAGCATCCTCAAAAACAGCCTGCTCCTCTAATTCAGCACCCACTGCACGACTTACTGCCGCACAAACATCTATTTCTAATCCATGATCGGCATCGATCAAGACCTCTACTCGCATTCTCCCAGAAACTGGCTTTATGCGCACATCTACTAAGTAGTAGCGCTCATCCGGTAGATGCCGCTGCACCAGATCGGATACCACTTGCACTTTATCCATCATTCGAATCGATATAATGAAAGAGGGGACTTCTGTCCCCTCTACTGTTTTCTGATTTAACTAACCGCTACAAAGGTAAATAAAAAATATCAATATAAAAAAAGCGGAAACCAAGTGAAATAAAAGGCCTTTCAGGCATCTTCTTTGCTCCCAGCAGAAACAGGCGCTGCCCAGACCACTTTAAGACAGCCGATGAATAAGCCGAAGCCTGTACCTAAAAGGTCTGCCGGCCAACCGTTAACAGCACAAAAAAAATGTAGAGGAAAACACATATAATCAGATCAAAGTAATAATTTTGTAATCCGCTTGCCTCAACCTTAAGGCACCTGAACGTTCTCACCCTTTTCTTTTACGCCGGAATAACTGTCCGAAATTTGGGAAAAACAGCTCAAAATCATTTATACACGCTTACATACACTTCACGCTACATATGGGATTATTTGATTTTTTTTCTAGCGATATCGCGATCGACTTAGGAACTGCGAATACATTAATTATTCATAAAGAAAAAATAGTCGTGGATGAACCGTCCATTATCGCGATAGATCGTAGCAACAATAAAGTGCTTGCTATCGGAAAGGATGCGATGAACATGCATGAAAAAACGCATAAAAACATAGAAACCATCCGCCCGCTAAAAGACGGGGTGATCGCCGATTTCTATGCCGCCGAACAAATGATCCGAGGCCTTATCAAGATGATCCCTGGACATGGCTCCAGCTTTTTTCCGAAATCCCATCGCATGGTCATCTGCATTCCTTCTGGCATCACGGAGGTAGAAAAGCGTGCCGTACGCGATAGCGCCGAACATGCTGGCGCTAAAGAAGTCTACATGATTTATGAGCCCATAGCAGCTGCCATCGGGATCGGGATCGATATCGAAAAGCCGCTCGGCTCCATGATCGTGGATATCGGAGGCGGTACCACGGAAATCGCACTCATCGCGCTATCAGGTATCGTGGCAGATCAGTCCATCCGCGTGGCCGGAGATTCCTTCACGAAGGATATTCTCGACTACATGCGTCGTCAGCATAACCTGCTCATCGGAGAGCGCTCGGCCGAAAAAGTGAAAATCGCCATCGGATCCGCACTTACAGAGCTAGACGATGCACCCGAGGATTATGAAATCCGCGGGCGCGACCTCATGACCGGTATTCCTAAAGTCATCAAAGTCTCCTACTCTGAAGTGGCCTTTGCACTCGATAAGTCTGTCTCCAAAATCGAGGATGCCGTCCTGCGCGCTCTGGAAATCGCCCCACCAGAACTTTCCGCAGACATTTATGATAACGGCATTCACCTTACCGGAGGAGGAGCCCTGCTCAAAGGTCTCGACAAAAGACTCCACCAAAAAACAAAACTACCCATCCACATCGCCGAAGATCCGCTGCGCGCAGTGGTTAGAGGTACTGGAACAGCCCTTAAAAATCTGAACAGCTTTAAGTCTGTTTTGATGACCTAAATACGCATGCGAAAAATATTTCTGTTTCTCTATAAAACACGTGCCTTCCTACTTTTCGTTTTCCTTCAGGTGATCGCCCTGTCGCTGCTGTTCTCTAAACAGCCGCAGCAGGGTAGCACAGCCTTAAATAGCGCAAATAAGTGGGTAGGCGGAATTCTAGATACACAGAACACGATCCGAGAGTATTTTGCACTTCGCCAAATTAATGCGGGCCTTCTAGAAAAAAACACGAAACTGCTCCGTGAACTGGCCCTGTACCAGCAGGGCGTAGATAGCGTCTACATACCGCTGGACAGTATACAGCAGGAATACGCCTACTTCGGAGCCAAAATCATTCGAAACAGCATCCACCTGAACCGCAACTATTTCACTTTAAATAAAGGAAGTAAGGACGGGATTCAAGAAGGTATGGGGGTTTTTAATGAAGAAGGTGCCATCGGCAGAATTCGCTCCGTTAGCACAAATTATGCAGTAGGTTTCTCTATCCTGCATACAGAAACCAAGCTTTCCGCCGTTATAGCCTCTAGTGGAGTGCTCGGTTCTGTCAACTGGGACGGACAAAACCCGAAACAAGCGAAATTAGACTTTGTGCCCCGGCACGTAGAGGTAGAAGTCGGTGACCGAATCCTCACCTCGGGCTTTAACACCATTTTTCCACCCGGAATACCGGTAGGAAAAGTGAGTAAGGTGGAAACGGCCTCCGGTAATAGCAACTACCTCGATATCACTATCGACTTGGAAGTTAATTTTTCCAGCCTTAATTATGTCTACGTAGTGAACCATACCAACAAGGAAGAATTAAACGAATTACACGAAGCTGCCCAAATCGACGATGCCTTTTAACTCATTTTTACGTGAAATCGGTCATGGACTTCTCTTCCTAGTAGTGCAGGTTATTTTCCTGAAGCAGCTAGTCCTGTTCGGTTATGCCTTCCTGCTGCTATACCCCCTTTTTATCTTACTTCTTCCCATCCGGCGTAAATCACTTTCTTTACTGCTTATCTCCTTCCTGTATGGTTTACTGCTCGATGCTTTTTATGATACAGGAGGCATGCATACAGCAGCGCTACTCACTTTAGCGCTTGCGCGCAATCTTTGGCTGGAAGCCTTAACCCCGACCGGAGGATATGCCGATATAGAAAGGCCTCATGCCCTAAATATGGGAGTAGGCTGGTTTATCCTCTATGCTACACCGCTTCTGCTGCTACATCACCTGATCTTCTTCGGTTTAGATAGTCTTGGACTCGGAAACTGGGGACTGATGGCACTTAAAACCGGAAGTAGTCTGCTCCTGGCGCTAGGGGCTAGCCTAGTGGTGCAGCTGCTGTTTTACTCAAAAAAACGTGCGCTTTAAGCTACTATGAACGACCGACGCCCCCTCATATTAGCCAGTATCATCCTTAGCATCGCCCTGGTGCTGGTTTTTCGCCTATTTTACCTACAAATCATCGACGATAGCTTCTCGAAACGCGCAGAACGAAATGCGATTCAACGTATCGTAGACCACCCCTATCGTGGGCTGGTGTATGACCGCAACAATGAGCTGCTGGTCTATAACAACCCTGTATTCGACTTGATGCTCATCCCGAAAGAGTTTCACGTAAAGGATACTGCACGCTTTTTACAGCTCTTCGATCTAGAAAAGGAAACACTTCAGGAGGCCTATGCCAAAGCGCGCGCTTACTCCTGGGTGAAGCCCTCTCCGCTTAAAAAACAACTTTCCACAGAGGAATTTGCACGCATTCAGGATTACCTCATCGACTATCCTGGCTTGATGATTTTAACCCGCTCCGTTCGGGCCTACCCGCGACCCGTAGGCGCCTCGGCTCTTGGCTACATCGGTGAAATTTCTGGGCCACAGCTGGAGCGGGATAGCAGCCGCTACTACAGACAAGGAGATTATCTGGGCCTAAGTGGATTAGAACGCTATTATGAACATACACTTCGTGGCGAAAAAGGGGTAAAATACACCATGGTAAATGTCCGCGGAATCGAAAAAGGCGCTTATAAAAATGGAGAACTGGACACAGCGTCCGTAGCAGGGAAAAATTTAACCTCCAGCATCGATGTAGAGCTTCAGGCTTACGGCGAGTTCCTCATGCAAGGGAAAAGAGGCTCAATCGTAGCCATAGAGCCGAAAACAGGAGAGGTGCTCACCATGATTAGCGCCCCAAGCTATGATCCGAATGCCCTCACAGGCGCACAGTTCGGCACAAATTACCTGCAGCTCAGCCGCGACGAAAGTAAACCGCTCTTCAACCGGCCTATTATGGCCACCTACCCCCCTGGATCCATCTTTAAAGTGGTGCAGACCCTCATCGGCATGCAGATGGGCGTCATTAATCCGAATGCAACCTATGCCTGCAACCGCTCCCTGGTCGCCTGCCACGCCCACCCGAATCCTGTAAATGCCTTCGGAGCCATTCGCTATTCCTGTAATCCTTACTATCACCAGACCTTCCGGATTATGATCAATCAGGAGCTCTCTAAAAATACGTTTAAGGATACCGCGCTAGGCCTGGACATCTGGCGAGAAGCAGCGATGAAATTTGGCCTGGGCCAAACCTTAGGTATCGATCTCTATAACGAAAAAGGAGGACAAATCCCTACCTCTGGCTACTACGATAAGGTCTATGGGGAGGCTCGCTGGCGTTACTCGACCATCTACTCCCTAAGCATCGGACAAGGAGAAATCCTCGTCACCCCCCTTCAAATGGCAAACCTGGCAGCTATCTTCGCGAATAAAGGCTATTTCTATACCCCACACCTGGTAAAAGCAGTAGATGGAGACCCGGAAGCTATCCCCGCCCAATTTCGGGAGAAGCGCTTCGTCGGCATCGATGAAAAACACTTCGATCTCGTTCAGGATGCCATGGCTGCCGCCATCTATGGAACAGCAGGCCGTGCGGCGATTCCCGATATCGAAATTGCTGGAAAAACAGGTACGGCCCAAAACCGCCAAGGGGAAGATCATTCCGTCTTTATCGCCTTCGCACCGAAAGATGACCCGAAAATCGCTATCGCGGTGTATGTTGAAAATGCTGGCTGGGGAGGCCGTGCAGCAGCGAGTACCGCCAGCCTCCTAATCGAAAAATACCTGCGCGGACACATCACACGCCCGAATTTAGAGGAATATGTCCTCAGAGGCGACTTTAACCTGTAATGCCATGAGAAGAGACGGCCTTATCTTACAAAAACTCGACTGGATTACCGTGCTGATCTATCTCGCACTTATTACCATCGGCTGGTTTAACATCTACGCCGCTGTGTATGATGAACAGGTTCCTAAAAGCATTTTCGACTTGTCCATCAACTCAGGGCAGCAGCTTGTGCGCATCGGCATCGCCGTCATCCTCGTCCTGCTCATCATGGTGGCCGACTACAGGCTGTTTGAGAACCTCGCCTGGCCCCTGTTTTTTATTTTTCTCGTGCTGCTAGCTGTCACGCCCTTTATCGGGAAAGAAGTAAATGGCCAAACCCTAACGATCGGCTTCGGCTCGCTGCGAATTCAGCCCTCAGAGTTCGCTAAATTCACTACTGCACTGGTGCTGGCCAAGGTCATGGAACTACCAAGCTTCGACCTTAGCAAGCGCAAGCATCAGCTGCAAGTCATCGGCGTTATCCTGCTGCCCATCACCCTGATCATGCTGCAACCCGACACAGGTACCGCGATGGTATACTTCGCCTTCTTTATCATGTTTTATCGAGAGGGTATGCCCGCTAATCTGTATGTCTTTACCTTTGCCCTCATCGCCCTCAGCTTACTGGCCCTGGGTATCGAAAATAACCTCTTCCTCGTCGGGGGGATTATCGCCTTCACCCTGCTGCTGTACTTCCTGGGAAAAAAAACTTGGCAGCGCGGCCTGGCGCTTTCCCTTCTCTGCATCGGCTCCATCGCCTATGCCTATTCCCTCGATTATGTGGTCGAAAAACTACCCCAGCACCAGCAAAATCGCATCATGGTGCTCTTTAATCCCGACCTGGACCCCCTCGGTGTAGGCTGGAACGTCACCCAGTCGAAAATCGCCATCGGATCGGGTGGCCTCTGGGGAAAAGGCTACCTCCAAGGCACTCAGACCAAGTTCGACTTCGTGCCAGAACAGCATACAGACTTTATCTTTTGCACCCTGGGCGAAGAGTTCGGCTGGGTGGGAAGTACGCTTATCATCGCGCTCTTCTGTACCCTGCTTCTGCGGCTCATCTTTTTGGCGGAACGCCAAAAAAACCGCTTCTCCCGCGTCTATGGCTACTGTGTCATCTCCATTTTTCTCTTCCACTTCGTCATAAATATCGCCATGACCATCGGCCTCTTTCCTGTGGTAGGCATCCCGCTGCCTTTCATTAGCTATGGAGGTTCCTCCCTATGGGCATTTACTATCCTCCTCTTTATCTTCCTCAAGCTGGACACTACACGCATCCAAGTCCTTAGTCGGGTATAAACGTTTCTTTGACAAAATACTTCCCGCTCTATCTGGCTGCAGAGGCGCAAAAAAAACCCTCCACTTGGCAGCGCATAAGGCTATTCAGTGGAGGGTCGTAGCAGGCAATACTGCCGGGATCGCTATTCCTTACTCTTTATACAGCTGATTAAACAGCAGCTTAAAGGTGCCATGGGACTGTGCACGATAGGTAATTTCAGGCCCGAAAGCATAAAAGCTGCCCTTGCCCATGGGTGCACGAAAAGCCGTCACACCATCCTTGAGGTAATTTTGGCCCCAGGCCCATCCACTCCGCAGCGGCGCCTCCGTATCGAACCAGCCGAGCACCTCGAGGCCGTCCAGTTTCGCCTCCGGCGCAAAACGGAAAACGGGGCTATTATTAAAAAGTACATCTACCTCTTGACCTAAGCCATAAGTAGCCGGATGAGCGGAAGCCACGCGCATCCGCAGCACGGATCCGGGCACAAAGTACTTTTCACCCGATAAAGGGATTTCCCTGCCATCACGGGCTCTTTCTGTCAGCGCATTTCGCACCGGCAGCTCTAAATGGTAGGCCAGACTCGTCGCCGCCCCAATCGTAATCAGTCGACCGCCGGCTTCTGCAAAACGCTTCAGCTGGGGGACAGACTCCTCCAAGGTGAAATTCCCAATCATGTGCTGGTAGGCTTCCGGGATCTTGGTCTTATCGATATTTCGGCTGAAACTGCTTCCTCCCTGTCCAGGAATACCGGGGCCCACGAAGAGTATGGTTTCATACTTGCGGTTTAAGTTACCCTTATTGATCTCATCGGCGAAGATAAGTTGAAACTCAAAATCATACTGCTCCAGCATCCAGCGCACCCAACCGCTCGGCATGGAGCCGCCATAGTAATCGTATAGCGCGATTTTAGAGGGACGAATTTCTTTTAAGCCATCAGGACGTTTTTTCGCTTCTTGAATTCGTAGGCCGAGGTCCTGGTGGATTTCTTGGACTTTGGCGCCAGCCGTCGCCTCCACATAGAAAGCGCCCGCAGGAAGGCCTTCCACAGCTTTTTCCGCGCGGAAAACGCGCTGGCCGGCTGCCAACAGTCGATTCGCTAAAATGAAGGCATCGTTCTGACGGGCATCGATTAAGTAGCCCTGTGTGGCGCTGCCCAAAGTACCTGCCTGAACACGTTCTAAAGCGCCATAGGGCAGTGTCTGAAAGGGCCCTGAGACGGGCATTAAGTAGCGGTCCACCTCTACCCCCATCTGGTACGCAAGGGTCCAGCCCGCTGCATCATAAGGACGTACGGGAGGGCCACCTGGGTAGAGGAAATCATTCGGATAATCCTGCGGCTCGAACATATCCAAAACATGCGGACGGAAAGCCTGATCGGTCTGCACCACATAAGAGCCTGCCGGATAAGATGTTCCGCCTACAGAAAAGGGGGCAGTCGCCTTTTCGATGCGAATACCTGTTTTCACGAGGGCATTTATAAAGTGTACTAAGCGCCCCGGATCTTCTTGGTCCGCTCGAAGCACAAAGGCCCGCGGGTCCCTGTTGTCAGGCGTCTCGAATACCTCCTTAAAATAACGGTCGGGTACGATTCCCCGGTTTCGGCCATTGGGATTATCCTTTGCATATGCTTCCTTAATGGCTTCCGCCTTAGAAGGGTAAGGCGTCCAGTAGTCTTGGCTGCCGCGGCGGATCGATCCACTTCCCATATGGTACATATTCATCAGCACATGGTCGCGATTTCGGGCGGCATAATCTAAAACTGCGAAGTTCATCGAAACGGAATAGTCGATCGACTGCTGAAAATGCCAGGTTTCTTGGGGCATCACAGGAAAAGGGGTATTGCCATCTGGGACGAGACGGTCGGGTACCACAGGAATACTTTCCGGGTTAGGGCCACCGATAATTTCCGTGAGAATCCCGATAATATTATGGTAATGAGTGGTGGTACGTAGGCCTCCATTATACCAGGTGGAGAAGGTGGAGCCTTTCATCCGTGTAAAGCCTGGCTTATTTTCAGCATTAAGCCTGTTATACATGGCAGCGCCCACCGCATCGATGCCCGTAACCATCATCGGATCAAACACATGATTAAAGGGGTCGCGGTAGGGAGGGCCTGCTAGCACTGAGCCCACCGGCCCACGCTGGTGATGATTATACATGATCTGAGGAATCCAATCCACGAAAAGTAGGCGGCCCATGTTCTGAGATTCAATCATGTTCTGGATGTAAAAGTCTCGGTTGTTATCATGTCCGATGTACTTTTGATACAGCACGGGAAGGTTGCCCAAGCTGCGCTTCTCTGGTTCAGCCTCGCGCATGTACCATTCCCCGATTTTATCGTGCCCATCTGGATTCGCATGAACGAATAAGATCACCACCTCTTCTAAAATACGCTGGGTTTCCTTATCCTGACGTGTCAGCATCTGGTAGATCGTTTCGGTCAGCTGATGGATACCCACCGTCTCCGTAGAGTGGAGCCCACCGTCGATCCACACGATCGCCTTGCCTTCGTCGGCCAGCTCGCGGGCGGCCTCCACCGAAAGATTTTCAGCGCGTGCTAGCTGCACAGAGATCTCGCGGTAGCGCTCTAATTTGCGGTGATTTTCTTCTGAGGTGACGATCATCATGTACTGCGTCCGCCCCTCTTCCGTCTGGCCGATAGCCTCCAGGCGTGCTAAGGGCGATGCCTCTGCCAGCCGCTGGAAATAGGCCGCTGTCTGTTTGTAGGTAGACAAATGATAATCTTGACCCATACCGAAGCCAAAATGCTCTTCAGGGCTGGGGAGCTGCGCGTGAGCCTGCGTGGAAAGCCAAGAAAAGGCAATAAACAGGCTACAAACACGAAAAATGGATTGTAAAGTCATACAGTAGAATCTTAGTAGCGAATAGTACGTAGTCGGGAAAGATACCAAGCCCTCCTACCTTAAAAAAGAAAAATAGGCTAAACAGCCCTAGAGGTATGTAAGTGGTCGAGGGGATTGGGCTAGGCCCAAAAAAAACACCCAGACCTTTCGAGGTGCTGGGTGTATCCTACTCTTTCGCCATCCCTTACGGGTAAAAGCGGCGAAACAGTAAAAGCATAAATTCATCTACCTCATCAGAAGGAATCGGCCAATCATACAGTGGAATATAGTCTCTATTAAGCATGCAGACTGCATCCACCCACTCCTCCTGCCGATCCAGAGCGTGTAGGGCCGCATTTAACGCTTGCCCGTCACCTTTAAACAAGCTGCCCACGAACATGTAGCGCTGATTTACCCCGATAGAGGCCGAAAGCCCCCCAGGAGAAATGGGTTTCACTACCCCGGAAAGCTGCTGCCCACAGGCTTCCCAAGCTTGCGCGGGGTCTATCGGGTCCAAATAACTGCGTAAGGGCAGGGAAGCAGCCGGTGTCTCCGCCTCGCCAGCGACGCTCTCTTCCTGAAGGGCCTCTACCGTGCTCACTACCTTCTCCACTTCGGGCTCCGAATCCGCAGGCGCTGGTGAAGAGGTCTCCTGGTGCTCTGCCTCACTGCTGCTTTGGCCCTCAGCCATAAAAAACTCTCGCTGAAGCGCCTCTACATCGATGGGCTCCACTTGATCCAGCGCCACCACCAGGCTATCGAGCGGAGTCAATTCCTCCTGTAGGCGCTCATAATTCGCGCGGATCGCCGCAGAAATCGCTTCCCGTGTCTGCGGAATGGCCGCTCGATCCACCACCCCGGCTATAAGCTCCTGATGCCACTTAAAATACTTTAAATTTTTCCTCAGAAAGGGATTCACCTCCTCATCTTCCAGCTCACTGAGCTCGCTGAGGTAAAAACGTAAGGGATCCGCCGCCAGGAAAAGGGTCAGCATCACCGCCTTCCGCACGAGGGGCTCGAAGTGCTCGCGGTCCACCTTAATGGCCCGGGAGAGAACGTTTACAAATTCCTTTAACGCCTGATCCACCTGATTATTCCGATAATCGAAATAGGGATTATCTTTCAGCTGCTCGAGCTCCTCTTCCCACTGCTCGAAAAGGCTCTTCAAAATAAAAAAATTCACCTGGCTGCTGGGCGAAAATGTTACGATGTCAGGGCCGGTGATGTATTTTTTTTGAACAAAAAACCGGTCGGAAACTGTTTTGGCAAAACGGGTGGCGTAACCCTCCAGATAGCTATGCTCCATTATCTCTAGTCTTATAAGTGTTAAAGGTATTAAAATCTCTACTGAATGCCCAAGTTACGAATAGAAAATCTTTACGATACCCTGCTCGAAACCAGCCAGCCGGGACAGACGGTTCTTAGCCTGATACACGGTGCAGGTATCGACTGGATGCATGCCTGCGGCAAAAAAGGTCGCTGCACCTCCTGCAAAATGATCGTTACTTCAGGCCTACAAAACCTGAGCCCATTAAGCCCGCGCGAAGAATTTTTTCGCCAGCAAGGCCGATTATCCGAGAAGGAAAGGTTAACTTGCCAAGCTCAACTGATGGAGGGTGAAGTCGTCTGCCGAGTGGCCGAAGTGAATAAATTCCCTCACATGGATTATAGTTTTTAACACAGCATGTTCATCGAAACTTCCTTAGGAAAAGGAGCTGGGAAAGAGAAAAAAGGACACATCGAGGTCATTTGTGGTTCCATGTTTTCCGGCAAAACAGAGGAGCTTATCCGTAGACTAAACCGTGCCCTGATCGCCAGGCAGCAGGTGGAAATCTTTAAGCCTGCGCTGGACACACGCTACCATGCCTATGATGTGGTCTCGCATAATGAAACAGCTATCCGCTCCACGCCCATCCAGTTTGCACAGGATATTTTGCTGCTGGCCGGCAGCTGTGACGTGGTCGGTATCGATGAGGTGCAGTTTTTGGACGCGGGCATCGTCGAGGTGGCGATCCGGCTGGCTAATCAGGGCAAGCGGGTCATCATGGCGGGCCTAGACATGGATTTCGAAGGAAGACCTTTCGAGCCGATGCCGCAGCTGCTGGCCGTGGCGGAGTATGTGACGAAGGTACATGCCATCTGCATGAAATGTGGGGACCTGGCCAGCTACTCCTACCGCCTAAATGAGGCGAAGGAAAAGGTCGTTTTGGGAGAAAAAGACAGCTATGAGGCACGGTGTAGAAAATGCTTTTATGAGGGATTTACCCCTTAACATCCTCCTGATCGGAATTTTAGGACTGCTCTTCGCTTCTCCCCGAGACAGTCAGGCCCAGAGCCAACTCCCTGCCGCGGGCTGGCGCTATCATCTGGCCTATTTAGAAGGGGCTCAGCTAACCGGCGATCAGCAGCGTGTTTTCGTCCAGGGGCCACACAGCCTGTTGCTTACGTTTCCGAGAGAAGACCGATGGAAAACCTTTACCAAGCAGGACGCCTTGCGCGATCAGCGCCTAAGCCGAAGTGTCTATGCCCCTGCCCAAGAGCTGCTGGTTCTGGCCTACCCAGATAGCCGCTTGCACCTTTTAGGGCAGCAGCAGGAGCGCATCCTAGGGGCACTCGCGAACGCCAGCCCCCGCCCAGAAATCCAGAGCCTGAATTTGGCACAAGACGCTCCTTTCGCCTTGGTGGGGCTGTCAAAAGGGCTCGCCGTGATCGATCTAGACCGCTTACTGCTCAGCGAAACTTTCTTGAACATCGGTCCCGCAGGTAGCGCCCTGCCCATCCAGCATGCCAGCCTCCGGGAGGGCCGCTACCTACTCACCCACCCGGAAAGCCTTTTACTGGGAAATAGCGCCCAAAATCTGCGCGACTTTCGCTCCTGGACGCGCCTCGACCCTCCGCCGGGAGAACGCTTTCTTCGCGCAGAGCTTCAAGCGGAGGCACACATCATCGCCCTAATGGAAGGGGGATCTCTCTATCATAAAAGGCCTGACAGCCCCTGGGAAGCCCTTTTTTTTCCAGAGCCTCTCGCGGACATGCGGCGGGTGGAGGATCAGCTCTATCTCCGCAGCGCACAGGCCATTTACCTGCTCAGTGAATCCACTCTAGCGTTCGAAGAGGTAGCGCGTTCACAGGAACCATTACGGGATTTTTGGCCCCTGGGCCAAAGGGAACTCGTGCTGCTTTTACCGAATCGCCTCGAATTTCAAGGAGTCCCACTTTCTCTTCCAGAGGGCATCAGCACGAACAGGACGAAAGCCTTTCATGCCAGGGGAGCTACTTTTATGAGTGAAGAGCGCGCAGGGGACGATATTCTACTGGCTGGAAAATGGAGCCCTCTGCAGAGGGAATCCTCCTCTTTTCCTGACCTTATCGGTGTGGCCGCGAGCGGCAAAGAGTGGCTAGCAGGCAGTGCGGAAGGGGTTTTGGTTTTAGATATCGAGCCGGAAAAGGAAGCAATCCAAAGCCGACGCTTCGCAGACTCCGATAACGCACGAGTGGCAGCCATACCCGCGGAGCTCGGCTGGCCCGTTTTTCAAGAACTGGATAACCCAGTGCACCTTCAGCTACTTGCGGTGGGAGAAAATCGGCTGCGCAACCTCCAGATTCCAGGACTCGCTCCGCTGCTTCGAACAGCCCTTCAGACAGAGGCAGGCCCTTGGTTTTTCTTAGAAGCGGCAGGGGCAACCTTTACACGTCTTCGCATCTACTTTCCGGAGACAGGCCAGAACCTCTTGGTGAGTGGTGGCAATTTAGGCATTGGCTTGCTGATGGACTTCTGCTTGGATGAAGAAGGGACCCTTTGGCTGTTAGGCCAAAACGGTATTCGTGCTTTAGAGCGGGCATTTACACTCCGTGTGACCGATACGCCGAACTGGCAAAGCCCCAGCCTTCAGGGTCGCGCCATTTTAGAAGGCAATCTGCTGAGCAGTATACGGGCCTTACCGGACGGAAGCCTATGGGTAGCAACCCAGGATGCGGGATTATTTGCTTTCGAGCCCCGCTTCGGTGGGCTACGACAGCAGTGGCGACAGGAGGACAGCCCACTCATCTCCAATGACCTACGACGTCTCAGCTACGAGCCCGTTTCTGGGGAGCTTTTTATTCAGGGGGAAGGGCATCTGAGCAGTTTTAACACACCGTTTACGGGCTCGTTTTCTCCGATGGAAAACATCCTGGTGTATCCAAACCCTATTCGGCCTGCAGCGGGAGAGCAGCTGACCATAGAGGGGCTAGAAAACGGCAGCCAGGTTCTGGTGAGCACCTTATCGGGTCGGGTGCTTTTTCGTACAGAGGTGCGCGGGGGGCGTGTTGTGTGGCCACCTCGAGACAGCACGGGAGAGGCTTTACAGGTGGGGGTGTACCTGATCTTTGCGCGGAGCGCGACGGGTACAGAGCGTTTAATAGGAAGATTTACGGTCAATTAACATGCTGATCACTACACCAGGCATCGTGCTGAGCTACATCAACTATGGGGATACCAGCCTTATCGTGCGTATTTTCACGGAAAAACTCGGGCTGAAGGCCTACATCGTAAATGGTGTCCGAGCGAAAAAGGCGCGGGTGACGCTGGCGCACTTTCAGCCGATGACGCTGTTGGACCTGGTGGTCTACGACAAAGAGGGGCGCGACCTGCATCGCTGTAAGGAGATTAGCCTGCACTACCCCTATCGCCTACTGCCCTTCGATCCGGTGGCCAGCGGTCTGCTGATGTTTAGTGCGGAACTACTCGGTCGGATTTTAGTGGAAGCAGATCCACATGCAGCACTCTTTCAGCGCGCACGGCAGCAGCTGATCGGCATGGATCAGGGATTGGTACCTACGACCGTCTTTCCGCTGAGGATGCTGCTGGACTGCTGTCAGGAAATCGGTTTTCTACCTGAAAATTTAGAGGAGCTGCTCGCGGAACTAGGAGAAGACAGATATGCCTTCGGACTGAATAGCGCCGCCCATGAAGCTTTTAACGGCCTTTTAGCCTATCCGGAGGACGTGGATCCTGTGCAGTTCCCCCTTCTTTCCAGTTCACTACGTCGCCTATTTTTCGACCTGCTAATCCAGTACATCGACCGGCATTTAGAAGATAGCCGTCCTTGGAAGAGCCCCGCGATCTTGCGGCACATTTGGGCCTGAGGCCCAAAGCACACGGGATATCCAAGAGCCCCTGCTAAGAAAGGGTTGAAATAAACTTTATTTTCATTAAATAAAGAACCTTACGGGCTTAAATGAGTTTAAAACTTGTATAAGTCAAGAACTTAGTCTATTATTGCAAAGTATAAGTTATAAAGGCTTTCTCCCCGGAAGCTATCGAACTGAATATCTTTTTCATTCAGCTACCTATACTTTCAACATCATCATTATCAACATCATCACACCATCAATTAATCGCATAAGTTTTTTATGTATAACATTGAAGAATTAAGGATCAGATTGCTATCTGAGCTAAAAGAAATCGCAGAAGAGCTGGGCGTTAAGAATAAGTCGCTCAAAAAAGAAGACCTGATTTATGCGATTTTAGATCAGCAGGCCATCACCCCAGAGCAGGCACTTCCAAAGAAAAAACCTGCCGCTGCTGAATTAAAAGAAGAGGAAGCGGAGGTGCTCACAGATGCGGCACCGGCTCCTGCGGCAGAGGTCCAGGCACCAAAAGCGGAGGAAGAAATCGAAAAGCGCCCACGCCCGAAACGAGAGTCCAAGTTTAAGCGTCAAAATTTTTCTGAAGAAGATTTAAAAGAAGCTACGGAGGCCAAGACGCCCGCACGAGAGCCTCGTCGGGAAGAAAGAAAAGAAGAGTCTAAGCCACAGGTGGCAGCAGCTCCCAAAGCAGACCCACGACCCGCGGCTGAAGATAAAAAGTCTACTGCGCCGGCAGAACGCCCTGAGCAAGAGAAACCGCGTTTTATCCGCCCACGAAAAAAGGTAGTAGAAGAATCGGAAATAGCAGCAGCGACAGAACCTGAGAAACCTCGCGCTCGTGAGGAAGAAGTAGAGCTACCCAAGCGAAAAAACTTCCGCGAGCATGCAGAAGCGAAAGCTTCGGAAGAGGCTCCACAGCAGGAAAATAAGCCAACACCCAAGAAAAAGAGTTTCGTGTCGCCAAAGGAATTTGACGGCATCATCCATAATGAAGGGGTTCTCGAAATCATGTCTGAGGGTTACGGGTTCTTACGCTCTCTAGACTTCAATTACCTCGCATCTCCTGATGACATTTACGTATCTCCATCGCAGATAAAACTTTTTGGACTGAAAACAGGAGATCATATAAAGGGAAGCATCCGCCCACCGAAGGAAGGAGAAAAATATTTCGCTCTCTTAAAAGTCACGACGGTAAACGGTAAAACGACGGATGAAATTCGTGATCGTGTCCCTTTCGAATACCTGACGCCACTTTTCCCTCAGGAAAGGTTAAATCTTACCACTCGCCCGGATAATTATTCGAATCGTATTTTAGACTTGTTCGCTCCGATAGGAAAAGGACAGCGTGGGATGATCGTGGCACAGCCGAAGACAGGGAAGACGGTGCTGCTCAAGCAGATCGCTAACGCCATCTCTGAAAATCACCCGGAGGTGCACCTGATGATTTTACTTATCGATGAGCGTCCGGAGGAAGTGACAGATATGGCACGTTCGGTAAAGGCAGAAGTGATCTCTTCCACTTTCGATGAGCAGGCGGACCGTCACGTGAAGGTGGCATCTATCGTTTTAGAAAAAGCCAAGCGCATGGTAGAGTGTGGACATGACGTAGTGATCTTATTAGACTCTATCACCCGACTGGCTCGTGCCTATAACACGGTGGTACCTTCTTCAGGAAAAATCCTTTCGGGAGGTGTGGACGCAAACGCCCTACATAAGCCGAAGCGCTTCTTTGGCGCAGCCCGTAATGTAGAAAATGGAGGCTCCCTAACCATTATCGCCACAGCGCTGGTAGAGACGGGTTCTAAAATGGATGAGGTAATCTTCGAAGAATTCAAAGGCACTGGAAATATGGAGTTAGCGCTGGATAGAAAGCTGGCCAACAAGCGCGTTTATCCTGCTATCGATGTTCCTTCTTCCGGCACACGTCGCGAAGATCTCTTAATGGAGAAAGAAGAGCTGCAGCGCATCTGGATATTGCGTAAGCACATGGCGGACATGACCTCTGCCGAGGCGATGGAGCTACTACTAAATAAAATGCGTGGCACGAAAGACAATGCTGAATTCCTCGTCAGCATGAATGGATAAGTGACGACATGCTCACCACAGAGGGCTTAAACTTCATGTTTAAGCCCTTTTTTATTCTATTTTTCACTTTTAGAAATGTCGATATCATAAAATAATCTTTTCGTTTTCACTTTTCTGAGCTAATAAAGTTGTTAAGCTGTGGTTTGACAAAATAAAAACTCCCAACGTGCTGACACTCTTGCAAAAAATTGTACTTTTGTAAGACACCGAACCACAGTATCCTTTTATGAGGGAGTTTTCTTCTTATCAGTCTTGGCCTCAGGCTATTATTATTACCAGTAAGCAGCTTGATGTGCATGTACTTTCAGAAAAGGCAGTGTCTTTTTTACAGACGATACTCCAGACAGAGCCTTCTGAAGACTCCCAGGAACTGTATAATTTTCTCCACAGGCTGACGGAAAAAACAAACAAGGAAGGCCGAGAAGGGGTACCTCTACATCACGTGGCACATCGTGAAGGCGTTTCGCCCCTTCATTTTCAGTTTATAAAATCTTCCTTTTATACCCAAAAGGGGGAGTTAGCCTACCTCTTCCACTTTTCACCAGCGGTGGAAGGAGCCGCTTCCGCGGCAAAGGTCAAGCACCGACTTGAAATCGCCTGCGATGTCAGTAACCAGGGAGTTTGGGAATGGAATGGGATCTCTAAAAAACTTATTTGGGATAAAAATATGTTTCGCCTGTTCGGCTACGAAGAAAATGAAATTAAGCCGAGCTACGAATTTTTTCTGGACGCGGTGCATCCAGAAGACCGCTCCTTCGTACTCGAATCAGTAAATAAAGCTTATGAAGGTGAAATAGCCTACGATATCGACTTTCGCATACGAAAAAAATGCGGCACCTATATCACCATTAAGGGATACGGTCGCCTGGCTTATGAAGAGAATGAACCGATTTTAGTAGGTGTCAACTATGACATTTCTAAAGAAAAGGCGCTACTCCAACAGGTAAATAGAATGAATGCGCGCTTAAACTCTTTCCTTCAAGTAGAAAAAGTCTTCGTAGTGCGTACGGACATGATCGGAAATTATACCTTCGTGAACGATAGCTACCGAAAGCGATTTCATACTTCCAGCTCGCCTGTCGGGGTGGGGAGTAACTCTATGGACAATGTGCTACCCGAAGACCATGAAAAGGTATTCAGAGTCGTACAAGATTGTATGCGGCAGCCGGGCAAGTCCTTTCAAGTAACAACCCGAAAATATGCGGCAGATCGGACTGTCTGCGAACTTATTTGGGAATTCGTCTGCATCCAAGACCCCGAAGAGGGCAGCTTCGAAATTCAATGCACAGGATTGGATATCACGAAGTCGGCTCAGATGGATAAGCTACTGCAACAGAAAACGCAGGAGCTATCGCAGCTCTTTGCGCTTTTAGACCGCTCTATCTGCTTTATTTTAACCGACACTTCAGGGAAAATCTTATCCGCAAACCCTTATTTCCAATCCTTAAGTCAACTTCCTGAAGCGGCCTTAATCGACCGTTCCCTAGCAGACCTCTTTACGAAACCAGATGGAAAATCACTTTCTGACCTTTCTACTTTACTTCACGAAGGACAATGGCAGGGAGAATTTTACCTTAAACGCGAAAAGACAGAAGATTTATTCTTCTTAGCCACTGCCATAGAAACTACAAGTCCGGAAAATGGCCTCCGCAGCATCATGTGGATTTTACATAACCACACCGACAAGCGAAGAGCAGAGACACGATTAAAAGAGTACGCCGAAGCACTTAAAGAAAAGAACCAGGCACTTCTACGGTTCGCAAATATCATCTCGCATCATATTCGTTCCCAGGCGGCGAACTTAGAACTTATTCTCGATGCCATGCTGGACGCACCAGAAGAAAAGGATACCTATCTTGGATTTTTACGAGACACCTCCATTAAGTTAAATAACACCATCTCGAAACTTAACGAACTGCTCAGCATAAATGCGAACGCTAATAAGCTCCAGCCCATACACTTAAAAAAAATATGGGACTCTGTACAGCAGCACTTCGACAGCGAACTACGCGCTATCGGCGCCACATTATCCATCAGTGAAACGAGTTTCTCGCATCTCGTCATAGGGGATACCGACAGCCTGATGAGTATTTTTACCGAACTGGTTAAAAATTCGATCGCGTTCCGAGAGTTGGCCCGCCCTTTACATATCGAGATAGATGTGATAAAAGAAGAACGTCACCTCTGCATTCAGTTGAAAGACAATGGCACTGGCTTAGACACAGAAAAATCAAAAAACAAACTTTTTACCATGTACCAGACCTTTCACACGAACAGTCAGGATGGCTTCGGCCTGTATATGGTAAAAGCGCTGGTGGAGAGTCTAAAAGGAAAAATAGTACTTCTAGGCCGCCCAGGAGAAGGCCTTGACGCCCGCCTCTACTTTCCACTGCGTAAGCTATAGGAGGCGGAGACTACAGCCTAACTTACACCACCAAATCTTTGCTGACAAGTACCTGCCCCCCTCTTAGACTTGAAGACCTACTTACCGTGCCAACTCATGCCAGCTTTTATGCACGATCTTCCACTCACCCTCTATTTTCAGCAGTGTAAGAAGATCATAATAGTATATTTCGGGCCAAAATAATTCTGCACGCGCTAAGGCCATTTTGCCATGTAGCTCCACCCCAGAAACTCGATTCTCATAGGCCTCCAGATTTTCCCGCTTTGGCGCGGAGGCCACTCCATCCGCCCACGTTTCGAATGGGGTAACCGTATACGTGTCACCCCGAAAACCGATCAAGCGCGCATCTGGACTGAATGCCTGCTCCAGCTTGCCCCGATCACGCTCCATCAAGCCTTCAAAATAACGTTTTACCGTCCGCTCCACCTCTTGGATATCCTCCTGCTCAAAGACAGCAGGCCCCTCCTGCGCCCTCCCCTGAAACCCTACCAGCAAAGCACTAAAAAACAGCAGCTTGCAGAACTGTATACTTAGATTTTTCATCTCTATTTTCTACATTTTAGCACCTAATTAAGGGGAGAATCTCATCTTTCTCCCCCCTTTAATTCATTTTCTCACCTTAAACGGTACCCCCATCTGATCGAAGGTAAAGGCATAGATATCTGCCAGCTCCGCGATGGTTTTAGCCGTAGGCTTCCCCGCACCATGCCCCGCATTCGTCTCGACACGAATGAGCACAGGCGCTGTTCCCTGATGTTTCTCTTGCAGCGTAGCTGCAAATTTAAAGCTATGTGCTGGCACCACACGATCATCATGGTCGGCAGTAGTCACTAAAGTGGCTGGATACTCCTTACCTGTAACCAACTGATGAAGAGGAGAATAGCCCTTTAGATACCGAAACATCTCTTCGCTATCTTCCACCGTCCCATAATCATAGGCCCAGCCAGCACCTGCCGTAAAAGTATGATAACGCAGCATGTCTAATACCCCCACAGCTGGTAGTGCCACCTGCATGAGATCCGGCCGCTGGGTCATCACCGCGCCTACCAGTAAGCCACCATTACTCCCGCCTCGCAGTGCTAGTCGTTCTGGCCGTGTATAGCCTTCCTCGATAAGATACTCCGCCGCAGCGATGAAATCATCAAAAACGTTTTGCTTCTTTAATTTCGTGCCCGCTAAGTGCCAGTTGTCCCCATACTCACCACCTCCACGTATATTTGGAACAGCATAAACGCCACCATTTGCGAGCCATGCTGTAATCCCTACGCTAAAACTCGGGGTCAGGCTGACGCCAAAGCCTCCATAGCCATACAGCATCGTAGGATTGTTGCCGTCTAGCGGCAAGCCCTTCTTATGGGTGATCACCATCGGGATTTTAGTCCCGTCTTTTGAGGTATAGAAGACCTGCTTGCTTTCGTAAAACTTCGCATCAAAGGCCACCTCCGGCATAAAATGCAGCGTACGCTCGCCTGTTGCTGGATCATAGGCGAAAACAGTAGGCGGCTGTACATAATTGGTATACGTAAAGTAAACCTGTTCTGCGTCTTCTTTTGCACTAAAACCACTAGCAGTCCCCACTCCAGGAAGCTCGATCACCCGCTCGATAGTACCGCTATAACTTACCTGCTCCACGTATGATAAAGCATCTTTAAGATACTGCGCGAAAAATTTACCCGCTCCCATGCTTACAGAAAGAACCTCGGGGCGCTCAGGAATAATATCTTGCCAGGAGGCCTTCCCTTTGTCGCGAAGCGAAACCCTTACCAGTCGATTATTCGGTGCCTTGTGATTGGTTAACAGGTAAAGATAGCCGTCCTTATGCATCAGCACACTGTGCGACTCATCGATCTCCTCCACAAGGGTACGCACCACGGGATTAGGCTCTTCAAAATCCATATAGTAAAGCGCATTTCCTGTCGTCGTATTCGCGGCACTAATCACTAGCATGCGCTCATCCTCCGTCATGTAGGCATTCACATAGCGACGGGGATTTTCCGCACGCCCGAAAATCAGCGCGTCAGCGGCAGTGTCTGTGCCGAGCCGGTGATAGAATAACTGATGATTATCGGTTTTCGCGCTGAGCTTACTTCCATCGGGCATACTGTAGCGGCTGTAAAAGAACCCCTCATTCCCCTTCCATGCGATCCCGGTGAACTTAGCGTCCCGAATCACATCCGGCAGCAGCTCCTGGGTCTCCGTATCCATTACATAAATATCTCTCCAGTCGGAGCCCGCCACAGAAACAGCATAAGCCATCAGGCTTCCATCTGCCGTAAACGCAATGCTGCCCAGCGAGGTGCTGCCATCCTCCGATAAGGTGTTCGGGTCCAAAAAGACCTCCTCAGTCCCGCCTGACACAGGCTTACGGTATAAGACAGACTGGTTTTGCAAACCATCATTTTTAAAAAAATACAAGTAGTCCCCATGACGGCTCGGCGCCGTCTTTTTCTCGTAATTCCATACCTGCTCCAGATAGCGCTGGATTTCCTTCCGGTCGGAAAGCTGCTCTAAAAACCCAAAGGTAAGCGCATTTTGGGCTTCCACCCATTCCTTTGTTTCCTCCGAATAATCATCTTCCAGCCAGCGATAGGGGTCATACACCACCGTGCCGTAGTAGGTATCCTGCACATCCACCCGCTTAGTTTTCGGATATTCTAACTCCACATTTTTTCTCATCCCATCTGAATCACATGCCACCAGCAGCCACCCAGCCGCCAGACTGCACCACAGCACTCCTTTCATTTTTTCACTTTTCTGATCTATTTATTTTATTCTTAAGGCCTCTCTATCAGTCGGAAACCTGTATAGGGAACAAGAACATCAGGGATTTTAATTCCTTCAGTCGTCTGATTATTTTCTAACAGCGCTGCCACGATTCGCGGCAGTGCCAGCGCACTTCCGTTTAGGGTGTGCGCTAGCGCAATAGTATTCTCCGAATCCCTGTAGCGCAGCTTTAACCTGTTCGCTTGGTAAGTCTCAAAATTAGAGACCGAGCTCACCTCCAGCCAGCGCTCTTGCGCAGCAGAATACACCTCCATGTCATAGGTAAGTGCAGAGGTAAAGCCCATATCTCCGCCACATAAGCGCAGCACACGGTAGGGCAGCTCCAACTGCTGCAGCAGCCCCTGCACATGTGCAGACATCTGCTCCAGGGCAGCATAAGAGTCCTCCGGCGCACAAATTTGTACGATTTCCACCTTGTCAAACTGATGCAAGCGATTCAGGCCCCGCACATGTGCTCCCCAGCTACCCGCCTCCCGACGAAAACAAGGCGTGTAGCCCGCCTGCCGTATCGGAAGCTGCCCTTTTTCTAGGATTACATCTCGAAAAATATTCGTTATCGGCACCTCAGCCGTCGGAATAAGGTAAAGCTGATCTGCCGTGGCCTCGTACATCTGTCCTTCCTTATCAGGTAGCTGCCCCGTACCGTAACCCGAGGCCTCATTCACTAAAATAGGCACCTGAAGCTCCCCATAACCTGCCTCAGCAGCTTGATCGAGAAAAAAATTAATTAAAGCCCGCTGCAGACGTGCCCCTTTGCCTTTATAAACCGGAAATCCAGCACCAGTGATCTTCGTCCCCAGTTCAAAATCTATGATATCATAGGTCTTTATCAGCTCCCAGTGTGCCACCTTGTCATCCCCTAGATCAGGCAAGTCCCCATGTCGGTACACCTCCTCATTTTGCTCCGCACTTTTTCCGGCAGGAACGCTTGAGTGAGGCACATTCGGTAATGTATATAATAAGGCTGTAAGCGCTTGCTCTGCTGACGCAAAGGCCTCTTCCAACTCTTTCACCTGCTGCTTAATTTCACCCATCCGAGCCTTTAACTTCTCCGCCTCCTCACGCTGCCCTGACTGCATGAGCTGACCGATCTGCCTGGAACTGGCTTTAGCCTCCGACTGGAGAGCATCGCGCTGCACCTGTGTCTCCCGACGCTGCTTATCGAGCGCCAACACACGTTCTAAGGTGGCGGCGGCATCGGGAAAATGACGCTTTTCTAAGCCGGCTAACACTGCCTGAAAGTCCTCACGGATCGTGGCTACTACTAACATAAATCTCTTCGCTTTTTTCTTTAGAAATGAAAAACAAAGATAAGCATGTTTACTAAAAAATCTTGCCTTATTCTACCACAATACGCTTCGTGACGGAACCAAAAGCCCCCTCCACCACCTGTCCGTCCGCGTCGATCAAAGCAATCTGGAGCACATGCTCCCCCGATGGAATACCCGAAATACGTACCGGACTTAACTCGTCCGCGATGTAAGTACACGTCTCGTCTAAGGAAATTTTTACCCGCAGCCCTTCCTCGCCTACTTGCCCATTAAGCACCAGAAAATCTACCGTCACCTCTGATTCAGCCGCAAACCGCATCCCCTCATGGGGCAAGTTGACCGCTAAAAAAGGGGCATCCGCTTCTGGAAAAGGCCTGCTCTCCCCTACTGTAAAATCTCGAAACACGTAATTCCCATACTCTTTCAGTGCTAAACCTTCCGCATCCACCAGGTAACCCACCGCGCGGTAGGTCCCCGTGCGCAGGTCCTGACCGAAAAGAGGCATGCGGTGGCCCACCGGGTCTCCCCCATTTAAAATGAGCTGCAGCTGAAACCCACTTAAGCCCTCACCGAATGGGAAATTCTTGATATTAAACTCGAAAGGAACGCGCCCCGGCGCAAAGTTTTGCTCCTCCAGCGGACTAAAAAGCTCTACGATAGCATCCGGATACTCCGCCTCCTCCTCGTAATAGTAAAAATTCACCAAGGCTGCCTCCTGCGTCTCTTCAGGTGTAAACACATAACTTTCCTCACGCTTTCTCTCCTTTTTCTTAAAATCACAAGAAGTAGAAAACACTAAAAGCCCAAGCAGAAATAGCAAAGTGTTTTTCATGTGCCATCGATTTAGCTGTAATATATCGCTTTTAACGCATTTCGAAAAGAAGACGAAAAAAAAAGTGGCAAACATTCTCCTTAAGAAGAAGTTGAACACCTGATACAGGTGCACAAGAATATGCTGAAAAAGTCTTAAATTGCGCGTCTATATATCACGTTATTATGGCAGAAATTCTTTACGACGAAATCCCATCCTTGGATTTAGCAGACTTCACCTCAGGAGATGCCGCGAAAAAGGCAGCCTTCGTGGCCGCACTTGGTCAAGCCTACAACAATATCGGCTTCGTAGCGATAAAAAACCATGGACTCAACCAAGAGCTCCAAGACAAGTTGTACAGCGCTATTAAAAAATTCTTCGCGCTAGATGATGAGGTGAAAATGCAGTACGAACATCCTGAAATCGGCTACCAGCGTGGCTACACAGGAAAGGGGAAGGAGCATGCCAAAGGCAGAAATACAGGGGATCTGAAAGAGTTTTTCCACGTAGGACAAGAGCTCGACCGCATCCCCGATAGCGACCCGATTAAAAGTGAGTACCCAGCAAATGTATTCCCCGCAGAACTGCCGGAATTTAAGGAGATCGCCCTGGAAACTTTCCACACCCTGGAGGCAGCGGGTAAGCAGATGCTACGCGCTATCGCCCTTTACTTAGCGCTTCCGGAAGACTACTTCGAAGATAAGGTAGCCTACGGTAATTCCATTCTGCGCCAAATCCACTATTTCCCGATCGAAAACCCCGACGAGGTACCTGCTGATGCCGTACGCGCTGCCGAACATGGAGACATCAACCTCATCACCCTCCTCATGGGCGCAAGTGCTGATGGACTTCAAGTACTTCGAAAAGACAATAAATGGATCCCGATCACAGCACTTCCGGACCAAATCGTCGTGAATGTAGGAGACATGCTCGAACGTCTAACAAATAAAAAACTAAAATCCACGATCCACCGGGTGGTAAATCCCCCACGCGATCAGATGAACAGCAGCCGTTTCTCGATTCCTTTCTTTATGCACCCACGTTCAGAAATGGACCTCACCTGTCTAGAAAGCTGTGTGGACGCACAAAACCCAAAACAGTTCGAAGACGCTACCGCAGGTGAATTCCTCGAAGAGCGTTTACGCGAACTGGGGTTGCGCAAGTAAATGACGGCACGTCAGCTACAGTACTACCGCTATTTAAGGGATGTTTTGACACTCTCCGTGACCGCCTTCGGTGGACCGCAGGCTTTCCTAGCCATGGCCGTCGACCTACTCGTCAATAAGCGCAAGTATCTGAAAGAAAAAGAGCTCTGGGAGTTGTACGCACTGTGCCAGCTTCTCCCGGGGCCTACTTCTACCCAACTGATCTCTGCCATCGGCTTTCGCTTCGGAGGTCCCTCACTCGCCTATCTGGCACTCATCACTTGGATCCTTCCTGCCAGCATTCTGATGATCAGTGCCGCCTATCTGATCGACTTTTTACAGGCCAATACCCCCGGAGCCCTTAATTTCGCTCGCTTTATCCAACCTATGGCCATCGGCTTCATCCTCTACGCAGGCCAAAAAACTATTTTTAAACTGGTAAACACCACACTTGGCGCCGTCCTAATGATGTTTTCTGCTTTCCTCTCCTTCTTTTATAACTCCCCCTTTGTCTTCCCAGCACTGCTACTAGCGGGAGGCATCATCACTTCACTTAACTACAAAAAACAGCCTCAAGAAGAAGGCGATAAAAAGCTCCATATCCAGTGGGCCAACTTTTACCTTTGGGGAGGAGTACTTCTGGGTGCGGCTCTACTCGGCGCGCTGACACGTAATCCCTTTATCCTCTTATTCGAAAACTTTTACCGAAACGGCAGCCTGATCTTTGGCGGAGGCCAAGTCCTCGTCCCCTACCTCTTCACCGAATTCGTAGAATTTAAAGCCTACCTGAGCTCCGAAGAATTTCTCACCGGCTATGCCATCTCCCAAGGAATGCCAGGCCCCACCTTCAGCATCAGTGCCTACGTGGGTGCCCTTTCAGGCAGAGAGTATGGACTAAGTGGCCTTATCCTCGGTGGCCTCGTCGCCTCGGCCGGCATCTTCCTCCCCGGCACCTTTCTCATCTTTTTCGTCATTCGCTTCTGGGATCAGTTGAAAAAATACCGCCCCGTGCGCGCCGCCCTGGAAGGGATAAACGCCGTCAGCAGCGGGATGCTTATCGCCGCAGCCTTCCTGCTCTTTGCCCCCATGGAGGCAAATGCCCTCAACCTCCTAGCCATCATCGCCAGCTACTGCCTGCTGCAGTTCACGAAATTAAACTCTCCCTCCATCATCGCGATAGGCATTCTAGCAGGCCTACTTTTCTGAAGGAATTGTGTAAATTTGCTTCCGCTTAGGCCTTCGGCAAATGAAATGATGAAAAAAAACCTGCTCCTTATCCTCCTACTTTTTGGTCTATCCCCTTTTCTTCGGGCCGAAAACTATCGGATCAGCCTACTCACCTGCGACCCAGGGGAGGAGCTGTACTCCGCTTTTGGCCATAGCGCCATCCGCATCGTAGAAGAATCCTCCGGCAGAGACCTGGTCTATAATTACGGTACTTTCGACTTTAACACGCCCTTTTTTTATGTGAAATTTGCACAGCGCACACTGGACTACATGCTCAGCCTCACCACCTACGAACGCTTCATGGCCGAATACCAATACTTTCGCCGCAGTGTACGCGAACAGGTCCTAGACCTAAACCCGGATCAGACCCGTGCGCTGCTGGCTGCCTTGGAACTGAATTATCGACCCGACAACCGCTACTACCGGTATGACTTTTTTTATGATAATTGCGCCACGCGCATCCGCGATATCGTAGAGGAAGTACTGGGCAAGCAGTTGATTTGGGCGAAGCCCCCAGAGGATAAGCCACAAACCTTCCGCCAGCTCATCGACGAATACGTCGAAGAAAGAATGCCCTGGGCGGATTTTGGTATCGACCTGGCTCTGGGCAGCGTGATCGACGCCCAAGCGAGTGCCTATGAAAAACAGTTTTTACCTGACTACATGGAAAGGGCCTTCTCCCATGCCCGCATCGAAGGCGATGGGCCCACCCGCCCTCTGGTGAAAAGCAGTAGCATCCTGCTGGACTTCGAACGTCCCGCTCCTAGCTTCAGCCCACTGAACCCCTATCTTCTCGGCTGGATCTTCGGGATCGGCATGATCTTGCTCACCTACGTGGGCTTTAAAAAACAAAAACTCTATTTTCAAGCGGACGTGGTCTACTGGAGCCTCTTGGGGCTGTGCGGACTCGTCATCTTAGCGCTCTGGTTCCTAACCTATCACTCCCAGACCAAGTGGAACTGGAACCTGTTCTGGACCTTTCCAGGGCATCTGCTGCTACTCCCACTCCTATTTAAAAAACAGTTGGACCGCCTGTGGAGACGCTACTTTCTGACTGTCCTCATCCTGGCCGATATCGCCATTATCTGGTGGATTTTCGGCTGGCAAAGCTTCCATCCCGCGATTATCCCGCTAGTCTTGGTGCTGATTTTACGCAGTAATTTCTTGTATTACAACTGGGAAAAGTTTCGGGCGCTGCAGAGCAGCAAAAGGAGTTCATAAAGTCTAAACCATTTACCGGTCTTTCGGCGTTATCACTCTTTAGGGAAAGGTGTATGGAATTTAAAATTCAATCCGATTATAAGCCTACGGGCGATCAACCCAAGGCAATCAAAGCATTAGCGCAGGGCGTACGTAATGGCGATCCCGCCCAGGTGCTGCTCGGGGTGACAGGCTCAGGCAAAACATTTACCGTGGCCAATCTCATCCAAGAGGTACAGCGTCCGACGCTGGTGCTCAGCCATAACAAAACGCTGGCGGCACAGCTGTATGGGGAGTTTAAGCAGTTTTTCCCCGAAAATGCAGTAGAATATTTTATTTCTTACTACGACTATTACCAGCCGGAAGCCTTCATTCCGACGAGCAATACCTATATCGAAAAAGACCTTTCGATTAACGAAGAGATCGAGAAATTGCGCCTCAGCGCTACCTCGGCCCTGCTTACCGGCCGCAGAGACGTCATCGTAGTGGCTTCTGTGTCCTGCATCTACGGTATCGGTAACCCGGATGAGTTCGGTAAAAATGTCATCCGCATCCAGCAGGGAGACCGCATTCCCCGCAACCAGCTCCTGTATAAGCTGGTGGATATTCTGTATAGCCGGACGAACCAAGAGCTCACTCATGGAACCTTCCGTGTGAAGGGCGATACGGTAGATATCTTTGTCGCGTATGCGGATTTCGGGTACCGGATCTATTTTTGGGGGGATGAAATCGAAGCCATCCAGCGCATCGACCCCGCCACCGGAAAAAAACAATCCGATGAAAAAATCATCAGCATCTTCCCGGCGAATCTATTTGTCACCGGCAGAGATACCATCGATGTGGCTGTAAATGAAATTCAGGATGACCTCATGGCGCAGGTGTCCTTTTTCGAAAAAGACATGAAGCTCATCGAGGCCAAGCGGCTGCGCGAACGGACGGAGTTTGACTTGGAAATGATCCGCGAACTGGGCTACTGCAGTGGCGTGGAAAACTATTCACGGTATTTCGACCGCAGAAATCCCGGGGATCGTCCCTTCTGTCTGCTCGATTACTTCCCAGACGATTACCTGCTGGTCATCGACGAGAGCCATGTGACCGTGCCACAGGTGCGCGCCATGTGGGGGGGAGACCGCGCCCGAAAAGTCAACCTGGTGGATTACGGCTTCCGCCTGCCCTCCGCATTGGATAACAGGCCCCTGAAGTTCGACGAATTCGAAGGACTTACGAATCAGGTCATCTACGTGTCGGCCACGCCGGCAGATTATGAGCTGGCAAAAACGGAAGGCGTGGTAGTAGAACAGCTTATCCGCCCGACAGGGCTACTGGATCCCATCATCGAAGTGCGGCCCAGTGCCCATCAGATCGATGATCTTCTCGAGGAGATCGATCAGACGATCCAAAGCGGCGATCGCGTGCTGGTCACTACACTGACGAAGCGGATGGCCGAGGAGCTTCAGAAGTTCCTCGAACGTGCAGGGGTGAAAAGCCGCTACATCCATTCCGAAGTGAAACCCCTGGACCGCGTGGAGATCTTGCGCGAGCTGCGGCTCGGTATCTTCGACGTTCTGGTGGGTGTTAACTTACTCCGCGAGGGGCTAGATCTTCCCGAAGTTTCCCTGGTCGCGATCATGGATGCCGATAAGGAAGGTTTCCTCCGAAATGAGCGCTCACTGGTGCAGACCATTGGCCGGGCGGCCCGAAATGAAAACGGTCGCGTCATCATGTATGCCGATAAGATCACCGAGTCCATGCGCGTGGCCATCGATGAAACCAATCGCCGCCGAAGCGTGCAGCAGGCCTACAACGAGGAGCATGGAATCACTCCGCTGACGGTACGCAAGAGCAAGGAAAAAATCATGGGCCAGACCAAAGTGGCCGACAGCAAACGGGGCACCAAGGTCTATGCGGACGAAGTAAGTGCGAAAAAGACCGCCGCCGACCCGGTGGTACAGTACCTCTCGAAGGAGAAGCTGGAAAAACTCATCGGGCAGACGCAAAAGCTCATGGAAAAGGCTGCCAAGGAACTCAACTTCATGGAAGCGGCACGCCTGCGCGACGAATGGCAGGGCTATAAGGACCGCCTACAGGAGCTCGAACGCGGTACCGCCACCACGGGAAAAAGCTAAGCTAGGGCGCTTTCCCTTTTGGATTAAACGCTTCACAACCCGTTTCACTTCACATTATGCAACTATCTGACGTACATCGCCTAGCGGCCAGGGGAGAGGGGCTTCATATCGAGTTCAAAAAAAAAGCCACGCACCCGGAAAAAATCGTTCGCGAACTGGTGGCCCTCGCCAATACAGAAGGAGGCCACCTGCTTATCGGCGTGGACGATGATGGCACGGTGAGCGGGCAGCGCTTCATCGAGGAGGAAATCTTCGTCATGGAAAATGCCATCGAGAAGTATATCCGGCCAGCGCTGGGCTATGAACTCAGCCTGTTTAAACTCAACGAAAAGAAAGGAGTGGCCGTCTTTTATGTGGCTTGTTCCCCGCACCGCCCCCACCTGGTGAAAGAAGGAGCGCAGCGCCAAGCCTACGTGCGGGTGGCTGACAGGAGTATCAAGGCCAGTCGCGAAATGTGGGAGATCCTAAAACGCATCGATCGCCCCGATGCCGCCCCGTTCACCTATGGGGAAAAAGAAATGAAATTGATGCAGCTCCTCCAAGAAAAGGAACAAATCACGCTCCAAGAGTATGCCCGTGCAGCCGAACTGCCTATTTTTTTGGCCTCCCGGACTTTGGTCCGCTTGGTACTCGCGAATGTGCTGGAAATTCTTCCCCGAGAGGAGCAGCAGGACCTATTCCAGATGAAAGCGACCTGATACCGCGCCTGAATTTTGGCCCTGGGGCCAAAAGCAATGCACGCAACAAGGGGGAAAGCTGCTTAGAAAAAGTCCTTCCAGACCTGTTTCGTGGTTCCGGGCTACTCACAGCCAGGCCAGCGGGAGTGCTCCATAGCGGCCCCCTCGAAAGAGATAGCCCCAGTTGCCCTGCAGTCCGCCTGTATGCAGGACCAGCAGCTCCCTGTCGGCTGTGAACCGCCCTGCAAGTATCGCCTTTTCGATTGAAAAAAGGACTTTGCCCGTGTACACGGGGTCTAAAACGATGCCATTAACTTGATAAAAGTCCCGAATAAACTGTACCAGTGGAGCACTAAAGCGTCCATAGCCGCCCTCGTGCACCTCCGAAGGCCACACGGACCAAGTAGCCCTCGGCGCAGGAAAATCCACTAACAGCTCCTGCACACTGTCTGCCATAAAATCGCCTTTCAGCACCGGCAGTACATGTACATGTTGGCTAGGCTGAGCCCCTATGATGAGTCCTGCGGCTGTCCCTCCTGTGCCTGCAGCAGTAAAAATTTCCTGCACATCGGCAGGAATATAGCGTCCCACCTCCGCCATGCCGCGCACAGCAAGAGGGCCGGTCCCTCCTTCGGGGATAAAATAGGCGCTACCGAACTGCTGCTCGAGCATCGCTAAAAAGGCCTGCTCTTCTTTTTGGCGATAGGCCCCGCGGGGGACAAAGTGCAACTTCATGCCGCAGCGCTCCGCCCAGTAAAGTGTCGGATTTCGTGGCCGCTTATCACGCAGCTCCTCTCCGCGAATAATGCCGATAGACTGCATCCCCATCTGGCGCGCGGCAGCCGCCGTGGCCACGAGATGATTCGAAAAAGCCCCACCGAACGTTAGCAACTGCCCGAAGCCACGCTGCTGCGCTTCCCGCAAAGCATAAAAGAGCTTAAAATACTTGTTGCCAGAAATCAAGGGGTGCACCTGATCCAGACGAAGCATGCGCAGCCGAGGAAAACCGCCCCGCGGTACAGCTCTTAATGGAAAAGTGAGCGTGGTAAGTGGAAGAGCATCGGGAAACTGCATAGAAAAGAGAATTTAAACGCCTAAAGATCCGAAACTTTTTAGAAAGCACCGTACTTTTGTACCATGAGCATGTTCGAAGACGAGGAAGAAGACGAAGCCCTTCAGGGCGGTGATGCGCGCTCCCTCTACCAGCACCACGAAATTCATGTGGACAAAGGCCAGCAGCCGACCCGCATCGACCGGTTTCTGACCGATAAAGTAGCAAATGCCACCCGAAATAAGGTGCAGCAGGCTATCGACAGCGGTCAGGTGCTGGTGAACGGGCAGCCGACGAAGGCGAACTATAAAATCAAACCAGAAGATCATATTCAGGTCCTGCTGGAGGAGCCACCGCGCGATAGCACCGTTTACCCCGAAGCCATTCCTCTCGATATCGTGTTTGAAGACGATACACTTTTAGTGGTAAATAAACCCGCAGGTATGGTGGTCCACCCCGCCCATGGCAACTGGTCCGGGACCCTGGTGAACGCACTCGTGCATCACTTTCAGCAGCTGCCCACACTTCCGGGAAACACGGGCAGACCGGGACTCGTACACCGCATCGATAAGGACACCTCCGGCCTGCTCGTCATAGCGAAAACGGAGGATGCGATGACAAGCCTGGCTCGGCAGTTTTTCGATCATAGCATCGAACGTGAGTATTATGCCTTAGTTTGGGGCGAGCCCCAAAGCGAAACAGGTACCATAGATGCCGCCATCGGCAGAAGTGCAAAAGACCGTAAGATGATGGAAGCCTTTCCGGATAATAGCCAAGGGAAACCGGCTAGAACCCACTGGAAAGTCCTACAAAACCTACGTTATGTGAGTTTAATCGCTTGTAGGCTGGAAACGGGCAGAACACATCAGATTCGTGCGCACATGAAGTTTCTCGGGCATCCTCTCTTTAATGATGCCATGTACGGGGGAGATAAAATCCGGAAGGGCACCACCTTCTCCCAGTATCAGTCCTTTATAAAAAACTGCTTCCAACTCCTTCCACGTCAGGCGCTGCATGCCCGCTCGCTAGGTTTCGTGCATCCTGTGACCCAGGAAAAGCTGTATTTCGAATGCCCACTCCCCGAAGATTTCCAGCAAGTCCTCGATAAATGGGTCCACTACGTGCAGTATAACGATAAATAGCGCGTTAAAAGTGGCAAAAAACTGCAAAGTGAGCAAAAACTAAAACAATAGGATAATAAATTGGTAGTTTGGTCTCTCCATATTAATAAGTTGTTAAGTACATGGCCCAAAAATTAACATATAGCTATATTTCGCCAGAATTATCGAAAAATCACTAACAGAAAACTGACTAGGCCCTATCGAGTTTATTGAAAAATTACCTTTCGCAATCGTTACCAAAAATCACTTTATCATTTAAAAGCCCTTAAAATAAATTTTATGTAATTATTAGGCTTTTTTCTTTCGATATTTTCAAGAGTCAACTTTCTGCCGTATATTTGTAATGTTGTTAGACAGTAATGTTTGACAGTAGTGATCTGGAGATCCACTGGTGAGGGTTCGATTCCTTCCACTACACAGGTTATTTTGGGTTTATTGTTAATTGACTAAAGCTATGAAAATTCTTTTCATAGCTTTTTTATTTTTTCTCCCTCCATAGTCTTGCGCCTTCCTCGATTTTTACTGCTTGTCTTCCTATTTTTGACCTAAACCGAGCTGAAAACTTGGCATTTCCTTTGTACTTTTTAAAAAGCTAACGTTAGGACTCCAATTCCGTTAAAATTTGGATATCGGCGAGGCTTAAAAACCAAGAACCACAGTAAAGCTCAAAAATTCCTTGTATTTTAGTAGAAGCCTAAACCACATCCGTGCAGAAACCCATCTACAAAAGAAAAGCCTTTCGCCTCCTTGCGTTACTTATAGGCCTATTCCTCGCGCTCCACGTCGTGCTGTACTTCAGCGCGGACTGGTTGCTGCGTGGCTATCTGCAGCGGAAAGTAACCGAACTTTCGGAGGGAAAGTATGCCCTGGAATTCGATCGCTTCTACATCTCCTTTTTAGAGCGTGGTGTCGGCTTCCGAGAGCTGGAAATCAAGCCCCTCCTTAGTAAAGAAGAGATGAAAGCCCTCGAAAGTGACCTCCCCCTCTTCCGCGTTTCCTTAAAGCATATCAGTCTGAAAGGGCTTTTCTATCAGTTTTTGTCCAAGGAATTCAGGATCGGGACCCTACGCGTGGAAAGTCCTGAGCTGGACTTCGCCCTAAATGATTTTAAGGAAGATTTACTAGACGGCTTGGAGGAAGATGCAGCATCGGCCTCCTCGGAGAGCCCACTGCAGCTTTTGGAGCAGGAGCTCCAAAAAACATTTCTTCGCAGCGTTCTCGAGGAAATACGTATCGTCAACCTCTATATCCAAGACGGGGATCTACTACTTGAAAACTTCATCGCCCAGCGAAGCATGAAGGCGGAGAAGACGAATATTTACCTAAAGAACATGCGTCTACTCCAAGAAAGAGATCCCGCCACGCCCTTAAACGCTGAAGGCTTCGAAATCGAGCTCTCGCGCTTCGAACTGCTACTGGCAGACTCAGTCCACACGATCTTTGCTGATAATGTCAACATCTCTTCGCTAGAGTCCTTTATTCGGGCGAAAGCCCTTCGGGTCCGTCCGAATTTTGAAAAAGAAAGTAAAACTTATCTGGCATTGGGCTTTAACCAGCTCTCGATCACCGAAGCAGACATTAATAGGGTTTTCTATACGAGTGAAGTGATCATCGGAGATCTGCTTTTACATCAGCCTGAAGTGCATGTCTACAGCGCGTCAGGTAGCAGCGGGTCCTCCACGGCATCGCTGGAAGAAGCTCCTGTAGACGCTGACAACTTGTACCCACTGGTAGAAGGTATTTTGAAAGAAATTCGCATTGAGAAACTCCGCATCCAGGAAGGCACTTTTAGCCAGGCGCTGGTAGAGGAGCGAGAGCGCAAGAGGGTGGAAATAAATCGTCTGGATTTACAGATGGATGCCGTCTACATCGGACCAGAAAGTAACACCTTGGATCAGTTTTTCTTTGCAGCGGAAGCTGCCATGGAGCTCTACGACGTCACTATCCGCTTAAACGATCGTCTTCACGATATTCGAGCTGAGTTCGCGCGCTTGGATTCTAAGGAAGATATCGTGCGCGTGGAGAAATTCACGATCAGGCCAAACCCAGGCAGCGGTGGAGACAGTGACAGCACCCTGCTGGCCGTGAATCTGCCTGAATTCTCTGTTGAAAAAGCGAATCTTAAAAAAGTCTATAACGAAGGCATCTTCGATGTACAGAAACTGCTAATCGTCAAACCGGAGTTTGACATAAAAGACCTTAGCAGAAAGCAAGAAAGCAGTAGTGGCTTGGATCTGCGGGAGTTGACCAAGGACTTTTTGCAAGCGATTTATATCGAAGAATTCGAAATACAGGAAGGAGCTCTAACCGTCGATAACCGCTCGCTGCAAGAACAAGACAGCCTTTCTTTCGGGCGGTTCAACTTGAGGCTGGAGGCTTTTCAACTGGATGAGGAGACGGAGAATAGCCCCGATGCGGGTATTTTTTATGCCCAACACCTGGCGCTGGAGTTGTCCGATTACGCGCTTAAATTAGCGGATAATGTGCATCTGTTTCGTGCGGACCACCTGCGTTTAGATACCAAAACGAAAGAGGTTTCTATCGATAACTTCCGTATATCAGCCCTAGACTCTGCCAATTTACAGGAAACACTGCGTGATCAGAAGAAAACAACAGGATTAGCCATTCATGTTCCGCAGTTTAAGGCCTATGGGGCAGATCTGAAGCGTGCCTATTTTAACAAAGAGCTGCTCATCCAGAAAATAGAGGTACCTGCGCCGGAAATCGCTATTACCAAGTTCTTTGCCGCTCAGGCGGAGGAAACAGACAGTAGTGAGCTGCCTGTAGACGAAGAAAAAGCAGATATCGTAGCGCTACTCAGCAGTTACTTTAACCGTGTGGCCGTTCGCGAGCTACTCATTTCTTCCGGCTCGCTTTCTTTCGAAAATAAAGTTGGGGAAAACATGAAAACCTTTTCCGAGGACAAGGTAAACATTCGCATTCAGGGTTTCGAAGTGCGCCCAGACACGGACAGCAAGGAACTCAGCAATTTATTTTCCGAAGAGGTGGACATTCGCTTGAACGAATATGTATTCGACTTGGCAGATGGGCGCTATGCCATCACCGTAGATGCCATTAATTTTAATAGTCAGCGAGAGGAGATTACTAGCCAAAATGTGCGGCTGCGGCCAAACACGTCCTTCAAAAGTAATTTTAAAATATCGGCTGTGGCGCCTTCCTTGTCTTTTACGGGAGTGGACCTCGAGTCTTTCTTATTCGATAGTGAGCTGCTCCTGAATAAGATCAAGCTTTCGGACGCTACGGTCACCTTACTTTTTAACAACGACGTAGACGGAGAAAAAGAGTCGAACAACGATTCTGGTGAGCGTCGAGACAGAAACCTACCCAAGGCACTTACCACCATTCGCATCGACACGGTAATGGCGGAGCGTGCACGCATAGAAGTAGACCTTATCGAAGAGGGAGTACGTAAACAGATCATTAACACAGCGGTATTCTTTCAGATAGATGGCTTTAAACTGGATCCAGACCGATTAGAGCAAGGGCAAATAGCAAATTTCTTCGACGATATACAGCTTACAGTGGATGCTTTTCGCTTGGATTTGGCCGATGAAATGCATCAAGTGACCTTCGAATCGGTTTCTTTTGACACTCGGTACGAGGGAGTTCTGATGAAAAACCTAGAAATCACGCCTAAGCATGACCAGCCAAAACCTGGGCAGCCGCTTATCGAAGGGGCGATCCAAAGTCTGCTCGTCAAAACGAATCAACTGAAAGAGCTACAGCGAAGCAAACGACTTGAACTGAAAGAAGTCAGCCTTTTCAAGCCCACCCTTGCACTGCGCCTGGACCCAGAAAACCCCATGGTAATCGAAAAAAACCTCTTTGGTATCGAGCGTACGAATAAAAATGAGGACGAGAAGGCCCCCTTTCTAGAGGTAGTCCATATCGATCGTCTGCGTGTAGAAGAGGCTGACTTTGACTTGCAGCGGCAGTCAGGAAATTCGACGGGACAAAATCTCCGCTCGCTGAACCTGTCCCTGGATGACCTGACTTTTGACTTACGCAAACAGGCTGAGCGAGTCTCGCTGCATACTTTAATCAACAAAAATTTCGACATTACGCTTTCAGACTACCGTTTTAATCTGCCAGACAGCTTAAATCAGGTCCGCCTAGGCTACCTTACCTTCTCGAACGAACGCATCATGCTGGAAGACATCTCGCTGGTGCCGCGTTATGGGCCCTTTGCCTATACCCGTAAAAAAGGGCATCAGGTAGATGTAATGGAACTTCACATACCCCGGATGACCCTGCACGAACCGGACTTGGAGACCTCTCTTTCCGAAGGAGGTCTATTCGGCCGATTCCTGCAAGTAGAGGAAGTGGATTTTCGGATTTTTAAGGATAAACGTGCCCCAGAGCTAGAAAAAGTGAAAGAGATGCCGCAGGCGCTTATGCGTCAAATGCCCTTTTTAGTGCGAATAGACAGCATCGCATTAGAAAACGCACTGATCAGTTACACAGAATTTCCAAAAAATGGCCTTGTGCCGGGCACAATCACCTTTCAGCGGCTAGATGCTACTCTTGGGCCTATACACATGGGAGACACTGAGGACTTCCCTTTCCTATTGGAGAAAACGAACTTACAGGCACAGGCGTATCTGAATGGGCAAGCGAAGATCCGCCTCGAAGGACTTATGCGCTATGAAGCACCCTACCCGATGACCCTGCATGCCCGGGCAGACTCCTTCGATCTGGCTACTATCAACTCTATTCTGGAACCGAATGCCTTTGCGCGGGTGCGCAAAGGTAGCTTTAATGGGGCCAGCTGGAAATTTACTGCCGATCAGTTCGATGCGCGCGGCAGCATGAAACTGTACTACAAAAATCTGAATTTAGCCCTGCTCGATGAGCGCACCTTAGAAGAAGCACGTGGCAGAAAAGGGGTGCTGACCTTTGTGATTAACGTCCTTGCGGTACGTAGTAATAATCCCCGGAAAATTTTCGGCAATACCGTTAGTGCACGCATCTACGCAGAAAATCCCACAGACAAGTTTATTTTTAACTACTGGTGGCGAGCCACTCTCTCAGGCGTAAAGGGAAGTTTGGGGCTCGGCCAGCCGAAAATTCCAAAACGAAAAGAAGAGGAACCGACCACAGATCCGGAGCGCATACCTAAAAAAGAGGAGGACTAAGCATCAGCCTAGCAAACTTAATCGCTATCGAAAGCCTTCATGTACCCATATCCTCAGCTTTATAGTCCGACAGTGTTGGATGCAGTCCCATTCGGCCAAATAAGCAAGAAGCCAAACCCTTGGGTTAGGCGATCAGAACGAGGTAAACCACCACCCAAGTGACGCTTACTTTAAACATATTTACGCTCGTAGAACCTGCTTCGTATAGTCCAAACCATCCAAAGTAAAGCTTAGGAAAAAAATTCATGCAAAATCAAAATTTTTTCACAGAATACTTGCAAAAAAAAAAATAATTTAGCTTTGAATCATACAATAATCTTTGTTCAATTCAATCAAAATTCTATGAAAGCAAAAGTAGTTACTTTATCGCTGATCACATTATTTTGTGTCGGCACGTTCAGCGCATTAGATGCAGCTGAAAAAAAATGGTCAAGTATGAAAATGACACCCGTATACGATAAAGTATCGGGGTTTAAAATGAGTATAATGGGTGCGAATATCGATGCTTCTAAGCAAGAAAATCTCGTTGGATATGCTTATAACTGTAAATTATCAGTAGGAAAGTGTGAGACAGATGATCAAAAATTTGTACCGGTAAAATGAAAATAAGCCAGTATTTTGCATCATTAATATGCATATGTTTGACCCAGATTCACGTCTCCTGCAATGGGCAGGAGGCGTCCTCATTTACAGGAAATGAATCAACCGATGTTGTAAAAATTATCGTTCGATCAAAGGATATACAAGAGTCATTTACAGTGACACCCGAAAAAGTATCAGAACACTTTGTCGTTCCACTAGAAACGACTGACGCGAGCTTAATCGGTAAACTTGATAAAGCCATCAGACATGAGGATAAAATTTTCGTGCTTGATAGTGATTTAGCGAAAACAGTTTTCTGTTTTGACCTTGATGGAAAATTTCTGTTTAAGCTAGGCCGCTTAGGCAAGGGGCCCGGAGAGTATCGCGAATTGAGAGATATCGTCCTATACCCAAGTACCAATGAAATAGGAGTTTTGGATGGCGATAAGATTATCTGGTACAATACCGGAGACGGTTCTTTTACAGGCGCAGCGACTGAATTGAAAAACATTATGTTAGAC
>NZ_JBSZCV010000018.1:0-64925 GCF_054166705.1 Nitritalea sp.
AAATTGTAGGAAAACGCGCGAAGCGGGGTCAGGAAAAGAATGGCAATGAAAATCTTTGCGGAAAGGCAAAGAGCTGCATTTCAGGGGAATTTGGAAAAAGCTTTGGATTTTGTAAAATGCCCGAAAGCGGCAGGATTTTCAAGAAGATGAAAATCATTTCTATTAAGCGATCCTGACCTGGGATTTATTGCGCGCATGCGTTTTCCTGGCAGGTTTTTTTAAAAGAAAGAAAAAGAAAAAATGATAAAAAGATCTGCCTGTTTCCTTTGTCCGTCGGCCCTGCACCTTCCCCTATACCCGTATAGGAAAAAGAGCAGGAACCCGGGAGCCTTTCTTCCAAAGGACAACTTCATTCAACATCCGGTTAACCACAGACAAGGGGTCACAGACCATATCCGGGGTTAACCGGTGTCCGGTAGCGAAAATTGAAGAAAAGCCATGGAAAGCAACAATCTTTATCACAAAACTTTGAAATACTTGTTTCTAGGCTTAGGAATAATAATGTTAATTATGTCCATTTTGTCTTGGTTCTTTCCTGAATACTTCTGGGTAAATGGTGAGAAAATGGAACAAAGCATCATTACCACCTCAGTTTTTGGAATAATTGGAATAGTTTGCTTCCTAATATTTATTGCTATTAAAGATAAATTTGTAATAGTAAATTTAGGGGGCCAAAATGTAACAATAAAAAATGGCGAGAACGAAAGAAAAATAAATTGGATGGAAGTGGAATCCCTTTCTCTCATACAGTTTGTTTACCCTCCATTGTATAAATTGAAAGTTAAAGGGGACAATAAAGTTTATTGGTTTAATACGGAAAATGAATTTATCAAAGCATCTGGCTTTGTAAAAGATTTGAGTGACATGGGAGACTTGATTCAGAAAAAGAAAAGAGAATTAGGAATTTAATTCTCCAAATCTATTGTCCATCAAACCATTAATTTCGTAAATTGAATAAAAAAAGTATGGCAAACCTCACTTTAAACAATAAGACATTAGAAAAGTATTTTGGCCTCTTGAAAGGCTTGGATAATCTTTCTAAGAAAAAACTGATCATCAAATTGACCGAGTCTCTTGATATAAAAGAAGAAAAGGTGGATTTGCGAACCATTTTTGGAGCATGGGAAGATGATAAAGATTCCGATGAAATCATTAAAGAAATAAGAGAATCTAGAATTGAAAAAACAGAAAATCCTGGTTTCGAATGAAGTATCTTTTAGACACCAATATCTGCGTCCATTTTTTAAGAGGCAAGTATGGATTGATAGAAAAGTTTGAACAGTTAGGTACGGAGAATTTTGCTATTTCAGAAATTACTTTGGCAGAACTGGTTTTTGGAGCTGAAAACAGTAGAAACCCTCAAAAGAATCTTGATTTAATTGAAGTCTTTGCTAATCAATTTTTTATCCTTCCGATTTTTAGCGCAATTTACTTGTATGGAAAAGAGAAAGCCCGATTAAGATCAATAGGCTTGCAGATCAGTGATTTTGACCTGTTGATTGGATGCACAGCAATAGAAAAAGACCTAATAATGGTGACAGAAAACTTGAAAGAGTTTCAAAGAATCTCAGGCATTAGGTTAGAAAACTGGGTTTCCAGATAAGAAAAACTTTCGCTAACATCACCTTTGGATACAACGGGCAGTTCAGAGTAAATTGAAAGTTTAGTACCTTGAAGAAGTTTGGAGTAGGCTGGAAGGGAACGGCTCCGAAAGCCCGCCGTCTCCAAGCTGAGGACCGTTATATCCAATGGGCAACCCAAAGATTGAAAGATTATTTAGTGCAGGGTTATGCCATTAACAGTGAATTATTGAGCAAACAAGGTCAAAAGATAATTGAGTTAAAAAACCAACTTGATATTTTAAGGGAAAGAACAAGAAAAAAAGCCAGCTCACCACAGGAAAAACTGATCTACGCCGTCGCAGATGCTGAAATAGCCCCTAACAAAAAATCTAAACCGATTGCGATTAGTAAGCAGTTTTTCAGAACAATTCTTTATTCCTCCTTTCTGACCTGCCGCTTTGGGCAAAAGTCCCTTTGGCCTCCGGCCAAAAGAAATGTCACACATTAAAAAGGATCATCCGAGTAGCGGGTCGGGCTAAGCTTCTCTTCTTTACTTTTAAAGCCCCCGAAACGATAGGTGAAGGCCAGTGTGCCGATTCGCGTCTCCATATTAAATAGGCGCGTCTGTGAAAAGCGTACATCCTCGGTTACTACACGATAAATACGTGTGTTTAGTATATCCGTCACATTAAGGCTAATCGTACCCTTTCCCTTTAACACCTCTCGGCGGATACCTAGATTGATCCCCCAGATAGGGTCTACTCGTCCCTGAGGGAGCACCACCGGTCCACGATAGTCTGCCATAAACTGTAGCGTTCCCACACGGGGAATGCCCCAGTTCCCCAGCAGATTCACACTCCAAGTGAACGCACTATTTTCCAACTCCTCTTGAATATTCGTCCCATCGAGCCGAGTGTAGAAAAAATTACCCGTAAGGGTCATATCTAGCACAGCTAGCGGCTGCACCTGGTTAATGAGCTCAAGTCCCGTATCTTGCTGGAAAGCCGCATTTTCCTGTAGCTGTACTACGCCATTATTTTCTAACAGCCCAAAGACACGCGTCATGGCCTGCTGTGTCCTGCGATGATACAAGGTACTGCTTAGCAGCCAGCGCTCCCAACCTTTTTCGAAGCCCAACTCATAACTATCTGTGAACTCGGGCAATAACTCAGGGTTTCCTAGGCGTGTATTTAACAGATCTTGTGCATTATAAAATGGAGCAAACTGACTCCAAGAAGGTCGGTTGATACGGCGACTATAATTCAGTAACAATGCGTTTTCCTCCCCTAATGTGTAGCGCAGATACGCACTTGGAAACCAGCTCAGGTATTCTTGGGTGTAACGCTTTCCAGAAACACCTTCCTCTCCACGTGTAAACGTTTGCTCGAGGCGCAGCCCTACTTGATAGGAGAAATCCCCCCATGCACGCTGATAACTAGAATAGGCTCCGATGACCCATTCATCGAAATCAAAAGTGTTCGTAATGGTATCATTAACCACAAAACTGCCCGTGGTTAAATCGAGCTGCTCGAAACGCTGACTGGGCCGAAAAAAACTAAAAGTGCCTTTCAGTCCAGCCTCTAACCTGCCATCCCCTGGGAGTGGGCGTGTGTAATCCAACTGAGAAATCCATAAATTCGAGCGAATCGGCCGCTCATAAATCTGATCCTGAAGTCGGCTAGGATCCTCTACATCGAAGGGATTGAAAAAACGCTGATCAAACCATTCGATACGTTCCTGGCGCGTATGCGCAAAACTCATAGAAGCGAACAGCTTTTGGCCGAGCGAATCGATCTGCCAGTCAAGGCTGCTGCCCAACTCTATATTATCAGCAAACTGATCCTCTGTCAAGGTCCGTACGAAGAGACTATCCTGCAGACGTTCCATATTTTGATGGCGCTGTTCGTAAATACGACTACGATCACGCGCATTTCTACTAAATCGGCTAAAGGCGGATAGTGTAGCGGCTTCCCCCAGCTGATAATCCAATGTAAAGTTGACTAAATGATTCGTATTACGATTTCGAGTATCAAAATCTTGATCTAAAAAAGGCGAAACACGCCCGCCAGGAGTGAATCGAAGACTCTCACTCAACTCAAAAATTTCCCGCTGCTGCATCGTATACGATAAGTTAAACAGGAAACGTTCATAGCCATAATTTAAATTAAATCCAGCCTGATACTTATCTCGTGTGCCGATAGAAGCATTCGCCTGACCATTAAGCCCAAGACGTGCATCTTTCTTCAGCACGATGTTAATGATACCCCCAACCCCTTGTGCATCGTAGCGAGCGGATGGATTGGTGATCAGCTCCACATCTTTAATACTATTGGCCGGAAATTGGGCTAAAATATTTTCTGTTTCCTCGGAGCTCATATTAGTAGGTCGCCCATTAATATATATAAGAATATTTCCCGATCCACGCATGGAAATCCCACCATTTTCGTCCACCTGCACAGAAGGCAGCGTATTCAGAAGCTCAGAAGCATTCGCTCCTTCGGCTAGAACACTATTTTCCACCTGATATACCCGCTTATCGATATCACTAGAAAAACCCGAAGTAACGCCACGAACGACGACCTCGTCGAGGTTTTCTGTGATCGGCTGTAACTGAATAGAACCTAGCCTACGCTCGCGACTCCCAACCTCTAAAGTCCTTTCATGAGCTTCGTAGCCGATAAAGCCTATCGATAACACATAACTTCCCGGAATACTACGGAACTGAAAGCTGCCATCTAACTCTGTAGTAACCCCTTTCACCAGCATACTATCCATGGCGGAAAGCAGCCTGACCGAGGCGAACGGTAAAGCCTCCTCCGTGGTGGCATCGAACACTTTACCACGTAAAAGAACCTCCTGAGCAGATAAAGGAAACCATGCCAAAAGCAAAAAAAGAAATAGTAATCGAATGAAGTAAGTCATCAAGTAGTTTTCATTAGCACATAAAATTCCTAATTACCCCATAAGAAAACAAGGCTATTTACATTAGTGGATAGGTCAAAGATGACAAACATGCCCCCCAGCCCATTATGTTGTTTATAAAATAAAACGCACCCCCTATGACTAGTGGAGCGCGTTTCATATAATTCGTTTTTTTTATTCGTAACGGATAAACATGGGGCTTTGCGCCTTCGGCGCAAAGCAAAAAACCTCTACACCCAGCAGCAGCCCTTACGCTTCCGCTAAATCTCCCTCCGCATACTCACTTACAGGAATACAGCTGCACATCAAGTTACGGTCACCATAAGCCGAGTCGATACGACGTACGGTCGGCCAAAACTTATTCGCCGCTACATACGGAAGCGGGAAAGCTGCCTTCTCACGAGAGTACGGCATCGACCAGTCGCTCGCCAGTACCAAGCGTGCAGTATGCGGCGCCTGCTTGAGGACATTCAACTCCCGATCTGCTTCACCACGCTCGATCTCACGAATTTCCTCGCGAATAGCCAGCATGGCGTCACAGAAGCGATCCAGCTCAGCCAGCGTCTCTGACTCCGTAGGCTCGATCATCAGCGTACCCGCTACCGGGAAAGACACCGTCGGCGCGTGGAAACCGTAGTCCATCAAGCGCTTCGCGATATCCTCCACTTCGATACCTACTTCTTTAAATCCGCGGCAGTCTACGATCATCTCATGTGCCGCACGGCCATTCGCTCCCGTGTATAAAATCGGGAAGTCAGCCTCCAAGCGGTACTTGATATAATTAGCATTTAAAATCGCTAGTTCAGTCGCGCGCGTTAAGCCCGCATCCCCCATCATCGCGATGTAGGCATAGGATATCGGTAAAATGCTGGCGCTACCAAAAGGCGCGGCGGAAATCGATGTAATGGCCTGCTCGCCCCCCGTTTTTACCAGCGGATTCCCTGGCAAGAAAGGAGCCAGATGAGCAGCTACGCAAATAGGGCCCATGCCAGGACCCCCTCCACCATGTGGGATACAGAAGGTTTTATGGAGATTCAAGTGACACACATCCGCACCAATTCGCCCTGGGCTGGTAAGCCCTACCTGTGCATTCATGTTGGCACCATCCATATACACCTGTCCACCATGCGCATGGATAGTAGCACAAATCTCCTGAATCGCCTCTTCGAAAACGCCATGGGTAGAAGGATAGGTCACCATCAGCGCCGCTAAATTTTCGGAATGCGCCTCGGCCTTCGCCTTCAGGTCAGCCACGTCGATATTACCGCGCTCATCACATGCGACCAGCACCACCTTCATGCCCGCCATCACCGCGGAAGCGGGATTCGTTCCATGGGCGGAAGTTGGAATCAACGCAATGTTTCGATGGGCATCCCCTCTGCTGAGGTGATACGCACGAATCACCATAAGTCCTGCATATTCTCCCTGCGCACCTGAATTTGGCTGAAGCGAAGTATCCGCAAAACCTGTAATTTCGGTTAGCCAGTTGCGCAAATTCTGGAACAACTCCTGATAGCCCCCCGTTTGCTCCTGAGGAGCATAAGGATGCAGCTGACCGAACTCAGGCCAGGTCACAGGAATCATTTCAGTGGTCGCGTTCAACTTCATCGTACACGAGCCCAAGGAAATCATGCTATGCACCAGAGATAGGTCTTTTGCCTCCAGGCGCTTGATATAGCGCAGCATCTCATGCTCGCTATGATAGCTATTAAATACGGGATGCGTTAAATATTCCGTGGTACGCTTTAAGCCGTCCGGCAGCACCACCTGTAGATCCTTCGTGAAAGCAGATAAATCAGGCGCAGCTACGCCCATCAACTTGGCGAATACCTCGACCACCTGCTGTACATCATGCAGCCCTTTCGCCTCATCGAAAGAGAGCAACACCGCATCCTTCTCATAGCGGAAGTTGAGCTCCGCATTCAGTGCCAAAGCTCGTAAACGCTCTAAAGCACTACCGCATAAATTGATGCGTAAGGTATCGAAATAGGTCTCATTCAACTGCTCGAAGCCCAGCTGCTCCAGCGCCGCTTCCGTAACCTTGGCCAGCCCATGGATACGCGCGGCCATCGCCTGCAGCCCTTTCGGACCGTGGTATACCGCATACATACTGGACATGACGGCTAGAAGCACCTGTGCGGTGCAAATGTTAGACGTCGCTTTTTCTCTTTTGATATGCTGCTCACGTGTCTGCAGCGCCATGCGGTAAGCCTTATTTCCATCTTTGTCGATAGACACCCCGATGATTCGCCCAGGTACCTGCCGCTTATAAGCCTCTTTCGTAGCGAAAAATGCTGCATGAGGTCCTCCAAAGCCCATCGGCACACCGAGACGCTGGGAAGTACCTACTACCACTTCTGCTCCCATTTCACCCGGAGGGGTGAGTAAGGTTAAGCTTAGCAGGTCGGTAGCACAGGCCACGAGAACCCCCTGCTCCTTCGCTGCTGCAAAAAGTGCCGCATAATCGATCACCTCTCCCGCAGCATTCGGATACTGCACGAAGATCCCGAAATAATCCGAATCTGTAAGATCCAACTCAGCTAAAGGTGCCACCACCAACTCGATTCCCACCGGTACCGCACGGGTTAAAAGCACATCGCGGGTCTGTGGAAATGTCGCCGCATCAACAAAAAACTTATTTGCCTGCTTTTTTTGGCGCGGACGAGAAGCATGTAACATGGTCATGGCCTCCGCCGCCGCTGTCCCCTCATCCAGAAGAGAAGCATTCGCGATCTCCATCCCTGTCAGCTCCATCACCAGCGTTTGATAGTTGATCAGCGCCTCTAACCTTCCCTGAGCGATTTCCGCTTGGTAGGGTGTGTAGGCCGTATACCAACCCGGATTTTCTAAAATATTCCGTAAAATCACCCCAGGCACCAGCGTATCGTAATAGCCCATGCCGATAAAAGAATTGAAGACTTTATTTTTGGAGGCTAGTGCCTTGAACTGCTTCAGGAAGTCCGCCTCGGAGAGGGGCGCCGGCAGCCGCATAGGGCCTTCATTACGGATAGAAGCAGGTATCGTCTCGGCGATAAGTTGCTCGAGAGACGCCACTCCTAATTTTTCCAACATCACGGTTACCTCCTGCTCGGTGGGTCCATTATGACGCTGCTCAAACGTTACAGATGGATGCAGATTAATGTTCATAAATTCGCTAAGGATCTATATAATTGGGTTATTCTGAACACCTTTTTCAGGTGCACAAATGTATGCATTATAAAGCGATAACACACTGGATTTGTTAAGAATTCCCATGAAGGAATGAGGAAGTTGATAAACGGTTTTAATCTTATCAAAACTTTGTATAGTTTTACCCGCTAAGAAATCAAAAAACATATTATGAAAGTTAGGTTTTTCCTTGCTGGAATGCTAAGCATCGGCTTAAGCTGGATGGTTAGCGCCCAAGATGCCACCACCCTGAAATATGGGAACACCATTACCGAAGACGATCTCCGTCGCCACCTCACCATCATGGCTGGAGAAGAGTTCGAAGGCCGAAACACGGGAGAAAAAGGGCAAAAGCTGGCTGCAGCCTACATTCGCGACTTTTTTAGCGACCTCGGCATAGCAGGCCCCGTGAATGGCTCCTACTACCAGGAGTTTGACTTGGCACGTGTTAACTACCCGAAAGTGGACCTAAAAATAGGCCGTACGAACATGGCTTATAACAAGGATTTTATCTTCATCGGGGACGTAGAAAAAACGAGCTCAGAAAAGGCTGATATTGTCTTCTTGGGAGAAGCTACCGAGGCGAACCTCCGCCAAGTAGACGTGAAAGGCAAGATCGCTGCCGTCTACGCTATCGGCGCACGCGCACAGAATGTGGTAAGATCCGTTATGGACGCTGGCGCAAAGGGTGTGCTCATCGTAACCATGGAAGGGCAAGAAAGCTTCGATCGCCTCGCGAGCCGCTACGCTTCTATGAGCCAAAGAGGACGCATGGGATTCGAGAAAAAAGGTGTAAATGAACCCATTTTCTTGACCAGCACTGGCCAGATGGCCAGCCTGTTCGGCCTAGACGAAGCAGGTCTTAAGGCCGCCGCCACAAACCCCGAAGGTATAAAGCCACTAAAAGCAAGCTTTAAAGTAACGAAAAACGTGGAGTACTTCCCGACAGAAAATGTGCTCGGCTTTATCGAAGGTTCCGAAAAACCAGAAGAAGTACTCATCATCTCCGCCCATTATGACCATACCGGCTTTAATACGGACGGCAGCATCAACTATGGCGCTGATGACAATGGCTCCGGAACTGTAGCCGTGATGGAAATGGCCGAAGCCTTTGCGCTAGCCGCTAAAGATGGCATCAAGCCGCGTCGCAGCGTGCTCTTCGCCCTTTGGACAGCAGAAGAAATCGGGCTTCTCGGCTCACAGTACTATGCCGAAAACCCAATCTTCCCCTTAGAAAATACGGTAAACAATTTAAACATCGATATGATCGGCCGTATTGACACCAACTATGAAAAAGAGGAAGACCAGAACTACCTCTATGTCATCGGATCTGAAGTGCTTTCTACCCACTTAAAAATGATCATCGATTACAATAACATCACCTATACAGGCTTAAATCTGGATTATCGCTACGACGCACCGGACGATCCGAACCGCTTCTACTTCCGCTCTGACCATTATAACTTAGCGAAGTATAATATCCCTTCGGTGTTTTTCTTTAACGGCGTGCACCCCGACTATCATACTCCTGCTGATACGGTGGATAAGATTGAATTTCCGCTTATGACCACACGGGCTCAGATGATTTTCTACACAGCTTGGGATCTGGCGAATAGAGCCGAACGTAACCCTGTTAATCGTGTAAATACAAGAGGCGAGCGATAAAACGCTGTCCAAACGAGTGAAATCATGTATACGCGGTAGTCGATAAAAATCGGCGCCATACCAGCCAAGAGCCTGTCCGTTTACGCGCGACAGGCTTTTTGTTTATTTTTTACTATTTTATAAAATTTTTCTAATTTTTCATGACATTAAAAATGACAAAACCACCGAATATTCTGATTTGGAATAGATCTTGCTTTCAGTTTTTGCACATTAATTAGAGCATGAGCTCTTTTTCTCCAAAAAACTATATTTGTCATGAAATTGAAAAAAGTTCTCATCAAGTACGGTGGGAACGCGATGACGACGCCCAGCTTACAAGCAGCTATCGCACAGGAAGTGGCAGGGCTGCGCGCAGCGGGCTATGCGCCGATAATCGCTCACGGCGGAGGCCCGTTTATTCAGGCAGCGCTTCAACAGGCGAACATCCCCTCTCATTTTATTCAAGGCCAGCGCTACACCAGCCAGGAGGCCTTGCAGGTTATTACACGCACCCTGATCGGTGAAGTCAATGCCAACTTAGTGGCTGTTTTTCAAGCCGCAGGATTGCAGGCAGTGGGGCTCTCGGGCCTGGATGCAGGCATGGTCCAGGCTAAGCGAAAACTTTTGCCGCCAGGCGATAACCAAGAAAGCAGCGCCCTCGATCTGGGAGAAGTCGGTGAAATCACAGCGACCGACACCCAGCTTATCGACTCCTTACTGGAAAAAGGCTTCACCCCTATCATCGCCTGCATCGCCAGCGCATCAGATAAAATCGGGGCTTATAATGTAAATGGCGACGACTTCGCTGCTGCTTTAGCCGGCGCCGTAAAAGCGGATCTGTTTCTCCTGCTTAGCGATGTGGATGGCCTCTATCGGAATTTTCCGGATCCAGCAAGCCTCATCCATGACCTTCCCTTATCGGAGCTAGAAGAACTCTATGGGGAGGCGATCAGCGGTGGGATGATCCCGAAGATGCAGGCCTGCGCCCGCGCTATCGCGCAAGGTTTAGGTGGCGCACTCCTCTTAAATGGAACGAAACCCGAACAATTCCGTCAATACTTTATAGAAAAGCGTATTGTCGGGACACATTTACACCCCTAAACATGCATAAAAAATGAAAAACATAGACTATCACCACATCGATCAGCAGCATCACCTGCGCACTTTTAACCGAATCCCCATCACCTTCGTAAAGGGGCGAGGTGCGCGGCTTTGGGATGCGGAAGGTCGGGAATATCTCGACATGCTGGCTGGTATTGCGGTAACGAATGTCGGACACTGCCATCCGAAAGTGGTGAAAGCCCTTCAAGAGCAGGCAGCCGAGCTCATGCATATCAGTAATTTTTTCGTTTCGCCGCCACAGGTGGCCCTCAGTAAATTACTCACCCACCTCTCCGGGCTGGAGCGGGTCTTTTTCACAAACAGTGGAGCAGAGTCTGTCGAAGGTGCCGTGAAAATCGCACGCCGCTATGCACATGCCAAAGGCCGTGGTGGAGAAATCATCTCCTTCGAAGGGGCTTTCCATGGCAGGACCCTGGCCACCATTGCCAGTGGACAAAAAAAATACCAAGAAGGCTTTGCCCCCATCCCCGGAGGATTCCGGCAGGTACCCTTCAGCGACTTTGAGGCAGTAGCCTCAGCTGTTTCGCAAGAAACTGCCGCCGTCCTCGTGGAACCCATCCAGGGAGAGGGGGGCGTGCGCCCTGTTTGTCCCCACTTCCTAAAAAAACTACGCAAGCTCTGTGACGAACAGGACATCGTCCTTATTTTCGATGAAATTCAGTGTGGTATCGGACGTACCGGCCACTGGTTCGCAAAGGACTATTATGAGGTCCAGCCCGACATGATGACCTTGGCAAAAGGGCTCGGAGGAGGCATCCCCATCGGCGCATTTTTAACCAATGATAAGGTAGCCGCTGCCGTGCAGTTTGGCGACCATGGAACCACCTTCGGAGGAAACCCCCTAGCCACCGCCACTGCCTTGGCCACGCTCCAGGTGATCCAAGAGGAAAAATTGCTCGCACACACCCAGGAAATGGGCCAGCTGCTACGCGAGGAAATAAAAAACATACAAGCCGACTTTCCCGAAATCGAGGAAATTCGCGGCAAGGGCCTCATGCTCGGCATTGTCTTCAAGCAAGAGACCCTTCCCATCATGCGTGCCCTGCTCAAGGAGCGTGTGGTCGCCAATGCCACCGCCGGGAATGTGCTACGCCTTGTGCCTCCCTTGACTATTTCGGAGGAGGAAATTTTCCGCTTCAGCTTGCGCCTGCGCAAAGTCCTCCAAACGCTTCAACTTTCTTCTCAACAAGCTTTACAGCATGACTCCAAATAAAATTAAGGCCGCGATCGTGGGAGCATCCGGGTTTACAGGCTCCGAAATGGCGCGCCTACTGCACCAACACCCTCAGGTGGAGCTCGTGGGCATCACCTCCGAAAGCCATACAGGCAAACCCTTTTCCACGCTTCATCCTCAGTTTCTGGGCAGCATCGACCTACCCCTTATCTCTGCCGAAGAGGTACCCGACTTGGGAGCAGATGTCCTCTTTCTGGCCCTCCCTCACCGTGTGAGCATGGACTATGTGGCACGCTGGCATGACCTAGGCGCTAAAATCATCGATTTCAGCGGGGATTTCCGACTCTCCAGTCCGGAGGTCTACACCGAGTGGTACGGGGAAACACATCGCTACCCCGAAGGCTTCGGAAAGGCGGTTTATGGCCTACCTGAACTCTATGCCCCTGCGATACGGCAGGCGAACCTAGTTGCTAATCCCGGCTGCTACCCCACAGCCTCCCTTTTGAGCTTAGCACCGCTGGTGCAAAAGGACCTCATCGAGCTGGACTCCATCATCATCGATGCCAAGTCGGGCCTTACGGGAGCGGGGGTGAAAGCCAGTGCCGGCACACACTTTTCAGAGGTAAATGAAAATTTTAAGGCTTATGGCTTGGGCGTTCACCGCCACACCATCGAAATCGAAGAACAGCTCGGCAGGCAGCGCGAAAACATTCCCCTCCAGGTACAGTTCACCCCTCATCTGCTTCCACTGGACCGGGGAATTTTGGTGACAGCTTACGCCAAAGCCAAAGCAGGCATAGACGCAAACACTCTGCAGAAGGCCATAGAAGGCTTTTATGCAGATAAACCGTTCGTCCACGTCGTCCCGGAAAGCCCGGGGATAAAAACCGTACGCGGCAGCCACTTTGCTGCGCTACACCCCTTTTTCGACGCCAGAACAGGGCGCATCATCATGACCTGCGCCATCGACAACCTACTCAAAGGAGCCGCCAGTCAAGCCCTCCATAACATGAATCTGATGCTTGGACTGCCTGAAACGCTCGGTCTGGAGCAGCTCCCCTTGAAACCTTAAGAATAAAACGAAATGATTAAAAATATAGCCCATATTAAAGGATTTAAATGTTGGGGTGCCCACACGGGTGTCAAATCCATGCGACGAGACCTCGCTATCATTTATTCCGAGTACCCGGCCAGTGTCGGCGCTGTTTTTACCCAAAATAAAGTCCGTGCAGAACCGGTTGAAATCAGCGAGGCCCATGTAAAAATGAGGCAGCGCGCCCGTGTGATCGTCTGCAATGCGGGAAATGCGAATGCCTGCACCGGAGAACAGGGGCGTCTGGGGGCAGAGGCCATGGTAAACGTAACTGCAGAGCTTTTAAAAGTTCCTAAGGAAGAGGTTATCGTCGCCTCCACGGGCCTCATAGGAGAACCCTTCCCCACCGATGACGTGGTGAACGGCATCCGAGAAAACGTGCATAAACTGAGTAAAGACACAAAAGCAGGCTCTTTCGTCGCCAATGCCATCCTGACCACCGATACCTTTGCGAAAGAAGATTACAGCGAGTTCACACTGGACGATAAAATAGTCAGCATGGGTGGCGTGGCCAAAGGCTCCGGCATGATCCATCCGAATATGGCAACCATGCTGGCTTTCGTGGCAACAGATGCTGCCATCGAAGGAGAGCTCTTACAGGAGGCCGTTCGTTACTGTGTAGACCGAACCTTTAATATGATTACCGTAGATGGTGACACTTCCACAAATGATATGGTAGCCGTATTGGCCAATGGCCAGGCGGGAAATGAGTCCATTACCAGCATGGAAGATCCACGCTACCTACTGTTCCGGGAGCAACTACTCCACATGCTCACCAATCTCGCGAAACTCATTGTCTCGGATGGTGAGGGGGCCTCGAAATTTGTGGAATATCGGGTAAGTAAAGCTCGTTCTGAAGAAAATGCCCGCAAGCTGATACGAAGTATTTCCGATTCCACCTTGGTGAAGACCGCCATGTTCGGAAGAGATCCCAACTGGGGGCGTATCATTGCGGCCTGCGGAAATGCAGGAATTCACTTCAATTATAAAAAGGTGAACCTAGCCATAGGAGACAAGGAGCACATGGTGCAGGTCTTAGAAAGAGGCCAGCCTCTCGCCTTTGACAAAAACTATGTGAAAAAGCTGCTTCGCGAATCCAATATCATCGTACATCTAGAGCTAAACACTGGAAAAGAAGAGGCCGTCGGCTGGGGGACAGACTTGACGACAGATTACGTCATGTTTAATTCCGTCTATACGACATAGGTGGAAAGCTCGCATGCAGAAAACAACCAATCTTTAGCCACCAGTTGCGTTTGCGGCTGGTGGCATTTTTTGTTCTACCTGCACCGTGCTGATTGGGTACACGATGCGCAGGTCTGCATGCTGCCGTAGTGTTTCCAGCACCTGCTCAGAAATACGGTCCTCGAAACCTCGTCTTTTTCGCGGATCGCAGAGATAACGCATGGTGAGGCGAATACCGCGCTCCTGTATCGACAAATAGACGATAGGGGTAAAATGTCCAAAACTGATCAACTGATCTTTGTGCGCGCGATGTAAAGCCGCTTCAATTTGCTTAAATTCCGCCTTGCAGGTAGCATGTAAGATATCGAGAAGCAGTTGCTTGGCTTTTTTGAAGTTACTGTCTAGGCTTAGCATCACATGCTGTTCATGCCAGATGTAGTTAAAACCCTGGGAATAATTGGCCTGTGCTTCCATAAAAACCTTCGCATTTGGCACATGGACGATACGTCCTGTCGCTTGATCCGCATCTACCCAGTTCCCTACCTCCAGCAGGCTAAACTGAAACAAGCGTAGATCGACCACATCACCTTTTATATTCCCGACCTGGATACGATCCCCCACATCGAAAGGCTTTTTCCAGTAGATGAACAGCCAGCCCGCTAAGTTGACAAAAATATCTTTCAGTGCGATGGCAATACCTGCGGACAGTAGCCCGAGGAAGGTGGTGATGGATTGGAAGTTGGTAATCCAAATATTTCCAATCAGCAGGAGAGCGATGATAGCGAAGGTATACTGAATCGTTTTTTTGTAGTGAAACACTTTACGCATTTCTACCTCCTTCACATTCCGTTCCAGCACAGTATAAGCTACTTTTTTAAGTAGCCATACCGCGAGCAAGATCGCCACGGTGCTGTAGATATCATACCGAAGGGCTTTGGGCAGCCATTCCTCTAACTGATCGATCATGCAGCAAGATAAAAAACCTGAGGGCAAAAAAAAACTCCGGTTACTACCGGAGCCTTTTTTAATCAGTATGAAGAAAGTTAAACTAATGTGCTTATGGATTGATGTTAAAGCGAAGCAGTCTGTAGTTAGCAGCTGCACGCACCTGCTCATTTCCGACAAGCTCAAGTATTACAGATACTTGTGCACCTTGATTTTGAACAGGAAGTATTTCGATAGCTGCAGTACCAAAGCTTTCACCCGCGGGGATTACAAAAGAACCCCCATCCACTAATCGATAATGAACACCTTCGGTCGCCGTAGTACCTTCAGTAGCCACACGGAAGGTAAGCGTCTGGTCTACTTGAAAGTGTGGAGCGATAAGGTTTACCTGCTCAGAGCGAACACCTGCACCCTGCGTTACGGTCCGTACGATGTTCGGGTTAGTAGCCACCGCATCAAATTCGATCTGCGCCTGATCTCTGAAAACGCGCGTCTGCTCTACATCCTCGATACATCCGGAAAAGAAACCAAGGCTCAGCAGGAAGAAGAAACTTAAAATTTTTGCTTTCATAAGTAAAAGATATTAATAGCCAAAGTTTTGAACAAGATTAGGATTGATCTCCAGATCCCCTGTCGGAAGCGGAGCCAGAATGCGCTCATCTGTGAAAGAAATGACTTCACCGATAAGATCTACTGCTGATTTATCAATGTCCATACCATAGCGCTTCAGGTCAAAGAAGCGATGCCCCTCACCAATCAACTCCAGACGTCTTTCTGTCAAGATCTCCATGATTAAATCCTGACCTGTTGCTGTTGCCTCATATTCAGGCCCAAGGCTACGTTTCTTCAAAATATTTAAGTTTTGATGGGCCATAGCTGTATTTCCTAGCTGCGCATAGGCTTCCGCCAAAATTAAGTACATTTCAGATACACGAAAGACAGTGATATTATCACGATTCGGATCACCTGTATTGCCATTATACTTATGTAACTCAATAGTTCCGATTGGATTAGGACGCTGAGCTATGTCGACTGGAATAAAAAGACCTGCTCGAACATCCGTTGGTTCTAATAGGTCAATAACTTGCTGTGCTGGTGTAAAATCACCATTACCGATATAATCTGGTACATTACGCGTTCCTGAACTCACATAGATGGACATTGGAGAGGTATTCGGCCCTTGGTTTTCTTGCGTTTGGAACTCAAAGTACCAAATCGCCTCACGATGCACCGGCTCATACCAGTCATCTACGTAAGAAGCACGCGTAGAAAGTTGACCTATACCTGATGCAATGGCAGCTTCGGCATATTCAATCGCTTTTTCCCAGCGACCTGCATAAAGTGCTGCACGAGCACCGATGGCCTGTGCACCAGCCTGCGTAATTCTTGCACGCGTTCCGCTATTATTCATTAAAGAAATAGCTTCATCCACATCATCGAAAATAGCGTCATACACGTCATTGATGGGAGCACGTGGAGGGAAAGTCACATCTTCAATAGATAAAATAGCCTCTCTAACTAATGGAACACCACCAAAATCTCTACCTTCCACGATAGCAGTAGGGAAGTAGGCATAAATCGCGTTCAAGTGCAGGTAATGCAAGGCTCTGAAGGCAAAAGCTTCTCCTACAATTTGATCCGGTAAGGCCTCACGACCTTCAATCACGATATTTAAGTGAAGCATGGAACTATAGTTTGCCCATACACCCATATGCGCCCGAAAGCGGTTCTCATATTGCGCGGCGAAAGTTCCTCTATTTTGATTTCTAGTAAAGTTATCTGCCATTACCTCTGGCAAAACTAATAGATTAGAACCCATTCGGCCAGAACCTCTATAGCTTCCGTAAACATCGATAAGCAGAGGCTCCAAAACATCAGGAGAAGAAAGTGCGACATCCACTGAGATAGATTGTCTCGGCTCCGTATCCAAAAGATCAGAACAAGCAACCGTGGAAGCGATTACAGATGCCGCTAGTAATGATTTATATATTCGTTTCATTGTGTTGTCTATTAAAATCCAAATTGTACACCGATCGTATAATTCTTAGCAGGAGGGAAAATACCTGTAGAAGTTCCACCTGTAAATTCTACATCAAGACCAGTAAAACGATCTAATGTCCACAAATTGATACCCTGTGCATAGAACTTCATGGTGCTCACACCGATGCGCTGCAAATACTGCTGAGGAACCATATAAGCTAAAGAAACCTGCTTTAAACGGATATAAGATAGATCCTGTAAAGTTCTTCCTGTACCTACACCGATAGCCCCTAGTTCAGCCTGCGTATTCGGTCTTGGCATCGAGACAATGTCTCCAGGATTGCTCCACGTGATGTCATTCAGTCTATTGTACAGATTTAAACGCATCTCGTAAGGATTGTAAGAGAAAGATCCTGTACCGTCTGTACCCAATTTTCCATAATCGTACTGGAACATGAAATCGAAAGTCCAGTTTTTGTACGTAAAGGTGTTCAACCAGCCTCCGAAGAAATCAGAGTTAGAATTCCCTAAGATCACACGATCATCCATATCATCTCCTAAGGTAGAACCTGAAGTAGGCTGATACGTGATCTCACCATTTCTATCATAATACATCGGACGACCTGTAGCAGGATTCACACCCGCCCAGCGAGCAGCAACCCATAGGTTAAGCGGTTGACCGACTTGTCGAGACGCCCCATCATTAGTTTGTCCTTCGAAAAGACTTAATAACTCCTGATCTTGGAAAGCAATGTTGAAATTAGTATTCCAACGGAAGGTACCTGTATTGATTACCGCTCCATCGATCGCAATTTCAATCCCTCTGTTGTCTAAAGATCCTACATTTTCGTTTATAGAACCGTAGCCAGAAGTGTTTGGCAAATTACGACTTAAGAGCATGTCCGTAGAACGTCTTCTGTAGACGTCCACACTACCTGTGATACGACCCTGAAGTACCGCATAATCTACACCGAAGTTAATTGTCGTCTGCGTCTCCCAAGAAAGGAAATTGTTTCCTAATCCACTCACTGTTAAACCAGGAATATTTAAGTAGTTAGAAGCTCCCGCAGAAGAAATAAGTGCTCGAGAAGCGAAGTTGTCAATACGGTTGTTACCCGCAGTACCGATACTGGCGCGTACCTTAAGATCTTCCAAGATTCGAGAGTCTTTCAAGAAACCTTCTTCGCTAAGTACATATGCTGCTCCGATAGATGGGAACAAACCCCAACGGTTATCGACTCCAAAACGAGAAGATCCATCATAACGTAGTGTACCGTTTACAGTCAACTTATTACGGAAGTTGTACTTCAAGTTCGTAAATGCACCCGCATTTTTCCAAATCGTAAAGAAACCTCCTGCACCTGTTGGCTCAGCAGCTGACTGGATCGTACGGAAAGAAGGGGTCGGGAAACCTTGAGCACTCGCAGAGAATCCTTCGCGAGATTCCTCTCTATATTCCACGCCAAGTAAAACATCTATTCGATGATTATCATCAATCTTCAAGTTGTAATTTAACTTCTGCGTCGTAATCCAGTTGATGTTGTTCTGGTACTGAGCAAAAGCAGACCCTTGCACGTTACGACCACCAAAAGAGCGTGGATCCGTATAACGTGTTTCTTCAATCGCTCTGTAGTCTAAACCATAGAAGGAAGTAAAGGTCAAGTTACGACGGATTTTATACGTGATGTTGAAATTACCGTTCAACTGATTTGTTCTGTTAAAGCGCTCATTCATGCTAAGCGACTTTAGTGGATTCTCCTGAAGAATACCAGGAAGCGGCTCATTAAACTCACCGTCTTCACGGAATATAGGAGCAAAAGGTAAAATACCTAAACCAGCAAACATCGGATTCTCAAACTGCGTACCCCCCGTAACCGTAGCATTCTGTGCTGTCGTACTAAGGTTGGTCTGTGTAGAGAAACTTAACTTGTCATTGAACTTATGATCAATGTTGAAACGAATATTCGCACGCTCAAAATCAAACTGGCGCACTTGTCCCTCCTGCTTGTTATACGCTGCTGAGATAAAGAAACGCGTCTTCTCATCACCACCAGAGGCCGATAACTCGTAATTACGAATACGACCCGATTGGGATAAAATCTCACCTAACCAATCATACGTAGGAATTCCATTTACAAATTCGTTGAAATCTTCGATAGGAAGCTCGCCTAATGCAGGATTCGTTAAACCCAGCGGAGCCCAGCTTGCAGAGGTTATTCCCGCTAAAGCATTTCTTCGTGCTAAACCTTCAAGTGTATTTGCTGGGTTAGTAGCTGCAAAACGTGAATAAAAGTTTCTGTTGGCTTGTAACCTATAATTGATAAACTCCTGTGAATTCATCATGTCTAGCTGACGAATCGGCTCTACAGACCCGATGTAGGTATTGAAGTTGATCTTCGTCTTACCTGCCTTACCTCGTTTGGTTGTGATAATGACCACACCATTAGCCGCCTGCGCACCATAAATCGATGCTGCAGCATCCTTTAATACCTCGATCGATTCGATATCGTTCGGGTTGATGGAGGCTAGAGGGTTCGTACTTACGTTAGAAGCTCTGTTCTCGTCGTTAAATTGTACACCATCCACGATATAGAGTGGATTGTTACCCGCATTGATAGAGCCCTGACCACGAATACGCACCCGAACGCCAGAACCCGGGATACCACTTGCATTCTGAACAAGTACACCCGCAGCACGACCCTGAAGGGCGCGATCAAAAGACTGTAAAGGCAAGTTCTCAATCACCTCACCTCGAACAGAAGAGATAGAACCCGTAATCTCACGCTTGGTCTGTGGAAGATAACCCGTTACGATCACCTCATTAAGACCTGTAATTTCCGATAATAAAATCACATCGATGATCGACTGATTCCCTACCGTTACTTCTTGCTTCTTGTAACCCACAAAGGAGAACTCCAAAACGTCTGAATTCGCATTCACACGGATAGAGAAACGACCATCAGCGTCCGTTACAGTACCACGAGTAGACCCTTTTAAAAGGATCGTAGCTCCGGGAACGGGAAACCCATCATCGTCCGAAACCACCGTACCCGAAATTATGCGTTCTTGACCGAACGCCACCACGCTGGTCAATAGGAGCATAAGCCCTAGGAGTAGAAATTTTCGCATAGTTTGATTATTTAGATAGTTCAAACATACACTTTTCGATTTTTGTATCCATAGAAAATTACGCTTTTGATTTTAATGGCCGTATCTTATTCCCAGCGGTCAGAATAATGGGTGAAAATAGATGTAGCTACATGAAAAACCAGCCTAACTACAAGTTTATCTCACAAAATCAAGCTATTAAAGGATTCTTAAGCACAATAAGAGCTGCTAAAACATAAAATTTCGCCTTATTTATGACTAGATTAAAAAAATATCCTATCGAAAGGAATTAAAAAATTGACTTTTTAGTGTATTTTCTTCTTTTATTCAAATTATGACTCATGGAGACAGTAATCCTTTTATTAGACTTCTAATTAAACGTAAGTCGTAAGGTCTGATTTCCCAATGCTCATGCATTAACACAAGAAGATCACCTCCTGCCAGGAAAACTACAAAACACAAATCCTACATATAATTTTGAAAAATGAGTCACTATTAGGACTTATAAATAGAAAAAAGAAGGTAAAAGTAAAATAAAGCCATAAAAAAAATATCTAGATGGGAGTCGAATACATTTTTCAGCACCTTAGCTCGAATGGAGGAACCTCAGCTGAAAACAAAAATTCTCAATATCTATAATATTTTGTTTTTTAGCCCGAAGCAGAATATTATTGTTTTATACTTTTTCCAATATTTTATAGTTCATTCAGTCTTTGTAGAAGGGTAATTTATATTTTAAGAATTATTAACACGTAAATACCCTCCCCCTGAAAACCGAAAACAAAAATAGAATTGCCGTTTACACCCAAAATTCTGCTGCTGATTCAAAAGGAAATTTTTTTTCCTCATGCACACGTTTGCTTTACGCTCCACAGGCAAACCCGCTTCCAAGTCCGCAAAAAAGCATGTAATTTAGCCCTATACATCCATCAAACCGTACGTAAACCATGCGAAGTACCTTCCTCGGGAGCCTTTTCCTGCTCCTCTTCCCCCTTACCCTCTGGGCACAGGACACCTTGCGCTTCAGCGCGCCTACAAAAAACCTACACGCCAGCTTTTACCTGGATAAACAAGGGAAGCCCAGCTACTCCCTACATTATAAAGACATACCCGTCCTCCAGCCTAGCCACCTCGGACTAGCACTGGTGGAGGAAGAAGACCTGCTCGCTAATTTCCGTCTCGTAAACCACACCTTTACAAACGAAGACAGCTACTGGGAGCCTGTTTGGGGAGAATATGCCCGCATCCGCAACCGCCACCAAGAGCTTCTGGTGGAACTCGAGCAGCCACATACAGGCCGCCAGCTGCACATCCGCTTTCGCCTCTTCGATGAAGGACTGGCTTTCCGCTATGAATTCCCAAAACAGGAGCAGCTGACCTATTTTATCCTGCAAGAGGAACATAGTCAGTTCCACCTCGCCGAGGACTACAAAGCCTTTTGGCTGCCGGGAGATTATGACACCAATGAGTACCCCATCAGCAGCACGCTGCTTTCAGAAATCCCCCAAGCCATGGAAGCAGCCACCATCCCGATCCATGCCCAAAGCCCCATCCGCAGCCAGCTCGCCGTCCAAACGCCGCTCATGCTGAAAGGCGAAAACGGGCTCTACATCAACCTACACGAGGCAGCACTCGTCGACTACCCCGCCATGCAGCTGAACCTCGATGCCGAAAATTTTCGACTGGAAAGCCACTTGGTTCCCGATGCTATCGGAAATAAAGGCTACCTGCAGACCCCAGCCCAAAGCCCCTGGCGTACCCTCATCGTGGCAGATGATGCACGTCAGATTTTGGCCGCCAACCGGATGATTTTAAACCTAAACGAGCCCCATACGCTGGCAGATGTCTCCTGGATCAAACCGATGAAATATATCGGCATCTGGTGGGAGTATTTCGTGGCAGGAAAAAGCACCTGGGCCTACAGCGACACTACAAACGTGAAATTGACCGATGACTTTAGCAGCTTCACACCAAATGGCCGCCACGGCGCCACAGCTGAAAATGTGCGCCGACACGTGGACTTCGCCGCAGCATACGGCTTCGATGCCGTCCTTGTAGAGGGTTGGAACATCGGCTGGGAGGACTGGTTCGGCCAGTGGAAAGAAGAAGTCTTCGATTTCGTCACGCCCTATCCGGATTTTGATGTGGAAACCCTAAATGCCTATGCGGCATCGAAAGGAGTGAAGCTCATGATGCACCATGAAACCTCCGGAGCCATTAGCAACTATGAACGTCGTCTGGACAGGGCCTTCGCTTTCATGGAAAAACACGGCTACAACTCGGTAAAAACCGGCTACGTGGGCAAGTTGATCCCTCGTGGCGAGCACCATGATGGGCAGCTGGCCGTCAATCACTTCATCCACGTGGCCCGCCGCGCTGCGGATTATAAAATTATGATCAACAGCCATGAAGCCACCCGCCCCACCGGGCTACACCGCACCTACCCGAACTGGCTGGCACAGGAGTCCGCCCGCGGAACAGAATTCGAAGCCTTCGGTGGACTAGCACCGAACCATACCACGATCTTGCCTTTCACCCGCCTCATGGGAGGCCCGATGGACTACACTCCAGGCATTTTTCAAACCGACCTTTCGTATTATGGAACCGGTAGCCAGCAACTGGTCCAGACGACCCTGGCGAAGCAGCTGGCCTACTACGTCACCCTCTACAGCCCCTTGCAGATGGCCGCCGACCTGCCCGAAAACTACTTGCGCTTCCCGGATGCCTTCCAGTTTATCCGAGACGTGGCCGTGGACTGGGAGGACACCTACATCTTAGAGGCAGAACCGGGAGAGTATGTGAGCATTGGCCGGAAGGCCAAAGGGCAAGATGCCTGGTTCGTGGGCGCCATCACAAACGAAGATAGTCGCACGGCTGTCCTAGATCTGGACTTTTTGCCCGAGGGCAAAACCTTCGAAGCGACCCTTTACCGGGATGCCGCAGATGCCTCCTGGGATAAAAACCCACAAGCCTACGTCATCGAAACACTCACGGTGCGCAGCGGAGACCGCATAGAGCGCTACCTAGCACCCGGCGGCGGGCTCGCCATCCATATCCGCTAAGGAGTTCCGAACCAGTACCTCCAGTCTACCTCCTCTTCCACACGAGCGGAGAGAGCTGGACTGAAAACAGGAAAAAAATTCAAGCCTGTGAGAGCCTCCACCTCCCGAATGGGGCGGGCGAACTGACGCAGATCGCCAGTGCCTGCTGCATTCGGGAGAATAAAGGCAAGTCCCTGCCCTCCTGCCGCATCGGGCCGGTAAAGCACCTTAAAAAAAGCCTCCGGAATCACCAGTTCACTCGCTCCTAAGCGGGCCGCCCCCAGCCCTAAAACAGGACCCGTCAGCACCCAAATAGAATCTTTTTCGACAGTGGTCGTCCGCACCCAATCTTCCAGACGCTTCCAAACCCCTCTGTTGAAAGCAGGCACCTGAGGAGAGACATTGGTCAAAAAAAAACTCTCGTACATACACTGCTCCGCATGGCTCATATCAGCGGCTGGGGCTAGATGCCCCCGGTCAAAACCCGTCCCCCTGTAATCGGTGTCTCGAGGGCTAAGCTCTCGAATGCGCGGCTCCATTCGGAAATTACCTTTCCGCTCCACACCATCCCCGAGGCGCTCCCGCGTGAGCAGATACTGCACCCACTTGGCATTCCTGCTGAGGGAATCGAAGGCGATCAGAAAACAGTCGTAGGTGAGTAAAAAACGATCCGGCCGCACCTCTGGTGCAAAGGTGGCGTAAAATTCAGGCAGAAAAGGGCGCTCTAAGGAAACAAACAGCGCCTCCGGCTCTTCCTTACCTGCGGCAGTAGTACTGCTAACCTCAAGAGGCGGAGGCACCCGCCCGCCTCCAGCCGCCACTGGACGCGATACAGAGCAAGCTGCCAGCGCCAAAAATACGACACCGCAGCCCAGCAGCTGCACGGCAAACAAGCGAAACTTAAGGCGCTTAGCAAAGGAGAGAAAGGGATAAGGTAGCAGCATAAAGAAAGAGATAAAAAGGGCCAGAAGGGAGGATTTTAAGAGCATACTAAGAAAGGGGATGAAAAAAACCGACTCTGGAATGAGCCGGTTTTTTTCTTTTTCACAAAACATTTAAGGGTGTAAACGCCCTAAAATTTCTTTCGCCTCATGCCATTTTAGGCGGGGGCCAAATTGACTGACGATTTTGCTGCTCGCCATAGAGGCCAGCTTTCCGCTGGCGGCAAAACTATGGCCATTCGTAATACCATATAAAAAGGCGCCGGCAAACATGTCCCCAGCCCCATTACTGTCGATGGCCGTGGTGGCATAAGGCTCGATGTCGATAAATGTATCTCCATCAAAAATAGTAGCGCCATTTTTTCCCTGTGTGATCACAAAGTGCTTGGCCACCTTTTTTAGCTCCTCGCGAGCCTCTTTTAAGGTCGCTGCCCCTGTAAACAGCATGGCTTCCTCTTCATTTGCGAAAAGCAAGTCCACAGAAGCTCCGATTACCTCATCGAAAACAGGCTTGAAATACTTCACCATGGCCGGATCTGAAAAGGTAAGCGCCACCTTTGTGCCCGCAGCCTCCGCCACACGCTTGGCATGCAGCATGGCCGCTTTTCCATTCGGAGAGGTAACCAAGTAGCCCTCCATGTACAGGTACTTCGCATCCTTTATCGCTGCTTCGCTAACATCTGAAACGCTGTAATCCTGCGTGATACCTAAAAACGTATTCATCGTGCGCTCGGCATCCGGTGTGACCATCACTAGGCACTTGCCCGTAATGCCTTTTTCCAGCTGCTGCACGTTTAGATTGTGCTCCACACCACTTTCCTTCATGTCTTCCACGAAAAAACGACCTAAGGCATCATCCGCCACCTTACAAGAATAAAAAGAGCGGCCACCGAACTGACTCACCGCGATCACGGTGTTAGCAGCAGAGCCACCACACTGTTTTTTTGCTTCCTCGGTATTGATCACCTCCATGAGGGCATTTTGACGCTCCTCATCGACCAGTGTCATCATCCCCTTCTCCACTTGGTTATCTAGAAAAAACTGCTCCTGAACTGTAAACTCTATGTCCACGAGGGCATTTCCGATTCCAGCTACATCATATTTCTTTGCCATACTGCGCATATTTCGTTTCAGGGCGCAAGTTACAACATCCCCTCCGAAAAACCTTCTTAATCGAAAATCGGGTGACGTTCGAAGGCTTTCGTGCGATCGAAGAGGTAGCGATAGGTATGATGCGTCTTGTAAATTTCTGCATTTAGCTGCTCACATACCCGCATCATTTTGGGGTTAAAATCACCTATCCAATTCATCTCAATCGTCTTATAAGGAAAAGAAGCCTGACCAGACATCTCATCGTAGGCCATAATCATGGCACTTTCCACCCCCTGCCCTTGGAATTCCGGCACTACACCGAACACAAGGCCCAGCATCTTATCCGGAGGATTCATCCACTTGTTCCAGAGGAACTTCAACTTCCCGATCAGGTCCATCTTTCCATCCACATATTTGAAAATCTGATTGATTTCAGGGATATTAATAAAAAAGCTCACCGGCTCTCCGCGATGAAAGCCAAAAAAGATAAGACGCTCATCTAAAATCGGCTGCATCTTTTTGAACATCAAGCTTGTTTCTTTCAGGGTCAGCGACTTGCCCATATGCCGCGCCCAAGCCTTATTATAGACCTCCATAAAATAAGCTGGCGCTTTTTCTTTTAGCTCCTTACCCTTTAAATAACGAAACTGAAAATCAGCATTCCCACGAATTTTATTGGCCCGATCCACCATCTTGGGGTCGAATCCCACACCTTGAACAGGGCGCATATAGGTATATTGCTTGAAATAGATTTGGAAGCCATAGGCTTCAAAAAACTCCTGGTAGTAAGGGAAATTCCAGGGCATATTATAGTTCGGTGGTGAGAATCCTTGCACCAGCAAGCCCCACCACTTGTCGCGCTCTCCGAAGTTTACAGGGCCATCCATTGCCTCCATCCCCTCCGCTTGGAGCCATTCCTTTGCTGTGTCGAAGAGCAAAAACGCTGCCTTTTGATCTTGTACACATTCGAAAAAGCCGACACCACCAGTGGGCTGCTTTTCCTTCCACTTCGGATGCACAAAGGCCGCTATGCGCCCGATGATCCGATTCTCCTGCCGGAGTAGCCAGCGCTTAACTTTCCCTCCCTGCTTAAAAAGTTTATTCACCTCGGGATTAAAAATCCCATCGATATCCTTGTCCAGCGGACGAATCCAGTTTTTTTCCTCTCGGTATAAGTCCACTGCCAACTGTAAAAAGGCCATTTTATCGGCCTCCGTCTGCACCTCCTGAAGTATCATGCCTTAAATTTTGGTCTAAAGTAAGCAGATATTTGGAAATGGCCTACCGCTTTGGCATCAGCCAAACTCTTTTGTACGTGACTGCGCCTCTAATGGAGGCTTTCGGAAAAGTCTTTTCACCGACCAGAACTGGCAAATTAAATACAACCGCACTTTGTTGCGCAGCGAACTGCACGGCGACAACAAAGGGCGGGCTGCCTGCTGCTTGGAATTCATTTCATTTGTCATAACATTACAGGAAACACCCAGAGCACCCTGCACATGCGCAGCATGTGCAGAGGCTTAAGGGAAAAACATATACAATAGGTTAAATACTGTTAATTGGGCAACAGAAACCGGGTTTTTCTAGGGGTATTTTAGGGCGTAAGTAAGCGAATTCAGAAGCGAAAGCCCCACATAAAAGGCGGGCCATTCTCCACTTACTCCACACAATATACGCCCAATATCCTAAAAAACAAATACCCTGCTGAAAAACCACTCATAACCAGTGAGAAAGAAAAGAATCCTTAAGTGTTTCATCCCAAGTTCGCACATTTTGATTTATGGAATTTGGCATTTAACTTGCTATCGCCATGAAGATGAAAAAATTTACTTTATTTCTTTTTCTGCTCTGTTTTGGCCCCTTTTTGCGGCCTGCCGCGGCGCTAAAAGATCCGGGTGCTTCGCTACCGCCACATGCCTTTAAAATTCAGGAAGGTACCGCCAGTTTTTATGGGAAAAAATTTCATTTGCGCAAGACGGCTAGCGGTGAGGTGTACGACATGTATGGCTTTACCGCTGCACATAAGTTCCTCCCTTTTGGCACGGAAGTGCTCGTGCTTAATCCTGCGAATGGCCAGCAAGTTCGCGTTATCATTAATGACCGTCTCCCGCGAAAAAGTGCACATAGCATCGATCTTTCCCGCGCAGCAGCAGCAGAACTCGACATGCTGCGGGAGGGCATCATTCCTGTGGAAATCCATGTTCCCGGAAATCGTGAAATGCAATTTTTAGATGCCCATTTCGGTGAAAACAAGCCCGATGAGCTCCGCATCCGCGTCTATGAGCAGGCGATCACCCTCCCGCGACCTCGCCCCTTTTAACACCAAGCGATAGCGCCCCCAAAAACCCTAAAGCCCGTTTATCTGCCACGGCTTACAAATATATACTCACTCCTATCGTGGGCACGAAAAGCTGCAAGGCGCTCCTGCGTATGTTATAATCGAAAATACCATTGGCCTCTCCCTCTGGGTCAGGTATAAAAAGCACGTCGCCACGGCGCAAAAAGTCCGTCCGCGCTGTGTTCTGATAAAGCAGTTTTATCTCGATATTTCCGATAGTGGGATCCTTAAACGGAACCATCAGCCCGCCGCCGCCCTGAAAAGCCTGCGTCCAAGTTCCAAAATCCCGCTGCCGCTCAAAGGGCTCGTCGAAAGCCGTCTCCCGAATGGCATAAGAAGAGGCAATACGTACAAAGCCTGCATTCACCTCGACGAAAGGAAACACCTTGCCGTACACTTGCGGAAAGAAACGAAAAACACCCATATAGTTCCAGGTATAGTTTAAGCGGCGGAGCCGCAAATCTTCCAGCTGATTCACAAACAGGTCATTCCGCTCCTCTAACTTGCTCCCATACAGGCTATAGCCGATGCGCAGACCTAGCTCCAAGGGCAGTTCCGGCAGCTGGTACAAAACACCCACACTCAGTTCCGGCATCACCAGGCCCGCAGCCTCGCGCTGCAGCTCTCCCGTCGCAAAACCTACACGCGACTCCATGTGCACGAGGAAATCCTGACCCAAAAGGGGACGTAAAGCCCCTGTGAATAGACCAAAGACCAGTAAAAAAACGCCTCGAAGGGCACGCTCAGAAATGAGGAAGCTTTTCTCCCTTTTCGTAGTATTTTTCAACAGGAAACGAGTGACAACATGCATGGCGCAGCAGACGGTTAACAGGATACGAAGGACTGAAAATAATTCTTTTCCACTAACAAATTTAGTTTTCTCTTCCGCGTAAAAAAAGAAAATAATAAAAAAAGGAAACTGCATAACACAGTTTCCTAAGAATAGTTGGTTTAGTTATTTATTAATTCTTTTACAATATGCATGCCAAAATAAACCTACCTACCCCTTCTGTCAGCAAATCGGAAGTGAAATCAGTCTCTCCCCCACTCCTCTTGCGCGTTCCTTCCTAATAAGCCAGTAACTCCCGAAGCTTGTCTGCCAGCCGCTGTTCGGGCAAAAAGCTTTTTTCAAGTGCCGCAGCAAAAGGAACAGGTGTATCTAGGGCACCCAAACGCATAACGGGGGCATCCAAATCCTGAAAACAGGCCTCTCCGATCCAGGCAGCGATCTCCCCGCCAATCCCACCTGTCAGGCAATCTTCATGGAGAACCAGCACCCGGTTACAGCGCTTCACTTGCGCCCGGACCGTTTCTTTATCCCAAGGGAGCAGGGTGCGCAGATCTACGATCGCCACATCCAGGCCTTCCGACTCTCGGCAGGCCAGCGCCCAGTGCACGCCCATGCCATAGGTAATGATGACCGCCTGCTCACCTTCTGCCACGAGGGCCGCTTGGCCGACAGGCAGTCGATAGGCCTCCTCAGGAACAGGGCCTGTTAGACTGCGGTACAGCGCCTTATGCTCGAAAAATAAGTACGGGTTCGGGTCCTCCAGCGCGGCCAGGAGAAGACCTTTCGCATCATAAGGCGTAGAAGGATACACGATTTTCAGCCCCGGGGTGTGAAAAAACCAAGCCTCATTCGACTGCGAGTGAAAGGGCCCCGCTCCTACACCTGCCCCTGTCGGCATGCGCACCACCACATCCGCATGCTGCCCCCAGCGGTAGTGAATTTTTGCGAGATTATTTACGATTTGATTAAAGCCGCAACTCACAAAATCCGCAAACTGCATTTCTACCATGGCCTTAAATCCTTTTATAGAAAGCCCTAAGGCTGTACCGATGATGGCCGACTCACAGAGCGGTGTATTCCGGACGCGTTCCACGCCAAAACGCTCCTCAAAACCTTCCGTCACCTTAAAAACTCCACCATAGGCACCGATATCTTGGCCCATGGCCACCAAATTAGGAAAGCGTTCCATTCCCTGCCAAAGCCCTTCCCGTATCGCATCCACAAAGCGGCGCTCGGGCCCCTGCAGTGCGGGAATCGCTTCGGGAGAAGCAGGAGCAGGAGCATAGCAGTCCGCCAGCTCACGGGCAGGATCGGCTTGTACAGTAGGCTCCGCAAAGGCCCTTTCCAGCCCTTGCTCGATCGCTTGTTTGATGCGCAGATCGATTTCGGCACGCTTCCCCTCGTCGAGCACCTGTAGCTCCTCTAAAAATGCCGTATAACCGAGAACAGGATCTTTGGCCGACCAGGCCTCCATCAGCTCCTTCGGCACATATTTCGTCCCTGAAGCCTCCTCGTGGCCGCGCATCCGAAAGGTCATAGCCTCCACTAACACCGGACGAGGATGTTCCCGCATAGAAGCCGCCAGGTCCCGAATGCAGCGGTGTACGGCCAGCACATCATTCCCATCGACACGCACGGCCTCCATACCATAGCCGGGGCCCTTTTCAGTAAAATGCTGGAAGGCAAACTGCTGCTCGCTAGGAGTAGACAGGCCATAGCCATTATGTTCAATCACAAAAATCACCGGTAGCTGCCATACTGCCGCCACATTCAGGCCCTCATGGAAGTCTCCCTCCGAACTAGCCCCATCCCCAGAAAACACCAAGGTTACGGCCCGCTGCTCACGCAACTTATCCGCCAGCGCTATACCATCCGCCAGCGCCAGCTGTGGCCCTAGGTGAGAAATCATCCCGACGATATGATGTTCGGGAGCCCCGAAATGAAAGGATCGATCACGCCCCTTCGTGTAGCCGAGCGCCTTCCCTTGAAACTGAGCAAAAAGCCGCGCCAAGGGCATCCCGCGCCCCGTAAAAATCCCGAGATTCCGGTGCATGGGAAGAATAAACTCCTCCGGATGAAGTGCCGTCACCGCACCTACGGAAATCGCCTCCTGACCCCAGCCACTAAACCATTTGGAAATTTTCCCCTGACGCAGCAGAATCAGCATTTTCTCCTCTATCCGGCGGGGAAGCAGGAGCTGCTCGTAGAGGTGTAACAGTTCAGCATCAGTGAAGCCCTCTCGATTAAAAACCGTCGCGGGCAGTTGTGGGAGCGTTATGGACATGGTAACTTTGGGTTTTGGCACCAAATTAGGCACAAGATTTTGTAGTTCAAAGGAAACGCAAGGAAAGAATCTTTTCCTTGGTTTTGCTGTTACTAAAAACGAATAAAGGCAAAAAATGGAGAAAATTCGCATTAAACATATGGTCTGCCCACGCTGCATCCTGGCAGTAGAACATGCCTTCGCCCAGCTGCAGCTACCGGCCGAGAAAGTGGTGCTGGGAGAAGTCCTCTTACAGCGCCCCTTGCGCGCAGAAGAGGAAGCACAGCTGGAATCCGCCCTCCACCGCCTAGGCTTCGAACGCCTAAAAGATAAGGAAGCCATTAAAATCGAGCGCATTAAAGCCTTCCTCCGCACCATCGTCTGGCAGGAGGAAATTCCTCCCAGCTTCCACCTAAGCGAAAGCATCAGCAGCCACATGGGAGAAGATTACAGCGCACTTAGCCAGCTGTTCAGCAGCTTAGAAGGCCTGACGCTGGAAAAATACTTTATCGGCCTAAAAATCGAACGCGTAAAAGAACTCCTCTTCTACGAGGAACGTACCCTTTCCGAAATCGCCTACCTACTGGACTACAGCTCCGTTCAGCACCTCTCCGCACAGTTCAAGAAAACAACAGGCATGACCCCTACCGCCTATAAAAAAGGACTTTTGCCTGGCGGCAAAGGATGGAGAGAGGCCTAAAAAAGCAAAAGCGTCGATATCCCATCGACGCTAAAAAATGAATGCAAGGAAATAAAAAAATCGTTTGCTGTACGTGCTACAAATGTACGTACGCCTTTAGCATTCTTGATAAATTTCGGATTAAGCTTAGATTATGAATACTTTTTCAAGAAGCATCATTTGATAACATTCCCCTCACACCCCTAAAAAAGCTTCCCGGTAATCCGCTTTCTATCAAGGGGAAAAATCGTATCTTTGCACGCTAAAGAAGGATCTAAGCGTGAAGGCAAGAACATTAAAGAAAAATAAGGTCAACATCATCACGATGGGCTGCTCGAAAAATCTGGTAGATTCAGAAGTGATGCTTACCCAGCTGCGCGGAAATGGGATCGACGCCCATCATGAGTCGCAGCAGCAGGATAATAACATCGTCATCATCAATACCTGCGGGTTTATCGATAATGCCAAGCAGGAATCGATCGACACCATTTTACAGTACGTAGATGCGAAAGAACAAGGCCTCGTCGATAAAGTGTACGTGACAGGCTGCCTCTCTCAGCGCTACAGAGAAGAGCTGGAAGTAGAAATTCCGCAGGTGGATGCCTACTTTGGCACCCGGGACCTGCCCGCACTGCTTAAAACATTTAAGGCGGATTACAAGCAGGAGTTGGTAGGCGAGCGCTTACTCAGCCATGCTTCCCATTATGCCTACATGAAGATTTCGGAAGGCTGTGACCGCCCTTGCTCTTTCTGTGCCATCCCCCTAATGCGCGGTGGCCATGTGTCCCGAAGCATCGAAGAGCTTGTAAAAGAAGCGCAGCACAAGGCCGCGAACGGTACGAAGGAGCTGCTCCTGATCGCACAGGATTCCACCTATTACGGCCTGGACCTGTATAAGGAGCGCAAGTTGGCCGATCTTATGCGCGCCCTTTCTGACGTAGAAGGCATCGACTGGATCCGCCTACATTACGCCTTCCCGACAGGCTTCCCGATGGAAGTCATTCAGGTTATGAAAGAGCGTGAAAACATTTGTAATTACCTCGACATCCCGCTGCAGCATGGGAGCACTTCTGTGCTCAAAGCGATGCGCCGCGGCACGAGCAGGGAAAAACAAGAAGAGCTTATCCACTCTATACGCGATATACTACCAGAGATCGCCATCCGCACCACCCTCATCACCGGGCATCCTGGGGAAGACGAAGCCGCCTTCGAAGAAATGCTCGGCTTCGTAGAAAAAATGCGCTTCGAGCGCCTAGGAGTCTTTACCTACAGCCATGAAGAAAATACGCATGCTTACACGATGCCAGATAACATTCCTGCAGAGGTCAAGCAGGAGCGCGCAAATCTACTCATGGAGGTGCAGGAAGGCATCAGCCAAGAGCTGAACGCAGAAAAAGTGGGCAAAACCTTTAAGGTGCTCGTCGACAAAAAAGAGAATGGCTACTTCGTAGGCCGCACTGCCTATGACTCGGTGGAAGTAGACAACGAAGTGCTCATCGATGCCTCCAAGCACTACTGCCGCATCGGAGATTTCGTTCAGGTACGGGTTCACGATGCGGATGCTTTCGACCTGTATGGAGATGTCGTAGCCGACTAGACAGACCTGTAAGGCTATTCTACCTGTATAGCTTCATAATTTAATAACCTTCGGGAAAGCCATTTCATTTTCCGAAGGTTTATTTTTGCCTAAACGAAAATACCCACGATGAAATACCTGATTGTTTTCCTTAGCGCCATGCTCCTTCAGATGACGAGCTTTGGGCAGCGCCCATACGACCTTCAGGGCCACCGCGGCGCCCGCGGACTGATGCCCGAAAACACCATTCCTGCCATGATAAAGGCCCTGGACCTTGGCGCCAGCACCTTGGAAATCGACCTAGCGGTGACGCAGGACGGTGAGCTGATCGTCAGTCACGAACCCTGGATGAATCCTGCCATTTGCCTGGATCCCTTGGGGGCACGCATCCCAAACGAGGACCGTAGTCATAATATCTATCAGATGACCCTCGAAGAGGTGAAAAGCTATGACTGTGGCAGCTTGCAGGCGCCGGGTTTCGAACAACAGGTGAATTTTCATGTCAGCAAGCCACGCATGCTGGACCTAATCGCCGCAGCAGAGGCCTATGTAACTGCCATGGGACTGCCGGCTCCCAACTATAATATAGAGATCAAAAGTATGCCCGAAGGGGATGGCATCTATCATCCTGCTCCCGATGCATTCTCGGAGCTGGTGATCGCCGCCTTGGAAGGAGTGCTCCCCAAAAGCCGCTATAACATTCAGTCTTTTGATTTCCGCGTCTTGCAGTACTTGCACCAAGCCCATCCCGATGTGAATTTGGCTATGCTGATCACGCAGCCTAACAATCATGAACAGTACATGGAGCAGCTTGGGTTTACACCCGCCATCTACTCTCCCTTTTATCGAGGGCTAAAAAAGGAGACAGTGCAGGCCTTGCAGGCCAAAGGGATGCAAGTGATTCCCTGGACGGTCAATACGACTGAGGAGATGGAAGCCTTACTGCAGCTCGGCGTGGATGGCATCATCACAGACTACCCAAACCGCGCCCCTGAGCGTCTGTAAAATAAACCCGGCTGCCCGTTTCTTGACTGCGGCGGGCAGCCTCTACTAATTTTAAAACCGCAATCGCCTCCTCCATGCGCACCTCCAGCGCAGCCTCCCCACGAATCGCAGCAGCGACATTCGCATAAAACTTGCGATAATCCCCCGCTAAAGTAGGTACGGTATGCACTTCTTCCCCCGTGTAAAGCTGCCCATAACGCTCAGGTTCCTCCTGGCCCCAATCCTGACCCTCAGGCAAAATGCCCGCTTTGAATGCCTTTTCCTGCACATCAAGACCGAACTTTTGATAAGTGCCCGCAGTGCCTCCTACTAAAAACCTTGGCCAAGGGGCTGCCATCAGCACCGAAGCCGTCAGCCGCACATAAAGACCCGGATAAAACAGGCGGATATCAAAAAAATCGTCCGCATCCGTCCCCTCTCGCTGCACCAAAATACTGGCCTCCAGTGCCTCAGGCGCGCCGAACAAAACATAGGCTTGATCCAATAAATGCGTCCCCAAATCGTACGTAATCCCATTCCCGGGGACAGCCTGCTCCCGCCAATTTCCTCCTACCTCAGGACGAAAACGATCAAAATGACTCTCAAAATGACATAAACGACCCAAACGGCCCTCCCGAATCAGCGTCCGCACCGTCTGAAAATCGCCATCCCAGCGCCGATTTTGGAAAACCGTAAGCACCCGCCCTTTGGCGAGAGCCAAACGCTGCAACTCCTCCGCCTCCGCTGCATGCACCGTGACCGGCTTATCCACCACCACATGCTTGCCCGCCTCTAAAGCCAGCTTGGCCTGAGGAAAATGTAAGGCATTCGGCGTTAAAATCACCACTAAATCGGCCGCATCCGCAGCTAAGAGGTCTTCCAAGGAACGGTAGATTTCCACATTGGGATATAACCTTTTTGCCTCATCTCCATGCCGCTGCACCACCGCAGTCAGCTCAAGCGAGGGACTGACCTGAATCAGAGGTGCATGTTGGGTTTTAGCCACCGAACCGAAGCCGACCAGTGCTGTACGTATCTTAGCTGTCATCTTTTAAATACTGTTTAGGGTTAACTTTTTACGCTCCAGGGGCTTAATGCTGCACACCGCCCGGACCATGCACATGACCATGCGCGATTTCCTCTGCCTCAGCAGCGCGAACAGACACCACACGGCCCGAAAACTGCAAGTCTAAACCCGCCAGCGGGGAGTTGAAATCCATATGAACGCCCTTATAATCTACTTTTAGCACCTCCCCACGCAGGCGGTTGCCCTGCTCGTCCTGCATCGGAATCACCTTGCCCACCCGCAGCAGCTGGCGCTGCTTCACGCCATCCTCTTTAAACGCGTGTTTCGGTAGGATCACCCGCTTTGCAGGATCATAGTCTCCATATGCTTCCTCATACCCTAGAAACACATCGAAGACATCACCCGCCTGCAAGCCTTCTAAGGCCGCCTCCAACTTGGGCAGCACCTGCCCCACACCGAATAAAAAGTAAAAGGGTTTTTCCTCCGAGACGGCCTCCCGAAATTGCATCCCCGTCTCTCCATCATCTACATGGAGCGTATAACTCACCGCCACGACGGTCTCTTGTCCAATTTTTAACATGTTGTTTTCTCATTTTAATGTTGTCCCACTAACGCGCTATGCACTTCCACCTCTTGCAGCTGAGCAGCTGCTACTTGTGCGCTCCCTTCAGCCCGGAAGACAAGCGCAGAGCACTCCTTGCTAAGAATCCTGCAGCACGGGCAAGCCTTTAGAAGCCTGACTTCGAAAACGCTCTCCCTCAGCTATGATGAGGAAGCCCTCCACATCCGGGTCCGCCTCGATCAGCGCCAGCGCCCGCTCCGGGCCAGCCACCATACAGATAGTGGCTAAAATATCTGCCTTTAAGGCGTCCGAACAGATGATCGTGGCACTCAGCAGGGCATGCTCCACCGGATAGCCCGTCTGCGGATCGATCACATGCACGCGGCGATTGCCCTGCTCATCGATGTAAAACTTGCGGTAGTTGCCACTCGTACTGATGGCCTTATTGTCCAAGGTGACGATCTCCACCAGCTCACTCTCCTCTCGAGACACTCCGTCTTTAGGCCCCTCTATTCCGATCCGCCACACCTTCCCATCCGGATTCACCCCGCGGCAGCGCATCTCTCCACCAATCTCTATCTTGTAGGACTCCACACCCTTGGATTCTACGATCGCTACTAACTTTTCGATGGCATAGCCTTCCCCCATGGCACTGAAATCCAGTTGGACACCCGGCCTATCGGCCAAAAGACTATCTCCCGAAACACGTACCAGACCGAGATCCACGAACTGCAAAAGGCTATCCACCCGCTCCGGACTCATGCGCGCCCGCTCCGAGAAGCCAAAGCCCCAGCCATTAATCAGCGGCATCAGCGTAGGCTCATACAGCCCGGCATACTGTTCCCGGTACTGCCGTGAAATGGCCAGCATCTCCGGGAGATAGGGCTCCTGAAGCACGGCATACCCGTTTTGGTTAAAAAAAGAAATCTCCGAATTCGGAATATACGTATTGGCGGCAGCATTATAGCCAGCAAAAAAAGCCGCTATCTCTGCCTCCACCTCTACCTTTCGATCTAAAACAAACTCATAATAGGTTCCTAAAGCCTCACCCCGCAAGGTCATGTAACTGGAGCTGGCAGCAGCTGTCGCCGGTGCCTCCGCCTGAAACTGCCGCAGTCCTAGCACGAGAACTAAAACTCCTAAGAGTACCCCCACCACTATCGCTTCTCCTTTTTTCATGTCTCTATTCTCTTTTTTTCGCAGCCCGCTGCCGGGCCTCTATGTGCTGCATTTTGTATTTCATGGAATCAAAGCATAACGTCGGGCCGCTTCCTCTCGGCTGTACGCATTAAAGTGCCACCATTCCGATCCGATCGCGCTAAAGCCGCCGGCACGCATCACCTCCCGCAGCAGGCGGCGATTGGCTACCTGCTCCGCGCTCAACTTCCCCGCTGCCAGCATCTCCTCCTCTCGATCGGGGTAGGCCTCATAACCGAAATAATCGAAGGGCGTGCCCATATCTAAAGCCTCTCCGCTCTCTCGATCCGCTAAGGTCAGGTCCACCGCCGCCCCGAAATTATGCAGGCCACCCTTTTTCGGGTCCGCCACATAGAGGGGCTTGATGCTATCCGGCTTATCTAAAGCATCCCAAAGCACCTGCTGCACCGACTGAGGCCGCACCCCATCGAATACCAAAAAGGTTAAATCCGGGCGCCGTTCCAGCAGAGCCGCATAACTTCTTTCCAGCTTGGCCATCACCTCCGGCTGCAAATAACAGTGCTGCAGCTCCCCATAGACATTCTGACCGAAAAAATTGTCTGTTGATGCGTATTTTAAATCCACGAACACCCCCGGAAGGACATCCTCCACTGCCAGAAGACCCGCAGCCTCCAGCTCCTGCTCGATGGCGGCACGTGGGGCTGCACGGAGAACCGCCTCCACCCTTTGGCCTTCGGCCAAAACCACTTCCTCCGCTGCATCCTCCCCTTCTCTCGGCCCTGGGGCACAGGAAAAACAGATCCCCAGACCGATCAGGGCCAAGGCGAAAACCCCTAACCTCAACGAAAAAAAACCATAAAAACGCACGATCATCCACATAAGCTTGGTATAGGTTATAGGTTAAAATGGAGGAGGAACACTTTTTTTCACGATGCCGGCACTTGCCTGGGCAGTAGGTAAAATCGTAATATCTGCCAGCACCACATGCGCAGGGCGACTCACGACAAAAGCGATGGTGTCTGCCACATCCTCTGCCCGTAGCGGTTGATAACCGCTGTAGACCGCCTCACTTCGGGCCGCATCCCCTTTAAAACGTACCTGAGAAAACTCCGTCTCGACTAAGCCGGGGTGAATGCCCACCACTCGAATATTATAAGGATTTAGGTCCATGCGCATGCCCTGCGTCAGCGCATCCACAGCATGCTTGGAAGCACAGTACACGTTTCCATTCGGGTAGACCTCTTTTCCAGCGATAGAGCCGATGTTAATGACCATGCCCTGCTCGCGCTCCACCATGCCAGGAAGCACCACTTTGCTGACATAGAGCAGCCCTTTCACGTTGCCATCTAACATGGCGTCCCAGTCCTCGACCGCACCGCGGTGAATCGGATCCAGTCCATGCGCATTTCCGGCATTGTTTATCAGCAGCTGCACCTTTTGCCACTCTGCTGGCAGCTCCTGCCAGGCCGCCTCCACTTGTGCCCGCTCGCGCACGTCGAAAGTCAGAATTTGGTAAGGAGTCTCCTTCGGCAGTTCTGCACAGAGAGTCTCCAGCCGTTCGCGTCGGCGCCCACAGACGATGAGGGCATAGCCCATGTCAGCCAGCACCTTAGCGGTGGCGGCACCGATGCCAGAACTTGCGCCCGTGACCAGGGCGATGGGATGCGTTACCATAGCGTAAAACGAAGGAGCCTTTGGCCCGCGGGCCAAAGACTAGGTGAATACTTAATAACTTTCTTTTTCATTCGGAAAATCTTCCGCCTTCACATCGTGGATATAGGCCTTTACGGCATCGGTCATCGTCTGCTGTAGGTCTGCATACTGCCGCAAAAAGCGTGGCCGAAACTCCTGCGTGATGCCAAACATGTCGTGGGCCACCAGCACCTGCCCATCGACTGCACCGCCCGCGCCGATACCGATCACTGGGATCTGCACCGCCTGCGCTACTTTGGCCGCCAGCGCCGCCGGGATCTTTTCCAGCACCAAGGCAAAACAGCCACAGGCCTCCAGCATGCGCGCATCGGCTAACAGCTTTTCGGCCTCCTCCTCCTCACGCGCCCGCACCGTGTATGTGCCAAACTTGTAAATCGACTGTGGTGTGAGGCCCAGATGCCCCATGACGGGGACGCCTGCGCTTAAGATCCTTAGGACGGATTCTTTTATCTCCGCACCACCTTCCACCTTTACTGCATGCGCCCCCGACTCCTTCATGATACGGATAGCAGAACGGAGCGCCTCGGAGCTATTTCCCTGGTAAGAACCGAAAGGGATGTCCACCACGATAAAGGCCCGCTTCACCGCGCGGACTACCGAGGAGGCATGATAAATCATCTGGTCGAGTGTGATCGGCAAGGTGGTTTCGTGACCCGCCATCACATTAGAGGCGGAATCCCCCACCAGGATAATGTCGATACCTGCCGCATCCACGATCTTCGCCATGGAATAATCGTAAGAAGTGAGCATGGAAATCTTTTCCCCCCTGCTTTTCATTTCCTGCAGGGTATGCGTGGTAATGCGCTTGATGGCGCTAGATGGATGAACAGACATGGTTTAGTGTAAATATACAGCGTAGTCGGGACCCTTTAGGTCCACATGAATATGTTCGTTAAGTGTGGTAGCGAGCGCCAGCCCCGTATAATCCGGACTCACCGGATAGCAGCGATGCCGCCTGTTGACCAGCACCGCCAGCTCTAACTTTTTTAGTGGCACACCTAGAAAGGGCTTCATCGCGAAGGCGAGCGTCCTACCCGTATTCAGCACATCGTCTACCAAAATGCAGACCGAGTCTGCAGCCACTGAAAAAGAAGAAATGCTGATGTCCCCCTGCGTGCGGGCGGCCTTGTCCAGGCGTACTTCGGAGACCTCTACCTCTAGGCTAAAATGCTGGCGCAACTCCTCAGCGAGCAGGTTCGCCAGGCGAAAACCCATGCCACTGATGCCTGCAAGCAGGAGCTGCTGCTCTTCGATGTTACGCTCGTAGATTTCATACGCCATGCGGCGAATTTTTTGTTCGATTTGCCTGTGTGTAAGCACTAGGGTTTGGTGCACGTGCATGTTGTCGTATTTAGATGTGAAAATTACATCATGAAAGGCGCTAATCAAAGTAAAAAGGCAGAAAAGCCAGTCCTTCCTACGCTTCGTGGGCTTCCTTTGGCCTACGGCCAAAACCAACTAGCGATGCGTATCTTCCTCATGCAGCAAATTCACATAATTTTCATAGCGATAGGGATGAATGTAGCCCTCCTCCACCCGCTGGATGATGGCACAGCCCGGCTCGGACACATGCCGGCAGTTATGGTACTTACACTCCCCTAAATACTGGCGCATTTCCACGAAGTAATGCGATAGCTCCTGCTCCTCGATGTCCAGCACGCCGAATTCCTTTATCCCGGGCGTGTCGATCAGAAAAGCCTCCAAGCCCGCTACCGCAAACATCTCCGCGAAGGTCGTCGTATGCACCCCTTTGGCCGAGTAGGCCGAAATATCCTTCGTCGTCTGCCGTGCGCCGGGGACGAGCTGGTTCAGCAGGGTGGACTTGCCCACGCCCGAATGGCCCGAAAGCAGAGTGGTCTTCCCGCGCAGCAGGGGGCCGAAACCTTCCAGCAGGTCGGTGTCCTGCAGGGCAGAAAGCTCCAGCACGGGATAGCCCAGTGGCTCGTAAATTTCATGCAGGTCCTGCAGCAGCTCTTCCCCTGCCTCCGTTAGGGGTAAGTCGGCCTTGTTCACTAAAATCGTGGTAGGAATCCGAAAGCTCTCCGTGCTCACCAGAAAACGGTCGATAAATCCGAGCGAGGTTCGGGGCTGCTGAATGGTCACCATTAAAAAGGCCTGGTCGATATTCGAGGCGATGATGTGCGCATGATGGGCCTTGCGCGTGCTCTTCCGGATCACATAATTTTCCCGCGGGGCGATCTCCTGTATCGTGTAGGTCTCCTGCTGGGATTCGGCCTGCAGGGTCACCTGGTCGCCTACCGCTACGGGGTTGGTCAACTTCAGTCCCTGCTGCTTGAACTTGCCGCGGAGGCGCGCACGCACGGGCCCACTTTCGGTGAGGACCTCATACCAGCTGCCTGTAGATTTTATCACTCTTCCTGTCTTCATATCTCCTGCTTTAAGATGTCCATGATGGCCTGGCTACTCCCCTGCTGTCGCTGTAAAAAGGCCGCGGCATTGTTTTTGGCTTGCGCCAATAGCTCCGCATCGCGGTAGCGTCCGAGCGCTTGCCGGCATGCTTCGGGATCGCGGACTTCCTGCACCAGTCCCGCCTCCTGGGCGATGGCCGACTCGGGAAATTTAGCGCCCCGCTTCAGCCGGGCATGCACCACGGGCACCCGAAAACCGATGGGCTCTAAAATGTTATGCAGCCCGTCGCCAGAAGCTCCTCCGACATAAGCCACCGTGGCATACTGGTAGAGCTGGGCTAGCATGCCCACATTATCGATTAATAAAACGTCACAGGGGCCTGACCCTTTCGAATACCGCCTGGCGGGCCGCTCGGTTTCGATGAGCCAGCGCTCCATCTGCTCCTCCTGAAAGGCATGGGGCGCGATGAGGATGAAAAAATCCTTTGCCTCCCGAATGAAAGGAAGCAGCAGCTGCATATCCTGTTCCCATACGGAACCCGCCACCAAAACAGCGCGTCCAGCGATACAGTCCTCGATCTCCGGAAATCGTTTCGGCTCAGCTGCTGTCTTCAGGACACGGTCGTAGCGCGTATCCCCTGTCCATGTCACAGCCAGAAGGGGGTAGTACCGCTGCAAGAGCTGGCTCGTCTCCTCGTTTTGGGTAAATACATGATCGAAAAGGGGAAGTATTCCTCGAAAAAATCCCCCCCAAGAGCGGAAGTAGGGCTGGTTCTCACGAAACACGGCTGCGATCAAGTAACAGCTGGCGCCACTGGCCTTGGCGGCCAAAAGGAAGTTAGGCCAAATATCATATTTCACACAGAAAAAGAGCTGGGGACGGAGGGTGTGCAGCAGCTTTCGAGCATGCGCAGGACGATCTAGTGGCAAGTAAAACAGGCAGTCCACATGCGCTTGTGGCTTGGCTGCTGCGGGACGATAGCCCGAGGGAGAAAAAAAGGAAACGGCGATACGAAGTGCCGGCCGCTCGGCTTTTAAGGCTGCTATGAGCGGCTTAGCCTGCTCATACTCTCCCAGTGAGGCCACATGGAACCAGGCAAGCTTTGCCTCTGGCGCTTCCGCCCGAAAGGCTGCCACCTGTTGAAAGGCTCTCTGTGCCCCCCCTTGCCGCTCCTGGAGCTTCGTTCCGGCTTTGGCCCAGCGGGCCAAAAGTACATCTGCCAGGTACATCAGAAAATCGTAGAGCCACTTCATCATACAAAAATAGAAAAAGCTGCCCAATGGACAGCTTTTTTTATGCTTATCGTAAAAGAAGCGCTTCTTACTTTTTAGCGAGGTAAGCAGACACACCCTCTTTGGTAGCTTGCATCGCCTCTTTTCCTTCTTCCCATCCGGCAGGACATACCTCACCGAACTTCTCCACATGATGCCAAGCATCTACCAGACGAATCATCTCATCGATGTTACGACCCAGCGGGAAGAAGTTGATCGTCTCATGTCTTACGATACCTTCCTTATCGATTAGAAAAGTACCTCTGTAAGCGATTGGCGTGCCTTCGAAAGCGAGGTTGCCTTCCTCATCCGCTACATACTCTCCGGCTAAAACACCGAAGTTCGAAGCGATGGTCTTGGCCACATCTGCTACGAGTGGGTAGGTAACGCCAGCAATCCCCCCCTGGTCACGAGGCGTGTTTAGCCAAGCTAGGTGAGTCTCTTCTGTGTCTGTAGAAATACCTACTACAGCGACATTACGCTTCTCGAATTCTGCTAACTTGTCTTGGAAAGCGATGATTTCGGTAGGGCAAACGAAAGTGAAATCTTTCGGGTAGAAGAAGAAAACAACTTCTTGCTTACCGATGTACTGCTCTAAAGAAAACTGTTCTACGATCTCTTCTCCGTTTAGTACGGCAGGAGCCTTAAATAAAGGGGCTTTTTTTCCTACTAATGACATAATATGAATATTTAATTGGTGATACTGTTTTCAGATGATGGTACAAAGTTAAGGTTTATAAATCAAATCTCAATACCCATAGAAATTAATCATGAGCTATAGATTTCGCCTATCAGCAAAAGATTCTTTTTAAAACTTAACTTATCACCTAACGCAAAAAAGGAATATTTGGTTTTCCTTTACATGCACGTTTAGGCTAACAGCGGCCTTATTAAAAAAATTCCCTACATTCGTTTTAGGGAAACTTCTACAATCAACAGCAGAAACCATGACGAAAATACTCTTTGTCTGTCTCGGAAATATCTGTCGCTCCCCACTAGCGGAAGGGGTACTGCGCCATAAAGTGGCGGCCGCAGGTTTACAGGATAGCATCGAAGTGGACAGCTGCGGCACCTCCAACTACCATATCGGGGACCTGCCAGATCCACGAACTCGTAACAATGCCGCCAGCCACGGGGTTATCTTAACACATCGGGCGCGGCAGCTGCAGCCTTCGGACGCGGACACCTTCGACTACATCCTGGCGATGGACGAGAAAAACCTCTCCAATATCGAGGCACTTTTCCGCCAGCATGGCAAAACCCCGAAGCATCTCGGCCTCTTGCGTGCCTTCGAAGAGCCTCCTACTCAGGCCGCAGTTCCAGACCCCTACTACGGCAGTGCCGAAGATTTCGAAGCGGTTTACCAACTCGTAGATCGGGCGACGGAGGGGCTGCTCCGCCATTTACGGAAATAGATTATGTGGGATTCATTTGATCAGGAAGCATTTTTTCAGCGGGTACTGCTGGAGAGTTTTGGTAAAAACGAAAAAATTCTCCAGCAGCGCCTCGTTGCGGCAGGGACTTTAAACCAAGGGGTTTTCTTAGAGACAGCCTCAGGGACCTATTTTCTCAAGTTAAACCACAGCGATAATCCGCGCCTGCTTGTAGAAGAAGCCGCCAGCCTGCAGTTGCTCGCCACACATTCCCCGCTCGAAGTACCCACTGTGCATCAGGTAGGGCAGGTAGAAGATCAGCATTATTTGTTGATGGAGTTCATCCACGAAGGCTACCCGCAGCCCGATTACTGGACAAAGCTCGGTGAAGGATTAGCCGCTTTGCACATGGCTACCCGCTCTACATTCGGTTTAGACAGGGATAACTTCATCGCGACCTTAGCGCAGCCGAACAGGGCCACGCAGAGCTGGAGCCAGTTTTTTATTGAGCAGCGCTTAGAGCCCTTGGCGGGCAAAGCCTTTTTCGATGGCCTTATCAATGCTTCGTTTTTAGACCGCTTTCGTAAGCTATACCCTTTGTTGGAATCCCTATTTCCAAAGGAGCGGCCGGCACTCTTGCATGGCGATCTGTGGTCTGGAAATGTCATGAAAAGTGCTGCGGGCGCCCCGGTGTTAATTGATCCAGCCACCTACTATGGACATCGCGAGATGGATTTGGCTTTCAGCCAATTATTTGGCGGCTTCGAGCCTCGCTTTTATGAGGCCTATAAAGCCGTCTTTCCCTTAGAGCCCGATTTCGAGGAGCGTGTTCCGCTGTACAACTTATACCCTTTACTGGTTCATTTGCATTTGTTTGGGAGCAGTTACTTGAGTGGCATTGAGCGGACGCTCAATCGCTACGTCTGAGCTATGCCAATACAGGAAAGGCGCGCAGGCTCTAAATTGTACTTTTTCAATAACCCCTCCTTTTTCGGCCTGTAAAGCAAAATTATCGGTTCTTAAAAAAATTTACAAAAGTGGCTTCTTTGAGCATAGAATTTAGCACAAAACAAATTTTTCGCAATCGATTGAATGAAAAAATAGGCCTGATTTAGTGGTGAAAGGGCGAAAAACACCTGCTGAGAGAAAAATGTTCAGAAAAGTTTTTTCGTCGCCTTTTTTTGCTGTAATTTCAACTATCCGCAACATTAAAATTGTATTTTTCTACTATGAAGATCAAAGCCTACACGCCAGACACTTCCCATCTTGCCTATTCTGTGGGAGTTACTTTAGACCGTTTTATCAAGAGCAAGCAGGATGATTTTCCGTATGCGTCCGGGGAGCTTTCCCAACTTTTACGGGACATTGCCTTAGCGGCCAAGATTGTGAACCGCGAGACGAACCGGGCCGGTCTCAGTAATATCGCGGGAGCGATTGGAAACACGAATGTGCAAGGCGAGGAGCAGCAGAAGCTGGACGTTATCGCGAATGTACGTTTCACGCGAGCCTTAACGAAAGGGGGTGAAGTTTGCGCGATTGTTTCCGAGGAAGACGATGAGATTATCGACCTACAAAACAGTTCCGGCAAGTATGTGGTCGCTATCGACCCACTAGATGGCTCTTCGAACATCGATGTCAATATATCTATCGGGACGATTTTTTCGATCTACAGAAGGATTACGCCGACGGGCAGTCCCATACAGATCGAGGATGTCATGCAGCCGGGCAGCCAGCAGGTGGCGGCAGGCTATGTGCTATATGGTTCTTCCACCATGTTAGTCTATACGACGGGTCATGGCGTAAACGGATTCACGTACGAGGCCTCTTTAGGAGAGTTTTTTCTTAGCCACCCCAACATGTGTGCCCCGAAGGACGGAAATGTGTATAGCGTAAATGAAGGCACCTATTACGACTGGGAAGAAGGCGTTCGTCGCTATGTGGATACGTGTAAGGAGCGTCGTTACAGCGGTCGGTATATAGGTAGTTTAGTGGCCGACTTTCACAGAAATTTATTAAAAGGAGGCATTTATATTTACCCCAGCACAGCGAAAAACCCGAAGGGAAAATTACGCCTTTTATATGAAGCGAATGCACTTGCCTTTATCGCAGAGCAGGCTGGCGCCAAAGCTACCAATGGGATGATGCGTATTATGGACATTATGCCGAGTAGCTTGCACGAGCGGACGCCCCTGTATATCGGCTCGGAAAAAATGGTTGCTGAGGCAGAATCTTTCTTGCAAGAGGTGACGGTGAAATTACAGTAGCAGTTGGGAAGAGCTCCTCTAAAGGAGGGAGCGACAAGTTTCATGATTAACAGTTCGACGTTTTTTCCATAGAGAAGGTGAGTGCCGCAGGTGCTCACCTTCCTTTTTAAATACAAAGCAAATTTGAAGGAGTTCAACACCTGCAGTCAATCTCCCTCATCAAAATAGAATAACAGGCGATTAATACATTACAAGCAGAAAAAATATCTTGACCCAGTTTAATCGTGATATCTTTTTTAGAGTGAACTTGAAAAAACAAATTAAGCACCTTTGGAATTTAAATTATTCAATAAAAAACCCTCTGCTGTACTCAGACAGCCAGGACAGCCAGCATTTGGGATAAAGACATAAATTGAATTAGCATCATATTCGATATCTAGTTTTTGAACATAAGCCATCCATTTTTCTATTTCATCCTCCTTTTTATCACATGAAGTTAAGCTCAAAAATATCATAAATAAGCAAGTCTTCATTTTCAAATTGAATTTTTTCAATGTAAATTTTTCCATCGTGAAAGAACAAGGAACTTAAATTATAATTTTCATCAATATTTACCTCACCAATAAAGTTAAAATCATTAGAGATTACCTGAATTTTAGATGGGCCGAAGCTAATTTTAAATATGTCTCCTGAAAATAAGATATCTTCCTGAATGGGTAGATCTACAAATCTCAAATAAACTCCTTTATCACTAAAATATTTAATACCAGCATAACTACTTTGCGATTTAACATGCTGAATCTCTTCCATCAATTGAACCGATATTTTCGATTTATCTTTTGAAAGTGGACTTACTATCAATTCCGGAGCACCTTTTATTTTTTCTGCCTTTATAGTACCTGACAGAATATCATAAATATAAATTTTATTATCTATAGGATAACATATAATTAGTTCGTTTTTTGATGGATTTACATCATGATAGATCTGAAAATATTGAACTCCCCAGATCCCATTTGTATACATATCCGGATACTTAATGTCGGTAAAGACTGAATCCTTCAAAACATGTAAGAAGAAAAACGAATCTTTGTGAAATGCAGCGTTCTTATGGTATTCCTTTTCAGAGCCCCATCCATTAAAAATCAAGATGTTATCTAAAAGTTGCATCTTATTTAACGACCCAGGCATAGGCTTTACCTCCAGTTGATCATGATGTACACGATAAGACTTTTTTAACTCATTTGTATGATCCGTAAATGTCAATTTACCTGAATTATAAGCATAAACAAAGATTGAATCCAAATTTATGAAGGTATAACCCACTATTCCCCCAAAATTATTAGGACCATTTTTCGGAAACTTGATCTTCTCTGTTAGCGCTTCTGAAACCAAATCATAAAAGTAGATGGAGTTATTTTTTTTATTTAGGAAAGATAAATGAGGCACACCATCTATCAAAACAAAATCAGTATACGTATTCCTACCGGTACTTTCGTCATCTAAAGGTAAGTTTAGCTGCCCGATCTTCTTCAAAACAAAAGTGTTAGAAGAAGTTTTATGATCGACTTTACAGGAGTAAAGACAAAATAAAATAATGAAAAAAACAAAGAATTTTTTTGAGCTTTTTTTGTTTCATAGGTTGGAAATTTATCGGGGCCAAAAAGCCCCGATAGATTAAAATTCTAAACTGTCCGGAATTTCAGAATCATCACCACCCCCAGAATTGGTAAAGCAATGGTTATCCTCTGATCTTTCTAGACAGGTAAATTCACCATCCACCATAAAACATCTGCCATCTGTCCCTGTTTTCGTGGTTAATGTGCAATCTGCTGTGGTTTCAAAGGAAACAAAAAAGAAACCGACACAAAGTAATGCCACATACGTAATGGATTTTACATAGCCCATAAGGTTATCGTTTAAGTTAGGACTACTTTGCAATGCGCGAGGCTAGTCTTAGTTTTCCCCAAAAAAATCAATTCGGACACACTTATTAACTCTTCTTCTCAAACATACTCCTTTTTTTTTCTTTTGCAAGTAAAACGTATTTTTCATCTTATAAAAATACGGGTATCCCTTCCACGAACTACCTATTGACTTTAGAATGATCCAGGGTTCTTGAACCATTTAGAGGGTGGATTTAAGGGTTCGGTTTGTACCACTTTGAGAGAATGAGTCTCACATGCCATATCTTTTTCGGAGAACTGCATTTAATGTAGCTAGTGCTTCTGGACCGCCACTTGTGCAAAAAAAAACCTCCCGAGTGGGAGGTCATAAAAAACTTTTGGCCGTAAGGCCTCTGCATGTTTACTTAGAAGGCTCTTCTTGATCCGAAGCGGTAGTGTCTACAGGATCTTCTGCGGGCTCCTCAGGCTTCGTTAACAGTTCAGGAGCGAATTCTCGTAAAATTTTATACCAAGCAATTAGCTTTTTGATATCTGAAACGTATACTTTCTCCTCATCGAAATCTGGCAGCACATGCTTTAAAAAGGCACGGTATTCATCCTGATCCGCAGCGTTATCTAGGCCGAGATCACCTGCAAATTCAGCTTCTATCGTCTGCAGCACCTCTTCTAAAGGAGCTGACCCCTCTTCTGTCAAGGTATAAATCGAGATTTCGCTCAAGATGGATACACGTTGATTGGCTCCTACGACCAATTTACTTTTCTTCGCGTCGAAAGCTTCTAAAATCACCCCGCTGCGCGTGGGCTTCAGTACTTTGTATAAACCAGGTTTGCCTGATACGGTGGCTATTTCATTAAATTTCATCTTCTCAAGTTATTTTCGAATGGAACATGATAGGGACTGCAAAGGTACATGTTCGCCGCATTTCCACAAGTTTTTAATTGCCTTCTTCAGCATCGTCATCTCCGTCTCCCTCTTCCTGCTCTTCGAACTCACCGCGCACGATAGACTGAATAAAGCCGATGATCTCTTCCCTTCCTTTGCCGCTTTCGGCAGAGGAAATAAAATACAAAGGCGCTTCTTCAAAAATCTCCGTGACTGCTTTTAAAAACGCATTTACCTGTCCCATAGTTTTACTGTGCGACTGCTTATCCGCCTTCGTAAAAATCAGCACAATCGGTACCTCATTTTCGCCACACCAGGTGATAAACTGTAAATCAATCTGTTGAGGCTCTAGTCGACTATCGATCAGCACAAAAACAGCCTCCAAATTGGTCCGATTCGTCAGGTATCCTTTGATCATCTTGTCCCAATTTTCCTTCAGCGACTTGCTCACTTTGGCGAAGCCATAACCGGGTAAATCTACCATGTACCAGCTCGTATCCACCTCAAAATGATTAATGAGCTGGGTCTTCCCCGGTCGCCCGGAAGTTTTCGCTAGGCCCTTGTGTGCTGTCAGCATATTGATAAGCGAGCTCTTGCCCACATTCGAACGACCGATAAAGGCGAACTCCGGCTTGTTCGGCTCGGGGCATTTCGCGTAGTCGGTATTGCTGACTAAAAAACGTGCTTGCTTAATCATACGGAATCGATGTTTAAACACAAAGGTAGGGCTTTTTCCACAGGATGGCGGAGAATATTGGCCAACATTTTTCCTGGGCTCAGGTTATTGTAGTATTATTGCACTTTAATTCATTAGCGATCATGTCAGTAGTACCGTATAAGGATAAAAACGAGGGGAAAAAGCAGCAGGTAGCGGAGATGTTTAACAACATCAGTCCCAAATACGATTTCTTAAATCACCTGCTCAGCTTAGGAATAGATATTCAGTGGAGAAAAAAAGCGGTGAAGCTACTGAAAAAAGATCAACCTAAATTGATCTTAGATATCGCCACCGGCACGGGAGATTTCGCCATCGAGGCACTCGCCCTAAAGCCCGAAAAGATCATCGGCGTGGACATTTCAGAAGGGATGCTCGCCGAGGGTAAAAAGAAAATGAAAAAGAAAAAGCTCGAGCACATTATCGACCTGCAGCTCGGAGACTCCGAGAAGCTGTTATTCGAAGATAATAAATTCGATGCTGTCATCGTTTCCTTCGGAGTAAGGAATTTCGAAAACTTGGAAAAAGGCCTATCGGATATGTACCGGGTGCTGAAGCCTGGCGGCAAAACCGTCATCGTAGAATTTTCCAAGCCTCGTGCTTTCCCGATGAAACAGTTGTATAACTTTTACTTTACCTATATCTTGCCACAAATCGGAAAGGTCGTCTCTAAAGACACCTCCGCTTACACCTACTTACCCGAGTCTGTACAGGTGTTTCCGGATGGAAAGGATTTCCTCTCTGTATTAGAAAAGGTAGGTTTTAAACAGACAGTATGCAAGCCACTCACTTTCGGCATCAGCTCGATTTACGTCGGTGTAAAATAATACTTCTTGGCGCCCTTTTTTTGGCGCTAAGTTTTCAGGCTTTCAGCCAAGCACGCTTCAATCCCATCAATAGCTCGGGGCAAGACGATAAATTGGTCAGCTATGGCTTCTTCCTTTCTGGTCATCGCTCTAGTTTCCGGGTACGGTACAGCGATGCCTTTATGATGACGCCGAACCCAGCCCAGCCGATCACCACGGGTACTAACACTCCTGCACAAACGGTGAATGAACCGGCTAGAGCACAGCTTCACAGCCTTGTCCCTTTGCAGACTGTTGGATTTTCCCTTGGCTTCTTGGGTATTCTTCGGTTAGATGATCAAGTCAACCTGCTCTTTACCCCCGCAGTGGGTTTCTATGAGCATGAGTTGATGCGCTACACTTTTACCGACAACCCTATAGGCGGCGCAGAAACGCTGCCGCTGACGCAAACACCCGTGAGTTTCGATGCGACCATGGTGGAGCTTCCCCTTCTCCTAAAATACAAGTCACAGCGCTTTAACAATACGCGCATGTATTTTATCGGCGGACTGAATTATATGTTCCGCACCAAGTCACAGGATGAAGCCAACTTAGAGGACCTTGTGCTCTCCGGTCAAGACCTCTCCCTAGAACTCGGCATGGGCTTCGATATTTATTTCCGCTTTTTCAAGTGGTCTCCTGAAATTCGCTTCTCCCATGGGCTCCTCGATGTGTATCAGGCAGGAGCAGACCTTAACAATACCAACTATGGCGATGCCATACAGAGCGTACGAAGACGAAACATCCGACTCATTTTTAATTTCCAATAAGCAAACAGTCCCCAATAGTACTCCCGGCGCTACTGCACAATTAGCTTTTTTACGCTTTTACCTCCCGCATGCTGAAGCACGATGAGATACATGCCTGCGGCCAATGGAGGTAAGGACCAGGTCACTGTTTGCCCTGCCTGAATAGAAACCCCTTCCGCGAGCACGGCCCCCTGTAGCGCCACCAGCTGTAGCTCACCACTGTGGCTGCTTTGGAGCTTCAGCTCCTGCCCCTGCCGTAAAGCGAGCGGGTTCGGGAAGAGTCGTAGCTGCGGACGCTCCGGACGTAAAGGAACGTTCGGCACCCCACTTAGCGAAAACGTCAGCAGTCCTCCGCCTGTGGTCCCGACAAAAAGGCGCCACTTATCTTCCTCTAAGGCGTAAGCTTGTAAAAAAGAATTGCGCGCCAGCCGCGTACGAGGCTCCTTACGAGCAGCAGCAAGCAGCTCTAGTGGGATCTGCTCCCGCTGTCCAGTCCCCTCCATAAAAGCGGGATAGAAAAAAAGAGCCCCGCGCTGATCCGATGTGAGCAAATGAGGCCTTTCTCCCGGCAGCACGTGCACATTCAGATTCCGTGCTGCCGGATTATCGCGAATGCCTAAAAACTCATTTTCCACAAGCTCCAGCTGGGGGCCTCCTGCCGTTTCCTGTAGGCGCATCAGGATCAGCTCCCCATTTTGGCGGGCTAACAGCAGGTGAACTTCCTCTTCGTAGAGAAAAAACTCATAATGGTCCAGTGGCTGCGAGAATCCCCCGGGCGCAGGAACGATAAGCTCTTCCAATTCCGAAAAACGAGCATCCGAGGCGATGAAAAGACGCTTTTCCAGCGCGAAGCCCACCGTATCAGTGCCGGCTAAAAAGAAGCGCTCCCCTCCCTCTGGAAGCGCTAGGCGCTGTAGCTGTAGATCGGTAAACTGTAAGGCGGCCAGGCCGAAGGCATCCTCTTCCAGCAACTCCCAGCTCCCATCTTCCCGCTGCCGGACGCGGATCGCCTGACCGACTACGCGATTCCCTAGCAGGGTGTTGGCAGTCAGCAGGCCTTCCTCTCCAGGCAGCTTGGGCAGCCAAGCGGGGCGTAAATTCTCCCCAAAATCCAGTTGCTCCGACTGCAGGAAAGGCACCGTCAAGCCACCTCCGTCGGCCAGTAGGCGAAACGTGTTTTGACGATAATCTGCCCGAAAGATGCCGGCCAGGTCATTTGCGTTCGAGCTTATGAGCAGATCCCCTCGGAACAGCTGTGCCGCATGAAAGATCGGAAATTCGGGCAGCGGCCCGAAGCCTGGCAGCTCATGGCTAAAAGAGCGAAAGTCAGGATCCGCCTGCGTGCCGGCATTCGGCAAAAAGTACAAACGGCTGCAAGCATCCTGTCCGATGAGAAGGTCTGCCTGACCATCTCCATTAAAATCGGCATACAGGAGGGAATGCCCGCCGGCGTGCTCTATGCGAGCGCCTTCGGCATCTTCTTGCCCCGGTCTCCTTTCCGCTTCCCCTTCGCGACGCACCTGCTCCAGCGCCTCGGGAAGCTGCATGCGGGCGATAGGCAGCCCATTACAGGTTTCCCCGAAGCTCAGCCGTGCACAGTCACAAAACTCAAAACGTCCCCAGCGGCGCACTGGAAAGGCAAAGGCATCGATACCCGGACTGCCTGTACGCTCCACGCTGGTATTCAAGTAGAGCTCTAAGAAATCGCCTGCCGCAAAATTAAAGGTGATGACATCCAGGTCTCCATCCCCATCAATATCCGCCAGCAAGGGGATGTCGAGATTATTTGCCTGCACGTTGGAGCCATTTTCGAGACGTAAGAAATTTTCTGCCAGCTCAAACTCCGGAAACGCCTGTCCCGCCGGCGTGATGTTTCGATAGGCGCGGATACCGAAAGGAGAGCTGGTAAAAACATCTTTACGACCGTCTCCATTATAATCGGCCAAGACGAGAAAGCCATTTATGGAGGCGGGAAAGTAGTAGGCATATTCCGGCATGAAACGAAAGCCCTCAGGCGTTTCCTTAAATACCTGTACCTGCCGACTGTTGATATCCCACAGCACCACTTCTTCATTCCCATCGGCATCGACATCCATAAACTGAAACTGGGCGGCATTAAACCCGCCGCTGAAGGCAGCGGGAAAGACCTGCCCACCCCGCACCCAGTCCGGACCTATTTCGGCACGAAGCAGGGGGTTTTGGGCGGCAGCCCCAAAGGAAAGCACCCAGCAAGCCATCAGGAGAAGGCTGCTTAGGCGGAGTAAAGAGTCGCTCATACGGCTAGTATAACGTAAGGAATTCGGATAACGCTATATTTTGTTATCTTTGGGCACCTAAAAATACGAAACTAGGATGGAAATCGCGCAGCTTTATGCTCACTATCTAAGTGCCGAAGGTGTCAGCACCGACACGCGGAGCCTGAAGGCCGGAGAACTGTTTTTTGCCCTGAAAGGGCCGAACTTCGATGGCAATACCCATGCTGCGGAGGCCCTGGAAAAGGGTGCTCGGGCTGTGGTAGTCGATGACCCCAAGCTGCCTGCGCTCGGAAAGGATCCCCGCTACCTCTGGGTGGAAGATGTGCTAAGCAGCCTGCAGGCCCTCGCGCGCCACCACCGGGAGCAGCTGTCCATTCCGGTCCTAGCCCTGACGGGGAGTAATGGCAAGACAACGACGAAGGAGCTCCTGCATGCAGCGCTGGCGCGTAAATTCCGTGTCGGGGCAACATTCGGTAATCTCAACAACCATATCGGGGTGCCGCTTACCCTGCTGCGCTTGCCGAGGGAGACGGAGCTGGCCATCATCGAGATGGGAGCCAATAAACAGGGAGACATTCAGGAGCTTTGTGCCATCGCCCTGCCCACGCATGGTCTCATCACGAATATCGGCAAGGCGCACCTCGAGGGCATGGGGGGCGCGGAAGGGGTCTTAAAGACGAAAACCGAGCTATTCCAGCATCTCCGCAGCACGGGAGGCATGGTGTTTTTAAATACTTTGGATCCGAAATTGGCACACATGGAAAAGCGCTTTCAGCGGGTATTCACCTATCCCCTTCCGGGGAATCACTTTGCTGCACAGCTGCTGGATGCCACGCCTTTCGTGCGCTTTACCGTGGATGGTTCCGAAAGGATCCACTCTACCCGCCTGCTGGGAGCCTATAATTTCGGGAACATCGCCGCAGCTCTGGCCGTGGCTGCATTTTTCGAGGTACCGGCGCAGGAGGCCATCGCCGCCGTCGCTACCTATACGCCTGAAAATATGCGCAGCCAGGTGCTCGAAAAGCGGACGAACACGATCCTTCTAGATGCCTATAATGCAAATCCCTCCAGTATGGAAGCTGCTATTTTGGCCTTCGGCCAAATGGAAAGCCCGAAGAAAAAAATGCTTATTCTAGGCGACATGTACGAGCTGGGCGCTGAAACCGAGGAGGAACACGCACGGCTGGGGGAGCTGGTGAGCCGCTTTCCCTTCGATGTGATCTGCTTCACCGGTCGCCATGTGCAGGCAGCGCTAGGCCGTGCGCCGATGCGTGCTTTGTATTTTCCCGACCCCTTCTCCTTCCGCAACTGGCTCGCCGATTCCGCGCTGGAGGAGCATTTGATCCTCATAAAAGGGAGCCGCGGGATGAAATTAGAGGGGTTGGTAGACTTTATTTGATGGGGGAAGTTATCCCTTAGAAAAGACACTTTCACGAAAAAAAACTGCTTATGGCTACTGGCTACTTGGAATTTCTGAGCGTTCTGCGCGAACATAACACGAAAGAATGGATGGATGCTCACCGCGATGATTACCAAGCGGTGCGCAAAGCTTTTTTAGGGGATGTGGGTCAGCTGCTGGAGGGCGCCGTGCATTTCGAGCCTGGTCTAGCACATCTGCAAGCCAAGGACTGCGTATTCCGTCAAAACCGGGACATCCGTTTTTCGGCCAATAAAAACCCTTACAAAACGAATTTGGCAGCCTATCTAGCCCTCGGGGGTAAAAAATCAGAAGGTCCTGGTTACTACATACATTTGGAGCCGGGCGCTTCCTTTTTAGCGGTGGGCGTCTGGATGCCTCCAGCACCTATCCTCAAGCATATCCGACAGGAGATCGACTATAATGGGGAGGAGATGCAGGGTATTTTAGACAGCCCGAAAGTCCGCAGCACCTTTAGCGAGATGAGCGGGGAGCAGTTGAAGACCAGTCCAAAAGGCTATGCGGCAGACCATCCCCATATCACACTTTTACGCTTTAAAAGCTTTATCCTTAGCCGTCCCATTTCGGATGCGAGCGTTCAGAGCGGGCGTTTCGTAGCAGAAGCGCTGGCCGCCTGGGAGGCCGGCAAGCCCTTTCACGATTTCATTTTGCGCGCCAGCGAAGAGAGTGAAAGTGGAGAAGGCCTACTACCTATCTAATAAGAGCAAAGCAGACGAAAGGCCTGGTAGCTACTCTATTAGAAGCACGCACACTAGATGCTCATGCATTCGCGATTAGCAAATGAGGCATGAGGCCAGTAAAGCAGCCGGCGCTAAAACGCCCCATCGGCATATAATTTTTCCAGGAAGAGTGCCACGCCATCCTTCTTATTTGTGGCGGTATGTGCATCCGCCACCTGCAACACCTCCTCCTGTGCATTGGCCACGGCCACCCCTAAACCTACGGCGCGCAGCAGGTCGGTGTCGTTAAAATTATCCCCAAAGGCGACCACTTCCTCTGGCCCGAAGGTGTAGGCATCCTCTAAAAGGAGCTGCAAGCCATGCGCTTTGGAGATGGCTTTCGGCGCCATTTCCAGATAGGTGTCTTTCGAGCGGTAGAGATGAATCTGTTCCTCTACCCGTGCGCGTGCCGCCTCGGTAAAGGCAGCTACATCAGCTGCTTCCCCCATGCACATGACCTTATGTGCGCCAAGGCCTTGCTGCTGCCAGTGGTGGAGTACCTCCTCTGCTGCACGAAAAGCTGGCTCCACCTGCGTGTTTCTGATTTCCCGGAGAGCCCATTGATCTTTTTCTGGCTCGTACCAGTGTTCCCCTTGGTAAAGGGAAAGGTGAATGGCTTTGCTTTCCGGGAGTGCGAGCAGCTGGGAACAGACCTCCACGGGTATAGGCACATCGGCGAGCACCCTGCGTTCTGAGCGAAACGAGTCCTCGGCCTGCCTCTTAGGTCTGAGCACATAGGCTCCATTATAGCAGATCAGGGCCTCATCAGGGCGGTCTAGTCGGTGGAGCAGATGGCGCATGGCGTCGGGCATGCGGGAGGAAGCCAGGATGAAGGGCACCTCTTTTGGGATTTTGCGCATGATGCGCAAAAGACGGTCAGAAAGCTGTCGGTCGGCGTTAAGGAGTGTCCCGTCGATATCGGTACAGATGGCGCGGATACGTCGCATGATAACTAATAACGGTTTAAACGTGTAAAGGATGGAAGTTCAGGTGCCTGGGTTAGCTTACTTGGCCGCCACTGCTTCGATTTCGATGCGTAAGTCAGGGTTAGCCAGCGCATAGACCCCTACCGTAGAACGGGCTACCTTATTCGGGTTTTCCGTGGTGTTAAAAAACTCCCCATAGGCCTTAAACCAAGCTTGCCAGTCGATTTCTCCCTCCGCATCAGGGGCCATATATACGCGCAGGAAAATTATATCCTCCAGACCATAGTCTTCTTCAGCGAGTGTTTCTTGGATGCGCTTTAAGATGCCGATGCTTTGGGTATAGGTATCGCCGTAGCGCGCTTCACTACCCGGTTCAGCTTCGGGGTTCAACACTGGCGCTACGAGGCCGGAGGTATAGAAATAGCTTTTGCCGGCAGGCACATGCACCCCCCGCAGGATACTGGCATCGGGACGGTCTAAGCGTATGATTTCACCGGAATCGGCGGCAGAAGGGGCTGGCTGACAGGCATAGCCCAGGAGGGCCAGGCAGGAGAGCGAAAGCGATCGGTATAAAATTCGGTTAATGTTCATGGCGAATGGGTTTTGGGTCTTCGAAGAAAACGACTATAGCTAACAAATATAAAAAGGAGTCCGAAGACTCCCTCTTATTTCTGGATAAACGGACACCGGCCTTATAAATCGGTTTCGGTTTTGGCTGCCGCCAACGCTTTTTTCGCCCGCTTTACGCGCAAAATGAAGTCACTCAGCGCATTCATATAGTTAATAAACGCATCGTATGGTGTATCATAGGGGCTGAAATAGGCATGAATGTCCCCATCAGAGAAGAACTTGGTACACATGTAATAAAAGTGATCTGAAGTCTGCAGGTAGGTCCAGTCGCGCTGTATATCGTAGTCATCGGTGAGTAACAGGACATCTGCTTCGAGCTCATACAGCTTGGTAAAGGCTTCGTTTTGGAGGTCATTCCCGAGCCAGGCGGTAAGATCGCGCTCTTCATCGGCCCAGGAAATCGGCACGGGCACTTGAATCGGAGCGATGGGCTTTGCATGTTCAGCCACTTCTGCTGGGGTGGAGAAATTAAAGGAGGTATCCTGTAAAACCGCGGCAGGTAATGCGCGCATGAACTCGAAAATACCCGAGTCTGCCCACTGATGCTCCCCGAAGGTTTCATAGTCCATAAATAAGTTGAGCGTCTCCTGTTCGGCAGGAATTTCGCGGATCCAGCGGATAAATTTATCCACTGTCAGCGGATAGTCCGGCCAGGTTTTATTGCTAAATCGGAAAGCAATATCATCACTGAGCTGGAAGTTTTTTAGCAGGACTTTTAGCTTGGGCTGAGAAGCTGCGGTGTAGACGAAATTCGGAGATTTCCAGCCGAGGATATGCTTGGCACCTTCGGTTAGGATGGTGCTGTAGCCCATGTCATAGACCATTTCTCCGATTTTATCAGAGTAAATGAGCTCGGTATTACGGAATGTTTTCGGGGTATAGCCATGGAAGTGTTTGGCGATCTTCGCGCTGTGTCGCTCCACCATACGGGAAAACTCCTCTTTACTTTTCAGGGCGGAAAGGGCGTGACCATCGGTTTCGGCGAGGAGCTCCACATGCCCAGTGGCGACTAACTCACGGAAAGAATCCAATACATCTGGCGCGTAGGCTTCGAACTGATCGAGGCAAACCCCGGAGATGCTGAAGGCCACTTTAAAACGGCCTTCGTGCGCATGAATCAGCTCTAAGAGCAACTTATTCATGGGCAGATAGCATTTTTGGGCCACCTTTCGCATGATAGAACGATTACTGTAATCGTCCCAGTAGTAGTGATCTTCTCCTATATCAAAAAACCGATACGGCTTTATCCGATACGGCTGGTGTACTTGAAAGTAAAAACAAATGGTTCTCATGATGCAGTATGGTTCTGGTGTAGGGTATCGTAAACTTTTACTAATTTCTCGGCGACATGCTCCCACTTGAGCTTCTTCAACTCCTCGCTGCCGAGTTCTTTAAACATTTTCGAGATGCTATCATAGTGGAGTAGGCCGAACATCGCATCCGCCATGGCGTCCACATCCCAAAAATCTACTTTGATGGCATTTTGCAGCACTTCTGCCACGCCGGATTGTTTCGAAATGATCACTGGTGTATTATGGCGCACCGCCTCTAGCGGCGCGATGCCGAAAGGTTCCGAAACGGATGGCATCACATAAACATCCGACATGGCGTACATATCGTCCACATCCTGACCTTTTAGGAAGCCTGTAAAGTGAAAACGGGTGCCCATGCCAAGCTCTGCTACGCGTTCGATCATTTTATTGAGGAGATCCCCGCTGCCAGCCATCACGAAGCGGACATTTGGGTCGCGGTCTAAGACCTTTTTAGCTGCCTCCACGAAGTATTCGGGGCCTTTCTGGAAGGTAATTCGACCGAGGAAGGTGACGATTTTTTCTGGGACCTTCTTTTTTACGCTTGATTCAATGATGCTGGCATCGAGCACAGCATTATGCAGCACACTGACTTTTTCTGCTGGAATGCCGTATTTCTCGATGACCACTTTTCGGGTCAGGTGACTGACAGCCACCACATGATCGGCCGCCATCATTCCTTCCCGTTCGATATCGAATACTGCCCGGTTCACAGACTCTCCCGAACGATCGTACTCGGTGGCATGAATATGCGCCACCAGTGGCTTTCCACTAATTCGCTTCGCCGCCACCCCTGCAGGATACGCCAGCCAGTCGTGGGCGTGAATGACATCATGCTCCTTATTTTTCGCGATTTGGGCCGCTACCAAGGCATAGCGTGACACCTCCTTCATCAGGTCCTTCCCGTACTTACCACTAAACTCAAACTTGGAAGAAAAAACACTCTCATCCACATCAGCCCCCTCCGAAAGGGCATGCTCCGTGTAGCGGCTAAACTCCTCCGGACCGAGGTAAGGTACTAAAAAGCTGCTCACTTCCAAGTAAGTGAGACTTTTCCAAATTTCCTTAAAGCGACGTTCCCTATAATCGATCGTAATTCCACTGGCATTCACAAAATCTGCTAAGGGCTCTTCGTCCCCCCATAATTTCGGTACGACAAAAATAATATCTTGCTTATGGTGCACGAGGCCTTTAACTAAACCATAGCAGGCCGTTCCTAGACCTCCAGATATATGCGGTGGAAACTCCCACCCGAACATTAAAACTTTCATGCAATCCTCGATTTATAGGTTCTTAATTTCTCGCATTATGCGTAACAACTCCGCCACAGACCACGCCTGACTAATAGCACCTTTCGGACGGTGCGGTGGGTCTCCGTCGTAAATTTCCGCCACAGTGCCCACCCCGTACTGACTCATGACCTCATCGAAGGAAGCGATGATTTTCTCCACGAAATGCTTGCCCGCTTTCCCATGTAGGCGCAAGTAAGCATCCACAAAAGCACCAAGTAGCCAAGGCCAAACTGTGCCGCAGTGGTAGGCCAGATCCCGGGTGTATTGATTGCCCTGATAATAGCCCCTATAACCTGGATCATCGGGAGAAAGTGTACGTAGCCCTCTCGGCGTGAGTAGCTTCGAGCGAACCGTCTCTACGACTCGGTTCATCTGCTCTTCTGTCAGCATGCTATGGGGCAGCGAAGCTGCAAAAATCATATTGGGCCGGATGACCCAATCTGCGCCCGTTTCTGTCACTAAGTCTGCTAAAAATCCGCGCTTTTCGTCCCAGAAAAACTGGAGAAAACTGGCCTTCGTGAGCTCCGCCCGCTCCTGGAAACGGGCTTCGCCCATGACTTCATCATAAAAACAAAGTGCATTATACCAAAGCGCATTTACTTCCACTGGGCAACCGATACGAGGTGTCACCGGGCCGTCAGAGTTGACCGCATCCATCCAAGTGAGTGCCACGCCTTCCTCTCCGCCGTAAAGAAGGCCATTAACCTGTACCTTAATATTAAACTCTGTTCCCGTGATAAAGCCTTCTATGATCGTCAGCATGGCGTCAGCATAACGCTCGCGCACGGTTTCTTTATCCCCTGTGTAGCGGACGTACTGCTGTAGTGACCAAAAAAACCATAAAGGCGCATCGATGGAGCGCATGTTACGCATCACCCCACTACCCACATTCGGAAAAAAAGGCCCCTGCATATCGGCCACTAAGGTATCCATCACCTCTAAAAAGGTACGCTCATCGTCTAATGCTAAGGTCAAGCCGGGTGCGGCAATGAAAGAATCTCTCCCCCACCACCCGAACCAAGGATACCCTGCGATGATATGCGTCTTCTGATTACGCCGCTGAATAAACTGTACGGCAGAGTTTTTTAGGCAATTTTCAAAATTATTTCGTGGCACCCTTCGGGAAAGCTCTTTCTCGAAAGACTGTTGCCGTGTATCAGGATCTGCCTCCTGTAACCCAGCAGAAAATATAACCGACTCCCCTTTAGCGATTTCAAACTCAAAATAGCCAGGCTGAATCAGGTCTTCTTGATAATCGTATCCGCGCTCCCTTTCTTGAATATACTCCACCTGATGGTACCAGTTCGGCTCATGCACATACTGCATATCCTTATTTACCTGCATATACAGCGGTTGATACACCGGATAGGGGCACATGGAAATACCCTGCTTTACCTCCTTATAGCTAAAATCTGCATGTTCATTTTCGTGAACGAGCGTATGGTAGCCCCGAAAAGCTAAAAATGGTTTGATCTGGATTTTCGTAGGTGAATGTGCTTCTAATAAGGTATATCGAATCATGACACGGTCTCGCTTCGTGTCTAAGATCAATTCCTTTTGGAGTAGAACGCCTCCCACTCTGTAGGTGAGCTTGGGAATCGGCTCGGTAGTAAAATCCTCGAGGTATTTATGTCCTCTAGGGGAGTAGTTGCCAGGAAATTTCGTGATTCCTAAATTAAAACTCGCCCCACGCTGAATGACCGTTTCATGTACGGTAGCGAGCAGTACGTGCAGCTGCTCGTCGATTTGAGGTTGTGGTGACACTAAAAGTCCATGATACTTTCGAGTATTGCACCCGATTATAGTTGTACTCGTGTAACAGCCACCTCGATTAGTTCTGATAGTCTCTCTTGATAACGAGTAATTCAGGTTTATCAATTGAGTTTTATCAAAATGAATGTAGCTCATAAGTTTAACGTTTGGAGATTCGTATAAAAATAGTTTTTTGAATCCGAACCGCAAACTTTTATCTAAAAAATAAAGGCTGCTGCGGGGCAACCTTTAGGAACTGACACTACTTTCCGTAATATTTTACGATTCTTGTTGGAGTTTCTCCAAATTCCGTAATGACTCTTCGAACTTCGCCTGATAGGCTTGTACGCATTTTAGATTCACTGGGCGCACTTTCGGAGCGAAAGACTGGGTTTGTAATAATATAAATGCCATGTGTTCACTGTTTACCATTTCATTTCATCAATTTAAATGCCAACTCCACCAAATAAGTTCAATTGGTTTAAAAACTAAGAAACCAAAAAAAACACCTCCTCATAAAACAAAAAACCCCGCAAAAGCGGGGTATACAGGGTGAAAGACCGGACTCGAACCGGCGACCTCTGGTGCCACAAACCAGCGCTCTAACCAACTGAGCTACAATCACCATAAACAATCGTCTCCGATTGGAATGCAAAATTAATAGGTATTCTTCATTTTCCAAACAACCCACCCTGAAAACACCAAAAAAAATTAAGGTGCTAATGAAAGCAATTGATAATCAGCTATTTTTTTTTATCAGTGGATAGGCCGGTGGAAGGAGAAGGCGAGCACTGCAACAAAAACATTCGCAGTGCTCCATTTTTTTTTTCTTAAAAAGGCTTACGCTCGAAAGCCAATCGCTGCCCTTTCTGGCGCTCATCAAAGTGCCCATTGGCGTAAGCCAAATGCCCTGACACCAGCGTATGTGTCACCTGACTTTTAAAGGTATGGCCCTCAAAGGGCGACCAGCCACACTTCGAAAGGATATTTTCTTTTGTCACTTTCCAGGGGCGGTTTAAGTCTACCAGGACCAGATCCGCCCAGTAGCCAGGACGGATGTAGCCACGCTCCTTGATTTCAAAAAGTATGGCGACATGGTGGCACATTTTCTCTACGATCTGCTCCAGCGTAATTTTACCGGCATGGTAGAGGTCTAGCATGGCGACTAGGCTATGCTGGACGAGTGGCCCGCCTGAAGGGGCTTTGGTGTAGGGCTGCGCTTTTTCCTCACGCGTATGGGGAGCATGGTCGGTGGCGATGACATCGATATGCCCCTTGAGCACGCCTTCCAGTATCCGATCGCGGTCCTCAGCCGTCTTCACTGCCGGATTCCATTTGATCAAGCTCCCCTTCTGCTCGTAATCGGCATCGCTAAACCACAAGTGGTGCACGCATGCCTCAGCCGTGATCCGCTTTTCTTCGAGCGGAATGCCCGCATCGAAGAGTGCTACCTCTTTTCCCGTGCTGATATGAAGAACATGAAGCTTAGCACCATGCTTGCGCGCTAGGTCCACTACCCGCTTGGAAGCATCGTAGCAGGCCTCCTCCGAGCGGATTTTGGGATGCAGGTGCATAGGAATGGCATCACCATATTCCTGATGGTAGCGCTCGAAATTTTCTTTAATAATGTGATCATTTTCGCTATGCGTCGCGATCAGGATGCGGCACTGCGCAAAGATTTTTTCCAAGGTTTCCGGATTATCAACCAGCATATTTCCTGTGGAAGAGCCCTGAAACACTTTTATCCCACAGATGCGCGCTGGGTCTACGCGCAGGAGCTCATCGACGTTATCATTCGTGGCACCTATGTAAAAGGAGTAATTGGCCAGCGAACGTTCTGCCGCTATCGCATATTTTTCTTCTAGTAGGTCCAGCGTAGTGGCTTGTGGCACAGTATTCGGCATTTCCATGTAGGAGGTAATGCCCCCAGCCACGGCAGCCTTCGCTTCGGTATAAATTTCTGCTTTATGCGTTAACCCTGGCTCACGAAAATGCACCTGATCATCGATGATGCCCGGTAGAAGATGTAGGCCGTCCGCCTCGATAACCGTATCCACCTGATCACGCCACTCGGAGAGATCTGGTGCCACGCTAAAAATCCTTCCCTCCTTCACGAGCACATCTTTTCGCGATATCTCCCCCTCATTTACTATATTTGCACCTGTAATTAAGATACTTTTCATTTTTGAATAGGGTTTTGGTTTATAAATACGACCCGATCGCAGCCGCTGTAGTAGGCAGAGCCAAGCGAAAAACCGGGGGCTTTGCATCCAAAAATACAACATCATGTCAGCAACTCCATTATCTTTCGATGATTTTAAATTGAACAAGCAGCTCTTAGAGGCTGTGCGCGAAGCCGGCTATCAAAAGCCCACGCCCGTGCAAGAAAAAACCATCCCGCTGACACTAGCTGGCCATGATGTTTTGGGCATCGCCCAGACTGGTACTGGAAAAACCGCGGCCTATTTGCTTCCGATTCTATTTAAGGTGAAGTATGCGCAGGGCATGCATCCACGCGCTTTAATTTTAGCCCCTACCCGGGAGCTGGTAATGCAGATCGAAACGGAGGCGAAGAAATTTGCGGCTTATACGGATATTCGGATGCTTGCGCTTTATGGGGGCCTCGGCCCAAAAACCCAGATCGAGGCTTTAGAGGCGGGGGTGGATCTTCTCATAAGCACACCCGGCCGCTTTATGGAACTTTACCGTAAGGGAGTGCTTTTTCCTCGGGAGCTGAAAACGATGGTGCTCGATGAGGCTGATAAGATGCTGGACATGGGCTTTATGCCGCAGATACGCTCCATTTTAGAGGTCATCCCGCGGAAGCGCCAGAATCTCCTGTTTTCGGCCACGTTTAGCGGGAAGGTGGAACAGCTTTCTCATGAGTTTTTAGCCTTTCCTGAGCGGGTGGAACTAACGCCTCAGGCGACGACGGCCGAAACCATTACACAGGTCAAGTATGAGGTGCCGAATATTAAAACGAAAATTAATTTATTGGCACATTTGCTGACGCAAAGCGAATTTCAGCGTGTCATCGTGTTCACGAAGTCCCGTAAAAATGCGGAGGCGGTTTATAGTTTTGTGGAGCGCAAGGTGGAAGGAGAGGTACGTGTCATCCATGCAAATAAAGGCCAAAATACGCGTATTAATGCCATGGAGGCTTTTAAAGCGGGTGAAGTCCGGGTGTTGGTAGCCACAGATGTGGCAGCGCGAGGACTGGATATCAGTATGGTCAGTCATGTGGTCAACTTCGACGTGCCGCTTATTTATGAGGATTATGTCCATCGTATTGGCCGAACAGGCCGAGCAGAACAAAGCGGCCATGCGCTGACGATGGTAAATCCTGCGGAGGTGTACCATATGGAAAAAATCGAGGAGATCATTCGTCGCCCTGTTCCGCTGGTGCAACTTCCTGCGGAGGTCTCGATTCCGGAGACGCCTTTCGAGGAGAAGCAGCAGTATGCGCGCGAAATAGACAGCCAAAAGCGCAAGGAGGATCCTGATTTCAAGGGGGGCTTTCATGAGAAAAAAGCACGTCCTTCCTCTGCTTATACGGCTCCTAAGCCGAAGCGAGGCAATAAAAACGCGAAGGCAAAGCGCAATCGGAATCAGCTCAAGAGCCAAAATCGGAAAAAAAAGTAGGCAAAGAGATTTTCTTGCTAAGGCATTCATTTTGAAGTGCTTCAGCAAGAAAAAACGATTGGTTTTTAGGGAAAAATAGCTGTCAAGACCTCGATTTTTGAAGTTTTTTCCAGAAACCTTTGGTTTTTTAAACCATAACCTCTACTTTTGTATCACAATAAGGGAGTGACACGCACCCCAACAGAGATTGATAGAAATCCATTATTAAGATGTAATGCTATGTTTATCATGCTTGTTACACCAAGGCAGCCATAGGTTCAAATCTTAATTGAATAAAAATATATCGCGGGATGGAGCTTTGGTAGCTCGTCGGGCTCATATCCGCCCAGGCGGACATAGGTTCGAATCTCAATTGAATAAAGATATATCGCGGGATGGAGCTTTGGTAGCTCGTCGGGCTCATATCCGCCCTGGCGGACATAGGTTCGAATCTCAATTGAATAAAGATATATCGCGGGATGGAGCAGTTGGTAGCTCGTCGGGCTCATATCCGCCCAGGCGGACACAGGTTCGGATCTCAATTGAATAAAAATATATCGCGGGATGGAGCAGTTGGTAGCTCGTCGGGCTCATATCC
>NZ_JBSZCV010000019.1:0-100233 GCF_054166705.1 Nitritalea sp.
TGCTGATTATTCCAATATTCAGCTGTATATCATCCCAGAACTGAAACGTAGGCATAAGATTTCAAACCCTTATTGGAATCGTAAGGAAATTCAAATCTATTAGGGTAAAAAAAACATTATGGGACTTCATTGGCTTATATCCGTTTTGCTTATTTTCCTTACTGTTTTGCAAATGGTATGAGCTAGTGGAGGTACTAGGTCTTTCGTGAGGTAAACTAAATAAAACGGTCGGCATGCTTCTTTGAGGTATGCCGACCGTTTTCAGTTTGAAGCGCTCTGCTTTGGTTTAAAATTGGAGCAGGGCCTTTGCTTGTCCCTGAAGAAGCTCCAGGTATAAAGGATTTTGGATGCGATCTTCCTGCATATTGCGCTCGATCTGGGCGAGCTTCGGCTTTTGCGCCAGCACATGCATGCCGAGATAATGGAAAATATCCGTAAGGTGACTCAGTGCGATGCCAGCCCCCCCGATGCCAGAAGAGAGGCCTACCAGAGCACATTTTTTATCGCGAAACCCATTCGGGTAGGACATGCCATCGATAAAGGTTTTGAGAACTCCGGGAAAGCTGCCATTATATTCAGGTACGATAAAGACGTATTTCTCAGCAGCAGAGATACGGGCGAGCAGCGCATTAAATGCGGGATTTTTCCCGTTATACTCGTAAAGCGCACTAAAAGCAAAATCCGCTGGGAGCTCCTCCAGCGCGAGGGTCTCCACTTCTGCTGCTCCCTGCTCCACTAAAATTTCACGGTACTGCGCCGCGATTTTGTTGGAAAGGGCCTGCTTGCGGTTGGTGCCCACGATAAGTAAAATCATAGTATCATCGGTTTAAAAGAATGGGTGGTCGGGCGCACACAGCAGGCGCCAGCGACTAGAAAAAGCACTTTGGCTACCTTCCTAAACACGGATTCCGTATTTTCGTGCCAGAAAGGAGGGGGAATTGCGTATATTCCTTCGAAAATAAACCCTTAAAACACGCAGTAAGCATGAGACAAGAGGCAGAACTCTCTGAAATGGAGAAGATTAAGGCTGCAGCCGCCCATATACAGCAGCAGGTTCCCGTCACCGTGGAAATCGGCATTATTTTAGGTACAGGCCTAGGTCAACTTGTAGATTCCATCGAGGTGGAGGAGGTGATTCCCTACGAGGAAATTCCCTTTTTCCCCGTATCGACCGTCGAAAGCCACTCGGGAAAATTAATTTTCGGTCGCTTGGAGGGCAAGTATGTGCTCGCCATGCAGGGCCGTTTCCACTATTATGAAGGCTATTCCATGCAGCAGGTGACCTTTCCTGTGCGTGTCATGAAACTGCTCGGCCTAAAGTATTTACTCGTCTCGAATGCCGCAGGTGGTTTGAATCCGGGCTTCCAGGTGGGTGAACTGATGCTCATCTCAGATCATATCGACCTGTTTCCAGAGAATCCCCTTCGGGGTAAAAACATCGACGAGATGGGGCCACGCTTTCCAGACATGAGCGAGCCTTATGCAGAAGCCCTACAACAAAAAGCGCATGCCATCGCACAGGCAGCAGGCATCACCCTGCACAGTGGCGTGTATGTGGGCGTACAGGGTCCGAACCTGGAGACCAAAGCCGAGTACCATTACCTCCGTGTCATCGGTGCGGACGCGGTGGGTATGAGCACCATTCCTGAGGTGATCGTGGCTAATCAGATGGGTGTGAAGGTGATGGCCCTCTCTGCGATCACGGACCTGTGCTCGCCGGGGAACATTAAAAAAGTAGAAATCGCGGAGGTGCTTGCCGCTGCCGCCAAAGCAGAGCCCGGCATGACGACCCTCATGCGTGGCCTGGTAAAAGAGTTGTAAAAAAAAACCTGTAGCGTGGGCCGCCACCCGGTATGGCCTACGCCCTTTTTTATCGATATGCAGCAGCTAAGCATCCGTGGAGTAACGAAAGCCTATGAAGGTCAGTGGGTTTTGCACGACGTGCAATTCGAGGCGCAGCGTGGCCGCATACTGGGTTTCTTAGGTCCAAACGGTGCTGGAAAGTCCACCACGATGAAGATCATCATGGGCTATCTGGAAGCAGATAGCGGTCAGGTGCTTTTAGAGGACTGGGATTCACGGGAAAATCCGATCGCTTTCCGGCGGCATCTGGGTTATCTTCCCGAGCAGAACCCGCTCTATACGGACATGTATGTGCGAGAATTTTTGGCGTTTATGGCGGGGCTGTATAAGGTGCCTGCCGGCCAAAGAAAGGATCGTATCCAGTACCTGCTGGAGGCCTGTGGGCTTTTGCCGGAGGCGCATAAAAAAATCCAACAGCTTTCTAAGGGCTATAAGCAGCGGGTAGGACTGGCAAAGGCCCTGCTGCATGATCCAGCTGTGGTGCTACTCGATGAGCCGACTACAGGGCTGGACCCGAACCAGCTTTTGGCCATCCGACAGCTGATTCAGGAAGTGGCGCAGGATAAAATCGTGGTGCTGAGCACGCATATTATGCAGGAGGTGGAGGCGCTCTGTGACGATGTGGTCATCCTCTCCTCGGGACGTGTGGTGGCGAAAAGCACCTTAGACGAACTGACCACCGCCCGAGGAATGGAGCAGGTGGAGCTGGAGCTGGAACAGCCTTTCGCAGGGGCCATAGGAGAAGGTCCCTGGCAGCGGGTGACGGGTGCAGGTACGCAGCGGCTCCTCTTCGAAGGAGAAAATCGACACGCCCTCCAGACGGCCGTCTTGGCCTTCATCCAAAGGGAAGCGCTGGCCATCCGCCGCCTGCAGGTAAGGCGGGATAGCCTAGAAGATGTGTTTTATAATTTGACCCAAGGAAAAAATGCGCGCGCTACTTTGGAAGGAAATCAGTAGTTTTTTTAGTCAGTTAAGTGGCTTTCTAATGGTGGCGGTGTTTTTACTTACGCTGGGCCTGCTGTTATGGGTGTTTCCGGATACGAACGTGCTGGATTTCGGCTACGCAGACTTAGAGCCACTTTTCTATTTGAGCCCCTTTGTGTTCATGTTTTTCATCCCGGCTGTTTGCATGCGCCTGCTAGCGGATGAGCGGCGGCAGGGCACCTGGGAGCTGCTGGCCACTGCGCCCCTGCCAGTATGGAAGGTGGTGGTGGCCAAGTATCTGGCGGCATTGCTGCTCATTTTTCTGGCGCTGCTGCCCACCTGGGGCTACTTGTATAGTCTGTATCAGCTCGGTGACCCCGTGGGAAATATCGATGTGGCGGGCTTTGCGGGCTCCTGGGTCGGTCTCTTTCTTATCGGTGCGGCATTCGTGGCGATAGGGGTCTTGGGCTCGGCTTTCAGCCAAAATCAAATGATCGCCTTCCTCTGGGGGGTGTTTTTAAGCTTCCTGCTTTACAGCGGACTTTCGGCGCTGGTGGACCTGCAGTGGGAGCATCCGCTGGCTTATTATTTGGAGGCACTCAGCATGCGCTACCACTATGTGCAGCTCAGCCGCGGGGTGATCGACATGGAAAATGTCGCGTATTTTACCGGTTTAATCGTGCTTGTACTGGGCATTAGTATTGAAAAATTAGAACGCGCATGAAAAAGAGAAGCTGGAGGAGATTCGCCACGATCGGGATGCTGCTGCTGGGGCTTTTTGCGCTTGCGCAATTTTTTCCTTACCGAATCGACCTGACCGAAGAAAAGCGTTACAGCCTAAACCCTGCCACGATCGCTTTCTTGGAGGACCTGGAAGAGCCGGTGACGGTGGAGCTTTTGCTGACAGGAGAGGCACTGCCGCCAGGCATGAAGCGGCTGCAGCGCGCCATCCGCGAAATGGTACAGACCTTCGATGTGTATAGCCCCGTGAAGATCTCGGTGCGGGAGCTGAACCCCCTGAACCTGCCTAAGGAGGAGCAGGAGGAGTTTATCGTGGGGCTGAGTGAATTCGGGATTAACCCGACTAATGTGTTTACAGGGAATGAGCTCGGGCAGCGGACGCAACTGCTTTTTCCTGGGGTGCTGCTACGCACGCGGGAGTTTGAGACGGGGCGCCTGCTGCTGCGGGGGCTGCGCGACATGCCGGCGGAGCAGATTTTACAGACTTCCATAGAGAATCTGGAGTATGAGCTGCTGCGCGGCTTGAAGGACTTAGTGCAGGAGGGCGGGGCTACCATCGGGATGCTGATGAGTCGCGGGGAGATGGCCGAAGATGAGGGTTTTGGCTTAGTGGAAGCCTTGTCCGAGGAGTTTGAGGTGTTTAAGGTGCCGCTGGAGCAGGCGAATCGGGTGGAGGACTTGGACCCATTCGATGTGCTGCTCATCATGGGGCCGAAGGAAGCCTACACGGAGCGGGAGCGGTATTTTCTGGATCAGTACCTCATGCGAGGTGGGCATCTGGTGTTTGCGTTGGATGCGCTGGCCTTCGATCCGGATGCGCTGAGTGCTCCGGAGGGAACGATCGCCATGCCCTTTGATCATGGCTTCGATCAGATGCTCTTTCGCTATGGCGTACGGATAAATAAAGACCTGGTGCAAGACCTGAATTTCGGCTTGCTGCCGGTTTATGGGGGAAATTTTGGCAATCAGGAGCAGCTGGTTCCCCTGCCTTGGCCCTTTTATGTACGGGTTACGCAGCTGGCCAAGCATCCGGTCACCAAGGGGCTGGATCCGCTGCTGGTGCGCTATGTATCTTCTTTAGATACGGTAAAGGCAGAGGGTGTGCGTAAGACACCGCTGCTGTTCAGCTCCTCCTATAGTTTTCGGGAGGCAGCTCCTGTGCGGCTGGCCCTATCGGATGCCGAGCGGGCGCCGGATGTGGAGCGCTTTCAGGCGGGCTCCCTGCCGCTGATGTATCTCTTAGAGGGTGAATTTACTTCCTTTTATAAGAATCGGTTTTTACCTGAGGGGGTGGATGCTGCCGGTTTTCTCGAGCAGGGGAGCAGGGGGCGTGTACTGGTGACGGGCTCGGGCTCCTGGTTTAAAAGCCAGCGGATCGGGGAGGGGCAGGCCCCTTTGGCCCTAGGCCAAAGTCCCCTTCAGGTCGAGGACTACGATAATCGGCGTTTCGTACAGCATCTGATGCAGTACCTGCTGGAGCCAGAGGGGATGATCGCCAGCCGCGCTAAGGAATTTCGGGTGCGGCCCCTCGATAAGGTGCGTGTGCAAGAAGAGCGGCGCTACTGGCAGGGGGTAAATGTGCTTTTGCCGCCACTGCTGATGGTGCTGCTGGGGCTGGGGCTCGTGCAGCTGCGTCGGATGCGCTACGCAAGGCGCTAATTTTACGGCTTTTTTCAGGGAGAATCCACCGAGAGTGGGCTGAGTTTCTGAATTTATTTCTAACTTTACCCAGTTTTAAAATTAGTATTCAAATAGCCTAGATATATGAAATTCATTGTTTCTTCGTCCGCTTTGCTGAAGCAGCTGACCGCCATTAACGGGGTGGTGACCACAAACCCGGTAGTGCCGATTTTGGAAAACTTCCTTTTTCAGATAGAAAATGGTTTGCTGACCATCACTGCCTCGGATCTGCAGACGTCGATGATGACCTCCATCGAGGTGGATGCGCGGGAGGATGGCAGCATCGCCGTGCCAGCGCGTATTTTAATCGATACCTTAAAAAACCTTCCCGAGCAGCCGGTTAATTTTACCATCGACCACGAAACGTATAGCATCGAAATTAGCTCAGATAATGGTCGCTATAAATTGGCAGGAGAGAATGCTACGGACTTCCCAAAAGTGGTGGAGGTCTCTAACCCTACCGTGGTGGACATGTCTACCGAAGTGCTAAGCAGTGCGATTAATAACACGATCTTCGCGACAAGCAGTGATGATTTACGTCCTTCGATGACGGGTGTCTATATTAATTTAAGCGATACGAATGCGACTTTCGTAGCTACTGACGGTCATCGCCTGGTGCGCTACCGTCGTGTGGATGTGGCTTCCGAGCAGCCTGCCAGCTTGATTATTCCCCGAAAGGCGCTCAACCTGCTGAAATCGACGCTTCCTTCTGAAAACGTGCCGGTAAAGGTGGAGTTCAACAGTTCGAATGCCTACTTTAGCTTTAACAGCATTAAGATGATCTGTCGTCTTATCGACGAGCGCTTCCCGGATTACGAAAATGTAATTCCTACAGATAACCCGAACCACATGCGTATCGATCGTCAGGAGTTGCTCGGCTCGCTGAAGCGTATTTCCATCTATGCGAACAAGACGACCTATCAGGTGCGCTTAAAAATTACGGGCAGCGAGCTGCAAATTTCAGCGGAGGATTTAGATTTCTCGAATGAGGCGAATGAGCGCTTGTCCTGCCAGCATGATGGTGAGGATATCGAGATCGGCTTTAACGCGAAGCTTCTCGTGGAGATGCTGAATAACTTACATGCGAAAGAGGTGACGCTACAGCTTTCTGCGCCTAGCCGTGCGGGTCTGCTGGTGCCGACGGACTCTGGCGATGCGGAAGATGTGCTGATGCTGATTATGCCGGTAATGCTAAATAATTACGTGTAAGGATACAGCGTCTTCGGTTTACGGCCGGAGTTGTGCCCACATACATCCTGAAAAATGCCCCCAAAAGATGCGGTTTGCAAGTTTGGGGGCATTTTGTGTCTTGTAAGGCTTGGTATTAACCTATCCAGGATATAATGCCCGCGGCAGAGGCAGGCCAAAGTGCCTTGGAAAGGTGAACATAAGGGCGCTCTTCTAACTTAGAGGAAAAATTTTTTATCCGCGATATATTGGGCTACATCAGGATGGAGGAGGTATTTTACTGAATGACCTTTCGCTATAGATTCGCGAATAAAGGTAGCAGAAATATCAAGTAGCGGCGCTTGGACAAACTGTACGTTCGGGTGCTGATAGCTCAGCACTTCCCCAGGTCTGGGGTAGACCAAGAGACCGATATGTTCCAGGATCCACTCCGCATTTTTCCATTTATGGAAATGCGATAAGTTGTCACTTCCTACGATAAGCTTAAAGGAATGCTGCGGGTATTTATCTGTGAGGTAGGCCAGCGTATCTACGGTATAGCTAGGGCGTGGCATGTGAAATTCCACATCAGAGGCCTTAAACGAAAAATGATCGGCGATGGCGAGCTCTACCATCTTTAGCCGATCAAATTCATGTAGCAGGCTTTTCCTTTTTTTAAAAGGATTTTGGGGGCTTACTACAAACCAAATTTCGTCTACGTCAGTGCGATCCAGGAGTGTGTTCGCTAAGATTAAGTGTCCGATATGAATCGGATTAAACGAGCCGAAAAACAAGCCTATTTTCACGCTGACTTAGGAGTTTAGAAAATTCCCAACAAGTGTCTCTGCTTGTTGGAAGGAAGTTTCTTTGTCATCGTTAACGATAGTCACGTCAAATTTGTTCTCGAAACTCATTTCAAATTTCGCTTTATAAAGTCTGCGGGAGAGGCTCTCCTCGGATTCAGACCCACGGTCGGTCAGACGTTCCTTTAGTACTTCGAGGCTGGGTACTTTTACAAAAATGGCCAAGGCATGCTCTCCAAAATAATTTTTCAGGTTGACTCCCCCTTTAACATCCACATCGAAGATGACATGCTTACCACTATCCCAAATACGCTGAATTTCTTCTTTCAGTGTGCCATAGAAATTACCTTCATAGACCTCTTCCCATTCGATAAAAGCATCTTGATCGATTTTCGCTTTAAACTCTTCCGGACTCAAAAAATAATAATCTTTACCATGAACCTCTGCTCTGCCGCGTTTATCACGGGTGCAGGCCGAAATGGAAAAGCCAAGCTGGGGGAATTTTGTCAACAGATGCCGGACGATCGTCGTCTTTCCAGAACCAGAAGGAGCGGAAAAGATGATCGCTTTACCTTGAGTCGCCATAAGTAAGATAGAGGGGAAGACGTATGCGTAAAATTTTTAATTGGGCGCAATTTACGAAAGTCTCTGATGGATTCAAACGTGGAACGTGGCGCTTAGCGCGCGTCCAATTTTATTTCTTGTATTTTTTTACGGATATCAGATTTCATGTCCTCTGACATGCAAAATTTTGTACACTTGGTGTGTATCGCCTCTTTGATCGCTTTTTCTAGATGAAAATGCTCGAAGCAAGGTTGGCATTTGGCGAGCTTCTCTTGAATAATCTCCTTCGAATCTGGGATATTATCTCCGTCTATAATGCGTTCTAATAGCTGAAAACAGCGACTGACGTCTGCACATTCCAACTTCCTTTGCCCCGATTTGTCTAATTCTTTGTCCATTTCACTCTGTTTTCTTTGCCCGTCAGGGCGGATAATCTATGTGCGAATTTATTCGTATTAATCTTCTTCATCTTCTTCGGAGTCTGTTTTATACCCCATATGCTGGGCATAAGAACGTAATTTCTCTTTTAATAAGTTCCTTGCTCGGTGTAATCTTGAGCGGACCGTTCCGATGGGAATGTCTAAAATCTTCGCCATTTCCTCATAGGTGAAGCCCTCTAAATCACAAAGGATTATCACCGTACGGAAATCCACTGCCAAGCTATTTAGCGCATTCGAGATCTCATCCCCGAGCATGTCTTTCACTGAATCCACACGCAGGTCAGTGGTCCCTTGATAGTCAACGTCATCACTGTTGTAAAAGGTTTCCACTTCCTGATAATCTACCTTGGCAGGCTGCTTAGATTTTTTTCTGTACTCATTTATAAAGCTATTTTTCAGAATACGGAAGAGCCAAGCCTTCGCGTTAGTGCCCTGCTCGAAACTGTTGATGAAGCGATAGGCCTTCAGGTAGGTGTCTTGCACGAGGTCTTTGGCATCGTCCTCGTCGAAGGTGAGCCTGAAAGCAAAATTATACATGCTATCCATATGGGGCATGAATTCCCCATCAAAGATGCTGTCCTTCTCTTCTTGACTGTATTTTTTTCTTTGACTTTCAGACATAGAGTTCAAATGTACATAAACTTCACTTACTGTAACCATTTTTTCAGCGGATTGTCTATGATTTTACGTTATTTTGAGACGCAGTACGGGTGGGAATCTCTTACAGTAATGCTTAATGTTGTAAATATAGTTCGTGTACGAATAAAATTCAATTTTGCCGGCAGCTCTTTTCCTGTGTGGCATGCTGGGTTTCTTTAAAGATTTATGTTTTTCTTTCGCCTCATCGCCTCTTTACCGTTTTGGGTACTCTATCTGTTAACAGACGTACTTTTCTTGTTGGCTTATTATGTGATCGGCTACCGCCGCAAAGTAGTGGAGCAAAATCTCTTGGCGGCTTTTCCGGAGAAGTCTGCTGCCGAGCGCCGAAGGATCGCAAGGACCTTTTACCGGAACCTGACGGATTCTTTTGCCGAGACACTCAAGCTTCTGGTTCTTTCGGAGGCAGCGCTGCGGCGCCGCGTAAAAATCGAAAATAGTGCGCTCGTCGACCAGCTAGTGGGGGAGGGAAAAGTGGTTCTTGGCCTGACGGGGCATTTTTTCAACTGGGAAATGCATCTATTAGGGGCCTCCCAGTACCTGAAGAGCCCTGCGGATGTGGTCTACCAAAAAGTCAACTCACCCCTTTTTGAGAAGTTGATGCTGCAGATCCGAACCCGATTTGGGGTGCAGCTGGTGCCGCGCATGGGGTTTCAGCGGGATTTTTTGCGCAAGCGCACCCAGCCCCGCCTGATCGTGCTGGCAGCAGACCAGCGTCCTACGGAGCAGGAAATTCGCTACCGAAGGTTATTTATGCATCGGGAAACGGTTTTCTTCGAGGGAGCGGAAAAGTTAGCGAAGCGTTTCGACTTGCCGGTGGTGTATGCAGAGGTGCGCAAGCCCAAGCGGGGTCACTACGTGTTTACTTATTCCCTACTGGCGCAGCCCCCTTATGCGGGAAGCCCGGAGCACAGCATTACCGATGCTTTCGTGGAGCGAGTGGAAGCAGACATGCGTGCCAATCCGACGGGATATTTATGGAGCCATAACCGCTGGAAGGCTTAGTGATTTTATGGCTCGCTAAAAAGCCTTAACTTTGTGCTTGAGTAGGAAAAGAGGATATGGAATACCTAAAGGGGCTAAATGCTCCACAAAAAGAGGCAGTAGAACACACCGATGGCCCCCTGATGATCATCGCGGGGGCGGGCTCCGGCAAAACGCGGGTGCTGACCTATAGAATCGCCCATTTAATCTATTCGAAGGGAGTGGATCCTTTTCAGATACTGTCCCTCACCTTCACGAATAAGGCAGCCGCGGAGATGAAGCACCGGATCGAGAAGCTTATCGGTCTGGAGGCGCGGAATACTTGGATGGGTACCTTTCACTCCACGTTTGCGAAGATTTTACGTGTGGAGGCGCCCAAGCTAGGCTACACCAGTAATTTTACCATTTATGATACCGACGACAGTAAGTCGCTGGTGCGCACCATCGTGAAGGAGCTGCGTCTAGACGATAAGGTGTACAAGCCCGCGGCGGTCTTGTCTCGCATTTCAGGGGCTAAAAACCGGCTGATCTCTTGGGAAGCCTACCTGGAGGATCCGTATATTAAGGCAGACGACGAGGCTGCCATGAAGCCGCGCATCGGCGATATCTATAAAATGTACCAGCAGCGCCTTTTCCGCAGCGGCGCCATGGACTTCGATGACCTTCTTTTTAATACGAATGTACTTTTTCGCGATCATCCTGACGTGCTCAACAAGTACCAACAGCGCTTTCGCTACGTGATGGTGGATGAGTTTCAGGACACGAACTTATCTCAGTACCTGATCACGAAAAAGCTGGCGGCCGTACATCAAAACATCTGTGTGGTGGGCGATGATGCCCAAAGTATTTACGCTTTCCGAGGGGCGGATATTCAAAATATCTTGAATTTCGAAAGTGATTACCCCGACTTAAAGGTGGTTAAGCTGGAGCAAAATTACCGCTCTACCCGCCATATCGTGGAGGCGGCGAATTCAATTATCGCCAAGAACAAAAAGCAGCTGGAAAAAAGCGTCTGGACGGCAAACGACAAAGGCGACCTGGTGGCACTTATGAAGGCTTCCTCGGATAATGATGAGGGGCGTCTGGTGGCTACGACCATTTTTGAAGAACGGAATAATAAGAAGTTGGCTAATTCAGACTTCGCTATTTTGTACCGAACCAACTCTCAGTCGCGTGCGCTAGAAGAGGCGCTGCGCAAGATGAACTTGCCCTATAAGATCGTGGGAGGCCTTTCTTTTTACCAGCGTAAGGAAATTAAGGACCTGATGGCCTATCTGCGGTTCACGGTAAACTCGGAGGATGAGGAAGCTTTCAAGCGGATTATTAATTTCCCCAAGCGGGGCATCGGCGATACGTCGGTGGAAAAAATTATGGTGGCGGCCTACGAGCACGACATTCCGCTGTGGGAGGTGCTTACGAATGCCAGTCACTTTTTATCTGGCCGTGCGGCCAATAGTACATCGGATTTTGCGACGCTGATCAAAAGCTTCCGCATCGAAGCGGAGCGCAAAGACGCGTACGAGACGGCAAAAAAAGTGGCGCAGCAGTCGGGGCTTTTGAAGGAGCTGTATGAGGACAAAACCATAGAGGGGCTAAATCGTTATGAAAACGTCCAGGAGCTCCTAAATGCGATAAAAGAGTATGTGGACAATGAAGAAAATGCCGACAAGTCGCTCGGCGCTTTTCTTCAGGAAATCGCACTCCTTACCGATAACGATCGGGATAAAGACCAATCAGACGCCATCACGATGATGACCATTCACGCCTCGAAAGGCTTGGAGTTCAAGCAAGTCTTCGTGGTAGGCCTGGAGGAGGATTTATTTCCTTCCCAGATGATGATGCAGAGCCGGGAAGATCTGGAGGAGGAGCGCAGGCTCTTCTATGTGGCCACGACGCGTGCTATGGACAAGTTATATTTGACCTATGCCCTGACGCGTTATCGGTACGGGCGTCTGCTGCAGTGTGAGCCGAGTCGCTTTTTGGATGAAATAGACCCCAACTGTCTGCAGGTCAGCAAGCGTGCCAGTACGGCACCTATGGGAGCGCTTCGTGGGGAGGGACTAGGCTCGGAGGGCCAAAACGGTTATGTGGGGCTCAAGAAGAAGCCTTTGCAGCGCAGCGGCACCACAGCCAAGCTGCACACGCCGAGTCCGGACTTCAAGCCTTCGAATACCCAGCAGCTACAGGAGGGCGACCGAGTAGAGCATCCGAAATTTGGTTTTGGAACGGTACAGAAAATCGAAGTAGAGGGTCTAAACCGAAAGGCCAGCATCCGATTTGAGAATTTTGGAGAAAAGACATTATTGCTTAGCTTTGCTAAACTACGCATTTTATAAGGGTGTATACCCAGTAACGAGAGGGTTTTTCCTCCAAATAAAGCGCCATGGAGCGCTTAAAAGGCATTAAATACCAATCATTTTGAGAGAATACGGGAAAAATATTTTGGCCCTCGTGCACCATGTGGCGGGGCTGGAAGATAGGGAAAGAAGGACGCAGAGTGCCTACACCTTAGTGGAGCTGATGAAGCAGCTGAATCCACAGTTGAAGTCGGAAAGCGACCAGAAGCTGTGGGATGATTTGTACATCATGTCGTCCTTTACCTTAGATGTAGACGGTCCCTATCCAGTGCCGGAAAAGGAACTTTTAGGCAAAGCACCTTTGCCGATAGGCTACCCGGAGACGGAAATTAAGTTCAAGCATTATGGGCGGAATATCGAGCTGCTAATCGAGAAGGCGATCGAGCTGGAGGATGACCAAGAGCAGGAGGCGGCTATCATTTACATCGGCCAGCTGATGAAGAGCTTTCAGGCGGCTTGGAACCGGGATAATTACGATGACGGTATCATCTTAGAAGATATTCGGACGCTGTCCAAGGGGCGTCTTCATATCGATCTGGAGCGCGTACGGGAGCAGGGACTTTTCGATACGTCCACTAAGCGGGACTTTAATGCCCCACCGCAGCCGAGCCGCGAACAGCAGGGGGGCTATGGCAATAAAAAATCCTACGGCCATAAAAATTACAAGGGGCGAAGTGGAGGAGGAAATTACAAGAAACATAATCGTCGCTAAGCAAGTATGGCATCTTTTCGAGTAGAGGGAGGCGCCCGCCTCTCCGGGAGCATTACGCCCCAAGGGGCTAAAAATGAGGCGCTTCAAATTTTATGCGCTGTTCTGCTGACCGAGGAGCCGGTCCATGTGCATAAGGTGCCGAATATCCGCGATGTGAATAAGCTCATCGAGCTGCTGGCGGATATGGGCGTGAAGGTCACCAAAACGGGCAAGGAGTCCTATACTTTTCAGGCTGATGAAGTGGACTTGGCCTATTTGGAGACGGAGGAATACCTGAAGCAAGCCTCTTCACTGCGCGGTTCGGTAATGGTTTTAGGGCCTTTGCTAGCACGTTTCGGCTTCGGAAAGTTATCCAAGCCGGGTGGGGACAAAATCGGCAGGAGACGTATGGATACCCATTTTACAGGATTCCAGAAGCTCGGGGCCCGCTTTTCTTACGATGCCGAGCGCGAGCTGTACCATATCGATGCCAGCGCCCTGAAAGGAACGTATATGCTACTCGATGAGGCCTCTGTTACCGGAACGGCGAACATCGTAATGGCAGCCGTTCTCGCAGAAGGCCGCACCACCATTTATAATGCCGCTTGTGAGCCGTATCTGCAGCAACTCTGTGCGCTTTTAAACCGCATGGGGGCTTCTATTTCAGGCATAGGCTCTAATCTCCTGCATATCGATGGGGTCAAGCGCCTCGGAGGGGCTAGCCACAAAATGCTGCCAGATATGATCGAGATCGGCTCTTTTATCGGACTAGCCGCCATGACTGGATCTGCCCTACGGATAAAAGACGTGCAGCTACCCATGCTTGGCATCATTCCGGAAACATTCCGACGCATGGGCATTCAGCTGGAGTTCGATGGCGATGATATCGTGATCCCCGCGCAGGAACATTATGAAATCGAAACCTTCATCGACGGTTCCATCTTGACTGTGGCCGATGCCATTTGGCCGGGCTTTACCCCGGATCTGTTGAGCATCATTTTGGTGACGGCCACCCAGGCGAAAGGGACGGTGCTGGTGCACCAAAAAATGTTTGAAAGCCGCTTGTTCTTCGTGGATAAGTTGATCGACATGGGAGCCCAAATCATCCTCTGTGATCCGCATCGGGCGACGGTCATCGGCCTGGATCGCAAGTATCCTTTACGTGGTATCCGCATGACTTCTCCGGACATTCGGGCAGGAGTGGCGCTCTTGATTGCGGCCTTGTCGGCCAAAGGGACCTCCATTATCGATAATATCGAGCAGATCGATCGGGGCTATCAGTACATCGACGAGCGGCTAAATGCCCTCGGCGCGAATATCGTGCGTATCTAAACAATTCGGCGCTGAAATGTTTTTTCTTCTAAAACAGCACATGAAAAAGTATTCCTATTACCTGATCGTGCTAATGGTTTTGGCGCTGGGCGCCTGCCAAACGGCAGCAAAGGAGCAGTCGCTACCTGAAAAAGTAGCCGAAGCTTATGGTTTTAGCGCCCTGGAAGGCCTTAAACAGGTGCAGTACACCTGGAATGTACAGGCTGGCGAGCGCCGCATCAGCCGCACCTGGACCTGGAATATGGCAGAGCAGCGGGTGACCTATGCTGACGCAGACACCACTTTTCAGTATGCACTCACCGAAACGCCACTACCGGAAATCGATGCAGCCTTCGTGAATGACAAGTACTGGGCACTGTTTCCATTTCAGCTGATGTGGGATTCTGGTTATACGTATGAGGTGGAGGAAAATGCAGAATCTCCGATCTCTGGTGCTGTGGCGACCAAGTTAATTATCCGCTATAACGATAGCGATGGTTACACGCCGGGGGATGCTTACGATCTGTACTTGGATGAACGTTTTATGATTCGCGAGTGGGTCTTCCGAAAGGGGAATGGTGCTGAAGGCAGGGCCTTTACTTGGGAGCAAGAGGAGCAGCATGCGGGGATAACCCTGTCGACCATGCACCGAAATGCAGCCGGCGAGCGCTTTATCTGGCTGACGGATATAGAAGTTGAGTAAATAGGGCTGTAGAACGTTTCATAAGGCCGAAAACCGAGACGAGTGCCGCAGGTTTTCGGCCTTCCTTTTTAGGGAGGATGCAGACGTTTGCATCAATTTTTTTAGTCCATTTCCCTACTTTAGCCTCTAGCTTTTAGTGAAATCCCAGTATATTGGGTTATGAAAAAGAAATTTTACAGCGTAAGCAGAACTCTTTTGCTGCTCGCAGCCAGCTTAGCCGCCTGTGGTCCTAAAGAAACTACGCTCACACCACCCATAGAAACGCATCGCATGCAGACAGATAAAAAAGTCGTTTACCAAGTGTTTACACGCCTGTTCGGCAATACGGGCACAGCCCAAAAGCCCTGGGGTACTGCAGAGGAAAATGGCGTCGGGAAGTTTGCTGACTTCACAGAAAAGGCGCTTGCAGAGATAAAAGACTTGGGGGTGACGCATATTTGGTATACGGGAGTGCCACACCATGCACTAATTCGAGATTACAGTGCTCTCGGCATCTCAGATGATGACCCTGATGTAGTCAAGGGGCGTGCTGGTTCTCCTTATGCGGTGAAGGATTATTACCAAGTGAACCCTGATTTGGCCGTGGATCCGGAGCGACGCATGGAAGAGTTTGAGGCTCTGGTGCAGCGGACGCATGCAGCAGGGATGCGGGTTATTATCGACATCGTGCCAAACCATGTAGCGCGCAAGTACGAAAGCATAGGTAAACCGGAAGGAGTGCGCGATTTCGGGGCTGACGACGATACGACAGTGGAGTACGCTCGTGATAATGATTTTTATTACATTCCCGGGCAGGCGTTTCAGGTTCCAGATCCTTTGGAGGGGTATCGCCCGCTTGGCGGGGAGGCACATCCGCTCGCAGATGGTACATTCGAAGAGAATCCGGCTAAGTGGACGGGGAATGGTGCGCGGGATGCCAAGCCGCATTTTTACGATTGGTACGAGACGGTGAAGGTCAACTATGGTGTACGTCCCGATGGAACGCGGGATTTTCCCGCTTTGCCGGAAGGCTACCACCAAGCAGACGCGGCGGCGCACTTGGCTTTTTGGGAGACACAGGACGTCCCTGCATCGTGGAAAAAGTGGCGGGATATCGCCTTTTTCTGGATGGATAAGGGCGTAGATGGTTTTCGCTACGACATGGCGGAGATGGTTCCTGTGGAGTTTTGGTCCTACCTGAACAGTGCCATTAAAGTGAAAAATCCGGAGGCTTTCCTGCTGGCGGAAATATACAATCCTGCCGTCTACCGTGACTATATTTACAGTGGTAAGATGGACTTCCTTTATGATAAGGTGGCTTTATACGACACCTTGAAAGGTATTATACAGGGCAAAGGATCTACAGATGCCATCGAAAAGGTGCAGCAAGACCTCACAGACATCCACCCTCACATGTTGCACTTCCTGGAAAATCACGATGAGCAGCGCATCGCCAGCCCGGAGTTTGCGGGAAATGCGCAGGCAGCTTTACCCGCCATGGTGCTTTCGGCCCTGCTCGACAGTGGCCCTGTGATGCTCTATTTTGGGCAGGAAGTAGGTGAGCCGGGTGCGGAGGATGCGGGCTTTGGCAAGCCGAGCCGTACCTCGATTTTCGATTATATCGGCGTGCCCCATCATCAGCGCTGGATGAATGGAGGTGCTTTCGATGGTGGGCTGCTGTCCCCAGAAGAGCGGGAACTACGGGCATACTACCGTAAACTTTTACAACTTACCCTGAGTGAGGCTGCCTTTTCTGGTGCCTATGCTTCTTTGCATGGCTTCAACAGGCAGCATACCGAATGGTATAACGATCGTGTCTATAGCTTCGTCCGCTGGCAAGGGCCGGAGCGCATCCTCATCATTAGTAACTTTAGTGCGGCGGAAAGCTACGGTTTTGACTTGCAGCTCCCGGAAGAGTTGGTTCGTGCTTGGGGCTGGTCACCGGGCACTTATGCGGTAGAAGAGCTACTGGAAGGTGCCAGCATGCAGCCATTACAGGTGCAGGAGCGAGGCAGCATTCGGGTTGATGTGGCACCCCTTCAGTCTCTGGTCATACGTCTGCCCGCTTAAAAGGGGCGGCGTAGCGCCAATGGTTTCCGGAGCTCTGCTCTTTTGACAGTTTTCGCAGCGATAAAAAAATGGAACACAACTTCTCCTCTAAGTCGATTCAGATACAGTTTCAGTTGGCGTCTAAAGAGGCGCTGGACAAAATTACGGCGCTTGCGCACCGCATCTGGCCGCATACTTTCGGACAGCTGTTGAGCCCTTCACAGTTGACCTACATGCTAGACTGGATGTATGCACCGCAGCATTTGGCCGCGCAGCAGGCACAGGGACATGTTTTTTATTTGGTGTATGTGGCGGAGGAGCAGGAGCCTATCGGGTTTTTCGGCATTCAGCATGCGCTTTCTCCTCCCGGGGAATTAGAAAGTCTGCCCACATCCGCGAAGGCGACGAAAATTCATAAGGCCTACCTCCTTCCGGAGCGCCAAGGTGCCGGAATTGGTCGCTCCCTTTTCGCTTTCGTACAAGACTTGGCTCTAAAGGAGGGGAGCGAGGCTGTTTTCCTAAACGTAAACAAGTACAATAGCGCTGCGATTCATTTTTATGAGCGCATCGGCTATGTGCGGATACGTGAGGAGGTCATCGACATCGGGAAGGGCTATGTCATGGATGACTACGTGTACGGACGGATCTTACAAAGGGAGCCACTAAGAAAAACTTAAGAAAAAAGGCGCATCTGCCTATTTTACATTTCTTCAAGTGCTCGTTTGCGCGCCATTTCATATTCTGCTTCTGTGATCAAGCCTTCATCGAACAGGGCTTTCAGTTTACGTAGGCGCAGTTCCAGATTAGAGATGGCCTCCGCTTCTTTTAGTACTTGCTTCGGGCCTTCCTGCAGGTGCTGCTCGAGCGGGTCTAGATCCGAAAGTGGCGTGAGCTCATACATGCGACTTGGCTTGTATTTCATGGTCCACAAGAAAGGGACTAGGAAAAATATCCCCCCGATGATCGCTCCTACATCTACTTCCTCATCCCGTGCGAAGTAGCTGTAAAAAGGGGCATAATCGTCTAATTCTAGACGTACGTCTGTAACGCTCCCTACGATGCGGGTATCTCGATGTTTATGCGGAGTGGTTCCGACCAGCTCATCATTCAAGTACAGTTTCGCTCCACTAGGTGTGGATTGAATGAGGGTGGCACTGCTGCAGCTGGTAAAAAGCAGAAGCGCTGCAAGGAAAAGGGCTAAATAGGCTCGCATAAAAATTCGTTTATATGCACAAAGATACTTTTGTTTCGGGAATTTATCCGAAAAGCTATGAAAAAGGTGTGTTTATTTAAGCATTTACTCCACGCCTTCCAAATTATCGGATACACATAATACGGCCATCCTACCGCTGTAAAGCTGCAGCAGCTGGATGGCCGATTCCTAAAAAAACAGACTTTGGGTCGTTTATTTCAGTCGTAGCACCAGGTCATCCTGCTGCACCATGGTATTTTCACGTAGCATGATCTCTTCGATCGTACCGGCAAAAGGTGCTACTACCGTACTTTCCATTTTCATGGCCTCTATGAGGAAAAGCGGATCGTTTTTCTCCACTTTGTCGCCACGATTGACGAGGATCTGGGTCAGTTTGCCCTGCAAAGGGCTGCCTACATCCCCTTCCTTGGCTACTTTTTCATGTTTCACCGTTTCGACGAGCACCTGATGGTCCTGTACTTGGATTTGGCGATTCTGACCATTCAATTTAAAGAATGCGTAGCGCTTGCCTTCCGCATCCGGTGCGGTAGTGTTCAGGTACTTGACGATGATTTTTTTACCCGGAGAAATTTCGAAAACGATTTCTTCATTCTGTTTCATACCATAAAAGAAAGCCTTAGACGGCAGGGGAAGTACGTTTCCGTACGTTTCACAGAAGTGATGAAAGTCCTGATACACCTTCGGGTAAAGCGAGTAGGAAAGGAAGTCACAGATATCTTTTTCCTTGCCGAACTTCTCCTGAAAGGCAGGTAGTTCGCTTTCAAAATCGATTGGTTCCAGCAGCTCATTTGGCCGGTGTGTATACGGCTGCACCTCTTTCAAAACGATTTTTTGGAAGTCTCTCGGAAAGCCGCCGTAAGGTTGGCCCAAGTCCCCCTTGAGGAAGTTGATGACCGAATCTGGAAACGAAATGGACTCGCCGCGGCTCAGCAGATCCTGTGCCGTATAGCCATTAGAGGTCATAAACAGCGCCAGATCCCCAACCACTTTCGAGGAAGGCGTTACCTTCACAATGTCTCCAAGGAGGGTATTAGCGACGCGGTAATTTTCTTTTATCGTCTCGAATTTGTGCTCGATGCCTAGGCCGCGCGCCTGGGGGCGCAAATTTGAATACTGCCCACCGGGAATTTCATTTTCATACACCTGTGCAGTGCCGGCTTTCAATTCACTTTCGAACGGATAGTACAGCTCGCGCACATCTTCCCAGTAGTTGGCAAAACGATTCAAACTGCCTAGGTCGATTTTCTGTTCCCGCTCATGACCCTGCATCATGGCCACCAGGGAGTTGAAATTGGGCTGAGAGGTCAAGCCGCTCATGCTGCTGATGGCTACATCTACGATATCCACTCCTGCCTCTATCGCCTTTAAGTAGGTGGCACTCTGGATGCTGGAGGTGTCATGTGTATGGAGGTGAATCGGCAGCCGCACATGCTGTTTAAGGGTGTCGATCAATTCGGCGGCGGCATAGGGTTTGAGCAAGCCTGCCATGTCCTTTATACACAGGATGTGTGCGCCCATGTCTTCCAGCTTTTTCGCCACTTCCGTATAATAGGCCAGCGTAAATTTGGTTTTTTCTGGGTTGCTGATGTCCCCGGTATAACATATACAAGCCTCGGCCAGCGACTGCGTCCGCTCGCGTACGGCGCGGATGCTGATTTCCATGTTTTCGGTCCAGTTAAGGGAGTCGAATATGCGGAAAACATCCATGCCATTTCCTGCCGCCTCCTCGATGAAGCGCTCCACCAGGTTGTCCGGGTAGGAGGTGTAGCCTACGGCATTCGAGCTTCTAAAGAGCATTTGTGTCAGGATGTTAGGCATGGCTGCGCGTAATTTGCGCAAGCGCTCCCAGGGGTCCTCCTTTAAGAAGCGCATGCACACGTCGAAGGTGGCGCCTCCCCAAAGTTCCACCGAAAAGAGTTCTGGATGATGGCGAGCATAGCTTTCCGCGATCGCCAGCATGTCGGTAGTTCGCATGCGGGTGGCCAGGAGCGACTGATGGGCATCCCGAAAGGTGGTATCGGTGTACAAGATGGGGCGCTGCTCCTTCACCCAGTGGCTAAAACTATCAGGGCCGAGCTCCGTCAGCAGGTTCTTTGTACCCTTGGGAAAGGGGCTATACGGATCGAAGTCCGGCACCGCAGGAGTGCGAAAGGCTTTATCCTCCTGAATGATTTTTACGTCTGGATTTCCATTAATGATGACATCCGAAAGGTAGCGCAGGAGCTTCGTAGCGCGGTCTTTTCCTTTTGGAAATTCGAGTAGCTCCGGATGGTCTTGGATAAAGGAGACAGTCTGTTCCCCCTTAACGAATATGGGGTGTTTGACTACATTTTGGAGGAAGGGAATATTCGTTTTTACTCCGCGGATGCGGAATTCAGAAAGGGCTCGGTCTAGGCGCTCTGCGGCTCCGCGCAATGTTCTCCCCCAGCTGGAGACCTTAACCAGCATAGAGTCAAAGAATGGAGAGATGGTCACGCCTGAGTAGGAGCTGCCCTCATCGAGGCGAATGCCCATGCCCGCGGCATTTCGGTAGGCAATGATAGTGCCGAAGTCAGGCTGGAAGTTGTTCGTAGGATCTTCTGTCGTCACACGACACTGGATCGCGAAGCCATTCACTTTTACATCTTCCTGGCTGCTGAGGTAGATGCCTGGGAAGGAGAGCGGGTGGCCCTGTGCGATGAGCAGCTGGGAGCGGACGATGTCGATTCCCGTAATTTCTTCGGTAATGGTATGCTCCACTTGGATGCGTGGATTGACCTCGATGAAGTAAACCTTTTCCTCTTTATCTACGAGGAATTCCACTGTTCCCGCATTGTAGTAGCCCACATGATGGGCGATTTTTAAGGCGTAGGCATACAGTTTATCCTTGGTTTCCTGCGAGAGGGTTGGGCTGGGAGCCACTTCCACTACTTTTTGGAAGCGGCGCTGCACGGAGCAGTCCCGCTCGTAGAGGTGTACGATATTTCCGTGCTGGTCGCCCAAGACCTGAACCTCGATATGTTTCGGGTTTTCGATGAATTTTTCGATAAATACCGTTCCTTCACCGAAGGCTTTTAGGGCTTCATTACTGGCCTCTTTAAAGGATTTTTTTAGCTCGGAAGCTTCGCGTACCACGCGCATGCCTCTACCGCCACCACCGGAGGCAGCTTTTAACATGACAGGAAAGCCGATGCGCTCGGCTTCCGCTAGGGCTAAGTCCGCATCCTGTAGGTCGACGAGTGAATCTTCGATAACGGGGACCTCTGATTCTCGGGCGATTTTCTTAGCTGCCACCTTGTCGCCCAGTTTTTCCATAGCCTCAGGGGAGGGGCCCACGAAGAGTATCCCCTCCTCGCGGCAGCGCCTGGCGAAGCGGACATTTTCGGATAAAAAGCCATATCCGGGGTGGATCGCATCGATCTTTTTATCTTTCGCAAGCTGAATGATGGCTTCTACATCCAAGTAGGGTTTTAAGGGGTCATGTTCTTTACCGATTTGGTAAGCTTCGTCCGCCTTATAGCGATGTAAAGAGTAGCGGTCTTCATGGGTGTAGATGGCTACGGTCCGGATTTTTAGCTCAGAACCGGCTCGAAAAATGCGTATGGCGATTTCCCCACGGTTCGCCACAAGCAAACGCTGGATTTTTCTCTCCGTCATTTGGGTTGTTTTATGGATTTTATAATAAAATGAGTGTTTGTCAACACCTAATATCCACAAAAAGTCCGCCTATTTCAAGTTTGATAACAAAAAAGACGGAGGCACGTGTTTGTGACGTGCCTCAAAAAGGTTTGAAAGTCTAGCGAAAGTAAAGATTTTTTTTGTTTTTCGCAGGCTTAGATATGTTTTTTCTTTTCTCTAGCAATCTCCAGCAGCAGCTCTCGTGAGCGATGGAGCTGTGCTTTCACCGTTCCGAGGGGTTTTTCTAATTCCACAGCAATTTCTTCATAGGACAGTTCATCGAAATACCGCAGCTTGACCAATTTTCGGTATTTGGCGGGGAGCTTATCCACGAAGATGCGCACCATCTCGATACGCTGGGAACGGATAAACTCATCCTGGGGATTATTATCATCATCTTCCACATCGATGGTCACACTATTCCCGCCATCATCGCTGAGCGTGGTGTTAAGGCTCATGGTCTTCAACTTCTTTTTTCGGATAAAGTCGATGGTATTATTCGTGGCGATTCGGAAGAGCCAGGTGCTGAAGGTGTAGTCCTTTTTAAACTTATGCAGATTTTTAAACGCTTTGGCGAAAGCCTCCATGGTCAAATCTTCCGCATCATCCGCATCACGAATCATTTTTAGCACCATAAAAAAAACAGCCTTTTTATAGCGTTTCATCAAGGTCGCATACGCCTGCTGGTCTTTGCCGCTCACCGCCTGGTCGATAAGGTCAAAATCCTCTAAAGCCTTGTTCGAAAAATTTCGCTCGTTTACATCCATAGTTGTTTCGTTCTCGGCTTGAAGCCTCACCAGCTCATGTTCCATCATACAAGCAGCTAAAATTAGGTTAGAACCAATTACACTACTTCTTTTTACCTAAATTGGTTCAAGAAGGTTTTCTCCTTAACTTAAATTGCGAAAAAAAGAACACCTCCCGGAAAGCATGCAAGTCGAGTAGCAAAAATACACTATTTTTTTAGCCCTGCATAGTTTCTTATTTAATCTATTCTTCTTGTCTTACAGGAGAAAGGGAGCTGGGGACCATTTATCAGGCGATCTGCTTGCTAATTTCTGGGTCTTGACCGCGAATGGCCATAGGCCTATGTGAAAGCTCATGAATAAAGCCTATTTTTGTGCACTTCTTTACAGTAGGAAAGTCCGAGATGAAATTTACCTTAGAACACGAAGATCCGAAAAGCCAAGCACGTGCTGGTCGCCTCCAGACCGACCATGGAGAGATCCTTACCCCTATTTTTATGCCGGTGGGCACTGCCGGGACGGTGAAAGCAGTACATACCCGCGAGCTGGAGGCTGATATTCAGGCCCAAATCATTCTCGGCAACACCTATCATCTGTATTTGCGGCCCGGACTGGAGGTGCTTCGTCAGGCCGGGGGCTTGCACCGTTTTAATGGTTGGTCGAAGCCCATCCTTACCGATAGTGGCGGTTATCAGGTCTTTTCGCTGGCGCAAAGCCGCAAGATTACCGAGGAGGGTGTGACCTTTAAGTCTCACATCGATGGCTCCAAGCACCTGTTCACTCCGGAAGGGGTGATGGACATCGAGCGTACCATCGGCGCGGATATCATCATGGCCTTTGACGAATGTCCTCCCTATCCCTCTACTTATGAGTATGCGGAGCAGTCCATGCATCTGACCCATCGCTGGCTGAAGCGCTGCATCGAGCGTGTGGACCAGACGGAGCCGCACTATGGCTACGCCCAAAGTCTTTTTCCGATCGTTCAGGGCTCTACCTATAAAGATTTACGAGCCCAGTCTGCCGAGTTTATCGCCTCCTGTGAGCGCGAGGGCAATGCCATCGGGGGGCTCTCGGTGGGGGAGCCGGCAGAGATGATGTATGAGATGACCGACCATGTGAATCGCATACTGCCACGCGATAAACCACGTTATCTCATGGGCGTGGGGACCCCTGCAAATATACTCGAAAATATCGCACTCGGCGTAGATATGTTCGACTGTGTGATGCCCACGCGTAATGCGCGTAACGGCATGCTCTTTACCACGGAAGGAATCATCAATATTCGAAACGAAAAGTGGAAGTCGGACTTCTCACCTATAGATAGTGGCTTCCCTTCCTATGTGAGTCAGTTTTATTCCAAGGCCTATCTCCGCCATCTGGTGATTTCAAAGGAGATTCTGGCCGCACAGATCGCGAGCATCCATAACCTGAGCTTCTACCTGTGGCTAGTGGGTGAGGCGCGGGCGCAAATTCAGGCGGGGACCTTTGCCAGCTGGAAAAATCGCATGGTAGAAGTGGTTAGCCGAAGATTGTAAGCTATGAAATTACTTGATAAACTCATCATTAAAGACTTCTTGAAGACCTACCTCTTCGTGGTCTTTCTGCTGGTTCTGGTGGTCCTCGTACTGGACTTCACCGAGAAAAACGATGCGTTTATCCGAAATGAGGTGCCCTCTGGGGAGATCATCAAGTACCTGCTGAACTATGGCCTATATTTGAATAACCTCCTCACGCCGATTACGGTATTTATTTCCGTGATTTTCATCACCTCACGGATGGCCGGGCGAACGGAAATCATCGCCATCCTAAGTAGTGGTACCAGCTTCGTCCGTATGCTTGTGCCCTTCTTTTTCAGTGCAGCGCTTATCGGCACTGCGAGTTTTTTTCTCAATGGCTGGGTACTTCCTGTAGCCACGGAAGGGGTGACTAGCTTCAAGGCGCGCTACCTGGACGATGACAAGTATTACAATGAGTCGAATATACACGTGAAGGTGGCACCCCATCACTATGCTTTTATTTCTCGCTACTATACCAGCAGCAATACGGGCTACAGCTTTACCTTAGAGCATATCGAAGACAGGATTCTACATGCCAAGCTTTCTTCGGATCGCATCGTGTGGGATACAGCGAAGCGCGTCTGGTCGGTAAAAAATTACCGCATCCGTTCGCTGGAGGACTGGGGGGAGCGCTATGAGGTGGGGGAATCCTTGGACACCGCGCTTTCCATTACACCGTATGACTTCGACCTGCCACTGAATCACCACGAAATGCTGAAGACGCCTGAACTTTCCAAGCAGATAAAAATCTTGGAAGAACGGGGCGCGGATAATGTCAACTATTACAAAATAGAGCGCTATGTGCGGTACATGTCTCCTTTTGCGGCGATCATACTGACCTTTATCGGTGTGATCGTGTCCTCGAAGAAGACCCGAGGAGGCTCTGGCTTCCAGATCGCGCTAGGTTTCTTTTTGGCCTTTATCTACATCATCCTCTTTCTGCTCTCTAAGACCTTCGCCGAGGCAGGGACTTCTTATCCGGTCTTAGCCGTTTGGCTGCCGAATATTGTCTTTGCTGTCACCGGTCTGGCGCTATACAAAACAGTTCCACGTTAATGTCCACTACACCGCTTTCTGCTGGCTTGAAAGATTATGCCATGCTGCACTTTATCGTGCTCATCTGGGGATTTACGGCCATCTTAGGCTTGTTGATTAGCCTCCCCGCCCTAGAAATCGTCTTTTACCGCACGCTGCTGGCGGTTGTGGTTATCGGTGGGTTTTTTCTTTGGCGGAGCCAAAGCCTACGACTTTCTCGCGCCTCCCTGATACGTATTATGGGAACGGGCATGCTGATCGGGCTTCACTGGGTGCTTTTTTTCGGTGCGGCTAGAGCCTCTACCGCCTCGGTCTGCCTGGCGGGAATGGCGACGACCTCTCTCTGGACGGCATTTATCGAACCCTTCGCGTATAAAACGAAGGTAAAATGGTACGAGGTGCTGCTCGGGCTGCTCGTGATTTCGGGGCTGTATGTGATTTTCCGCTTTGAAGGGGGCTATTGGTTGGGGCTGAGCATGGCCATCGCTTCGGCTTTCTTGGGGGCTGTTTTTTCGGTGATCAACAGTAAATTGACGAAAAAGCATGAGCCGTACACGCTGACGTTTTACGAGATGCTGGGAGCCTGCTTGTTTACGCTCCTGTGTATGCCGATTTATAGCATGTACTTCGCGGAAGAGGGACTTCAGCTGCTGCCTCAGGGACTGGATTGGCTTTGGTTGTTCCTTTTGGGGGGCGTCTGTACGGTGTATGCTTTTGCCGTTTCGGTGGAGCTGATGCGAAGAATTACCGCCTTTGCAGTGAATTTGACGATCAATTTAGAGCCTGTTTATGGAATTGTCTTAGCTGTTTTAATCTTCGGAGAGAAGGAGCAGATGACCCCAGGCTTTTACTTGGGAACTCTAATAATTCTGATTTCCGTGCTGCTGTATCCCTTATTCCAATTTCTTTACCGCAAGCGTCAAGCGCGGCGTGCTGCTTCAGCAGCTAAGCTATATCCTCGCGCATAAAGGCGCTTCCCCTTAGTCTTGGGGTGGGCGGGGCTGTGTTCTTCGGGAATTGGGGTTATCCTCGAGTGGGGTTTTTATACGTTACTTCTATACAACAGATGATGAAAAATTTTAGCATTTTTGCCTTTTTTATACTGCTCGCCTTTGCATGTGAAACCAAGAACTCGTTTCTCAGCTATCAGAATCTGACTGGGGAGGAAGTGCTTATCCAGGTGGATGAGATTCCCTTTCAGAAAGGATACGTTTTAGATAGTTTATTAGAAGTAAAAAAAGTAATCCGGCTTGAAGGTGGAGAGGATATTTTTATTGGGAGTTATGATAAGGTAGCCCTAGTAGATGGGCGCATCTATATTTTAGATAAGACGATGACGCATTCCCTTTTTGTATTTACAGAAGAGGGCGAATTTCTGTTTAAAATAGCAAGTCTTGGCGAAGGTCCTAAGGAATACCGGGAGATCCGTGATTTCACGGTAACGCCGAATTCGAAGACATTAGCTATTTTAGACTTTGGTGGAAAGAAAATACTTAGGTATGCTACAGATACTGGTACGTTTATGCATACAGTCCCACTGGATAGGAGCACCTATTTAGATACCTTTGAAAAAGTGGATGCCCACTATATCGGCATGCACGCAAATCACTGTGGAAATTTAAATGGCTGTCATAATGTCTCGTTTTTGGGTAGTGATTTTTCAACTTTAAAAAGTGATTTGCAGATCAATGATAGATTGAAAAATTATGATTATAAAGGAGAGATGTCCTTTTCACGAAACGGTGAGCAGGTTTTTTTTAGTGAGCTCTTTAATGATACCATTTATGAAGTTAAGATGGAAGACCAAAAACTCCAAGCAAAATACGCGATTGATTTTGGGAAGTATCGGCTTCCGGATGCATTTAAATACTCAAAGCGTAATTCCAAATTCGATAAATCCTTAGCGTATGCTCTTGAAAATGGACTGACCCTAGGTCTCCATGATTTCTATTGTTCAGATAGGTTCTTGTTTTTCAGGTATGGCATACCACAATTACGAGAGGTTTATATCGATCTAGAGACGAATAAAGCCCAGTCCTTTGATCGTTCTCTTACACAAAATTTCTTACTCATAGGCGATATTGTCGCGATGAAAGAGGATCATATCATTAAAGTGATACCTTCGGAGATGGTAGATGATTTATTGAAAACGTATTTTTACACGAGCGATTCTTTAGAATTTAGAAGTCAACATAACGTTTTTTATGAATTGGCTAAGGAAGTCCACTCTGGATCAAGTGGCATCATCACCTTTTTAACCCTAACCCTTTAATATACGATGCGAATTTCAGTTCTTTACTTTATTTTCGTGTTGCTGCTGATCTCATGTGAACGTGGTCCGCAAAATGATGCAGCCTACACGCAGAAAATTTACTCTTGGTTTGCGAGTTATTATGAGCAAATAGATGTAAACGTTTCTGAAAATTCAAAAGAGGTGTGGTACCTCTATTTTGATGATGCCTTGACCTGCCAAACGTGTAAACTAGAGATACTTTCGACAGTCAGAGAAAATACCGCCGTGCATGTAATAATGAACTTCGAAGACGAGCGACACTTGAATGCATTTAAAAAAGCATATCAATTACAGAATGATGTATTTAATGTGCATTCCAAAGCCGTAGCCTTGCCAACACCTTTCTTATTTCGATTAGATGGACTAAGAATGTATGATTTACATGTTCTAGACGATAATTTTTTAAAGCGTAGGTCTATCGCCAAGCTGTTGAAGCACAAGTAAAATAGTTTGTTTAAGCAGTTATTGAGGAACGTTTGGGGGCATCTGACTTCCCCTTTGCCCGGAGGGCAAACGCTAAAAGAGGCCTATTACCTGCTCTTACCACTTCCAAGGCAAGGTAAACACCTGATACTGCGTGGGCCAGTCCATAGGAGGGGGGCTGTGTTTGAAAATCCCGAATAGGGTGGAGCCAGAACCGGACATGGCGGCATACCAAGCGCCTGCCTGGTAGAGGGATTCTTTTATGTGCGCAAGCTCAGGATGCAGCGCGAAGATTCCCTGCTCGAAATCGTTTATAAGTTGTTCTTTCCAGCATTCTGGCTTTGCCAGCACCTCTCGGAGTACGCATGCCGGCTTTTTCGGACGAATACCAGCGTATGCTTCGCGGGTACTGACGTGCACCTGCGGATAGACCAGTACCAGGTGGCCTTCCTGTGGAGGTAGCTGTATGGGATTTAGGATTTCCCCTCTGCCCGTAGCGATTTTCGGCGTGTTCTGAACGAAAAACGGACAGTCACTCCCTAATTTGGCTGCATATTCTTCCAACAGGAAGTCCTCCAGGTGTAAGTTGAACAGCTTGCTCATTAAGGTCAGTGCGAATGCCGCGTCCGCAGAGCCACCGCCAAGTCCTGCGCCCATCGGGATTTTTTTTAGCAGGTGGATTTCTACCTCGGGAAGGGAGGGGAAATCTTTTTTAAGTAGCCGGTAGGCTTTTAGGATTAAATTGTCTTTTTCCTCTCCCGGAATGGGGATGCCGTGGGCAAAGAAGCGCTGCTGCTTGCTTTCGATGATTTCCAGTGCATCCTGTAGGGCGATGGGTACCATGCAGGTTTCGATTTCATGATAGCCGTCGGGGCGTTTCGCTGTAATGGAAAGTCCTAGATTGATTTTTGCGTTAGGAAAGGCAAGCATTTTTTTTTCGGGTAAAGATAGGGAAAAAGGGCATGGTCTGCTTGAAAATGTCTTTTATGTGCGTAGGCGGCGCTTCTTTGTTTGTGAATGGCATCCGAAGAAAATGAAGGCGAGGGTTAACGAAAATTCGTTAAACTTTATTATATATTTTCAAAATCGCAATGGTATCCATATTTTTTTAGCAACTATACAATCGAAACATTGTTTGGTTCTGCTGGGGTTTTTTTACGGGATTCAAGAATAAAGTCTTATAAAATTTATCGTTAGTGAATATAATTTGGCATAAATGCTTTTTAGCAATGTGAATAAATTATTAATCTATTAAAAAATGAAATAAATGTTTGTGAAAATTCGAATTAACCCCTTATGTTTGTGTTACCATTACAACAGAAACAACACATGTACCACGTAATCAGCGTCCTCTTTATTCTTCTACTGCTCATTAGTAAAATGAACTGAGGCACTGTTTTACCTATCTAACAACTATAAATCGGGAAGTGCCTCCTACACAGGGGCACTTTTTTTATACCGATTTCAGGAGTAAATACATCACATGAAGGACATGAAACGACATAGTTGGGAGATCAGTCAGAATCCCGAGCATCCAGCTGGCAAAGCCATGTTATATGCCACTGGCATGAGTGACAAGCAGATGAACCAGCCCTTTGTGGGTGTAGGAAGCTGCGGTTATGAGAGTAATCCCTGTAACATGCATCTTAACGACCTGGCAGCCTCGATTCGTGAAGCGACACGGAAGGAAGGGTTGACAGGTCTTGTTTTTACTACCATCGGCATCTCGGATGGTACTTCTATGGGTACCTTAGGGATGCGCTATTCATTGGTTTCTCGCGAAATCATCGCCGACTCGGTAGAGTCTTTTATCTGTGGACATTCTTTCGATGCTTCCATCACGGTGGCAGGCTGCGATAAAAACATGCCGGGCGCCATCATGGGCATGCTCCGCACGGACCGTCCGGGCATCATGGTGTATGGGGGCACGATCGCCTCAGGTCTCTATAAAGGGGAAAAGCTAAATATCGTTTCTGCCTTCGAGGCCTTTGGCAAGCGTCTAAAGGGCGAGATCTCGGAGGAGGACTACGATGGCGTGATCCGAAATGCCTGCCCTGGGGCGGGCGCTTGCGGCGGTATGTACACCGCGAATACCATGAGTTCTGCCGCTGAGGCGATGGGCATGTCCCTACCTTATAGCAGTACGAATCCTGCACTGTCTCCAGAGAAGCAGGCGGAATGCGCGGAGGCTGCGGCAGCCATCAAACGCCTGCTCGCAGCAGACATTCGCCCTTCCCATATCGTGACGCGGAAGAGCCTGGAAAACGCCGTTCGCGTGGTGGTACTTTTAGGTGGGAGCACGAACGCGGTGCTGCACCTCCTGGCCATCGCCCGTACAGCTGGCATTCCCTTTACGTTAGAGGATTTTCGACGGATAAATGAAGAGACGCCTGTCATCGGCGATTTCAAACCGAGTGGACAGTTTTTAATGGAAGATCTCCATGAGCAGGGGGGCTTACCTGCCTTTATGCGCTACCTGTTGGACGAGGGCCTTTTACATGGTGATTGTCTGACGGTCACGGGTAAAACACTGGCTGAAAACCTAGCCGATATCAGTCCGATCGTGCCTGCTACGGTAAATGCCATTCGCCCTTTAACGCAGCCCCTGAAGCCTACAGGACACCTCTGTATTTTAAAGGGGAATTTAGCTCCAGATGGAGCTGTCGCTAAAATCTCCGGCAAAGAGGGCAAGTCCTTTCAAGGGCCTGCGAAGGTATATGATTCTGAGGCAGAGGCGAATGCGGCCATTCGTGATAAGCAGGTGCAGGCAGGTGATGTCGTCGTCATTCGCTATGTAGGACCAAAAGGCGGGCCAGGCATGCCGGAAATGTTAAAGCCCACTAGCATGATCATTGGCGCCGGCTTGGGGGCAGATGTGGCCTTGATTACGGATGGGCGCTTTTCTGGAGGTACCCATGGGTTTGTGGTGGGGCATGTGACACCGGAAGCCTATCTGGGTGGGCCGATCGGGCTGCTGCAAGATGGGGATCTCATCACGATCGCTTCGGAAGGGCTCTCGCTTTCTGTCGCCTTGAGTGAGGAGGAGCTGGCGCAAAGGAAAAAGACATGGACTCCCCGACAGCCACAGGGCTTACAGGGGACACTGAAAAAATACAATCGATTAGTTGGCACAGCATCAGAGGGTTGTGTGACAGATCAAGACTAATCTTTAACCCCTAATTTTATGATCAGAGGAGCAGATATCATCGTTCAGTCGCTGATAGCCGAGCAGGTGGAGTACATATTCGGCTACCCCGGAGGGGCTATTATGCCCGTTTATGATGCTTTATACGACTATCATGAGCGCATCAAGCATGTACTGACACGGCATGAGCAGGGAGCCATTCACGCCGCTCAGGGTTATGCGCGGGTTTCGGGAAAAGTAGGCGTAGCGCTGGCTACTTCCGGGCCTGGCGCCACGAATTTGATCACTGGGCTGGCGGATGCTTTAATCGATAGCACGCCCTTAGTCTGTATCACTGGGCAGGTGGCTGCCCACTTGCTGGGTTCCGACGCCTTCCAAGAAACCGACGTCGTGGGGATTTCCATGCCGGGGACGAAGTGGAACTATCAGGTACGCCATGCGGCAGATATCGCTCCAGCGATCGCGAAGGGCTTTCATATTGCGCGCAGCGGCCGACCTGGTCCCGTACTCATCGATATCACGAAAAATGCGCAAATCGAGCTAGCAGAAATGCACTACGAGCAGTGCTCCTATATTCGGAGTTATCGGCCTTATGTACCCATTAGCACGGAGCGTGTGGCAGAAGCCGCGGCCTTAATCGATGCAGCTGAGCGCCCTTACTTGCTATTTGGCCAAGGGGTATCTATCGGTGAGGCAGAGGATGAGTTGCGCGCTTTCGTAGAAAAAACGGGCATCCCTTCGGCGGCCACGCTTCTCGGGACGGGCTCCTTATCGGAAGATCACCCCTGCTATGTGGGCAAATTAGGGATGCATGGCAACTATGCGCCGAACTTGCTCACCAATAAATGCGATGTCTTGATCGCGGTGGGGATGCGCTTCGACGACCGCGTGACGGGCGATTTAAAGCGCTATGCACGGCAGGCGAAGGTCATCCATTTGGAGCTGGATCCTGCCGAAATCGATAAAAATGTAAAAACCACTGTCGCCATTCAGGGAGATTGTAAGTTGAGCCTGGCTGCCCTCACAGCAGCAGTGAAACCTAATGCCCATCCGGAGTGGTTGGCGGAGTTTCGCGCCTTGGAGGCGCAAGAGTACCAGCAGGTCGTGTGTGGTGACTTGGAGCCCTGCAAGCCGGGCTTGACCATGGGCGAGGTGATGCACCATATTAATGCTTTTAAAACCGATGATGCGGTGCTGGTGACCGATGTGGGGCAGCATCAGATGATCGCTTGGAGGTATTTTAAATTCCTGCAGGGGAGAACGAATATCACCTCTGGGGGCTTAGGAACCATGGGCTTTGGCCTGCCGGCCGCCCTAGGCGCACAGCTACATGACTTTCAGCGTCAGGTGATTTGTGTGATGGGAGATGGTGGCATTCAGATGACCATTCAGGAGTTAGGCACGATCATGCAGACGAAGGCACCTGTGAAGATGGTGCTGTTAAATAACAATTATCTCGGAATGGTGCGGCAGTGGCAGCAGTTGTTTTTTGACAAGCGCTACTCTTTTACGGAGTTAGAGAATCCGGATTTTATCAAGATCGTGGAGGCCTACGCCATTAAAGCCCGCAAGGTGACGACACGGGAGGGGCTGCGTGAAGCGGTGGCAGAGATGCTTTTCGAAGAAGGCCCTTCCTTCTTAGAGGTCGTCGTGGAGAAGGAAGATAATGTCTTCCCGATGATCGCCACGGGCTGTGCTGTAGATGAAGTTAGATTGTGCTAAACCCGCTTGTATGAAACGTTATACTATTTCTGTTTTTACAGAAAATTTTATCGGAATATTAAATCGCATCACCATAATTTTCACCCGTAGGGGAATTAACATCGATGCGCTCACGGCCTCCGAAAGTCGGCAGGATGGCATCCACAAAATCACGATAGAGGTGACGACTACGGAGGAAAAAATCGTGCACCTCACCAAGCAGATTGAGAAGATCATCGATGTGGTAAAAGCCTTTTATTATGTGGATGAAGAGGTCGTCTACCAGGAAATCGCCCTGTATAAGATCCCGACGCGCTGCTTGGATGCTGGCCTAGAAAGTGTGATTCGGCAGTTTAATGCCCACATTATAGCGGCGGAGCCGGAATTCGTGGTTCTGGAATTCACAGGCCATAAGGAAGAGACCCAGCAGCTGCTGGAGCTACTAAAAGCCTATGAAATTTTAGAGTTTGCCCGCTCCGGGCGTGTGGCAGTGGCGAAGCCGATGGAAACTATTAATGCCTATTTATAACATCAAACCATAAAACCTAATATCGTATGAAATTAACGTTCGGATCAGTAGAAGAGAACGTGGTAACACGTGAAGAATTTCCTTTAGCACAAGCCCAAGAGGTATTAAAAGATGAGGTCATCGCTGTTTTAGGCTATGGCGTACAGGGGCCGGGGCAGGCGCTGAACCTAAAAGACAATGGCTTTAATGTCATCGTGGGGCAGCGGAAGGATTCTAAGACGTGGGACAAGGCCGTAGCCGATGGCTGGGTGCCAGGAGAGACACTTTTCGAGCTGGAGGAAGCCTGTGAGAAGGGGACTATTCTACAGTTTTTGCTTTCGGACGCTGGGCAGATAGCGCTTTGGCCGACGGTGAAGAAGCATCTGACGCCAGGGAAGGCACTTTACTTTTCGCATGGCTTCGGCGTGACCTATAAAGAAAAGACAGGCATCATTCCTCCCGCGGATGTGGATGTGATTTTAGTGGCGCCGAAAGGGTCCGGAACTTCACTTAGAAGGATGTTTGTGGAAGGCCGTGGGCTGAATTCTTCTTTTGCGATTTATCAGGATGCCACGGGCCGCGCTCGGGAGCGTGTGATCGCGCTAGGCATCGGCGTGGGGTCGGGCTACCTGTTCGAAACGGATTTTTATAAGGAGGTAACCTCGGACCTTACCGGGGAGCGCGGCACGCTGATGGGAGCCATCCAAGGGATCTTCGCGGCCCAGTATGAGGTGCTCCGAGCGAATGGGCATAGCCCTTCCGAGGCCTTTAATGAAACGGTGGAGGAGCTGACGCAAAGCTTAATGCCGCTGGTGGCAGAAAATGGAATGGACTGGATGTATGCCAACTGCTCCACTACTGCACAGCGCGGAGCGCTGGACTGGTGGAAGCCTTTTCGGGATGCCACCAAGCCGGTTTTTGAGTCGCTTTATGAAAGCGTAAAAACGGGTCAGGAGGCGCAGAAGTCGATTGATTCCAACAGTAAATCGGATTATCGTGCCAAGTTGGAAGAGGAGCTAAAGGAGTTAAGAGAATCTGAAATGTGGCAGGCTGGGGCTACCGTCCGCCAATTAAGACCTGAAAATAACGGATGATGAGTAATAAGCTATGGATTTTCGATACGACCCTGCGTGATGGGGAGCAGGTGCCCGGTTGTCAGCTGAATACAGCTGAGAAGATCGTGGTGGCACGCGCCCTGGAAGCACTGGGAGTGGACATTATAGAAGCGGGCTTTCCGATTTCCAGCCCGGGAGATTTTAATTCGGTCGTCGAGATTTCGAAGGCCGTAAGCGAACCGATTATTTGTGCACTCTCCCGGGCTGTAGAGAAGGACATAGAGGTAGCGGCTGAGGCACTTCGCTATGCAAAGAAGGGTAGAATACACACGGGAATCGGTGTCTCTCCTTACCATATTCAGTATAAATTACGCTCTACGCCGGAGGCGATCATCGAGCGTGCGGTGCAGGCTGTAAAGTTCGCTAAGCGTTTTGTCGAGGATGTAGAATTTTATGCCGAAGATGCAGGGCGTGCCGATAAGGAGTTTCTCGCTCGGATCGTGGAACAAGCCATCCGGGCAGGCGCCACCGTCGTCAACATTCCAGATACGACAGGCTACTGCTTGCCTGAGCAGTATGGAGCCATTATCCGGCATTTGAAAGATGAGGTACCGAATATTGACAAGGCCATCATCGCTACCCACTGTCATAATGATCTAGGTATGGCCACGGCCAATACTATTTCAGGGGTGCAGCAGGGTGCCAGGCAGGTGGAGGTGACCATTAATGGGATCGGCGAGCGCGCCGGAAATACGTCTATGGAAGAGGTGGTGATGGCCATTCAGTGTCACCATGCTATTCCTGTAAAAACAGCCATTCATACCCCTAAAATTTACGAGACCAGCAGGTTGGTGTCTAAACTAATGAACATGCCTGTCCAGCCGAATAAGGCTATTGTGGGAAGAAATGCCTTTGCGCATAGCTCAGGCATCCACCAAGACGGGGTGTTAAAGCACCGTGAAAACTACGAAATCATCGACCCGCAGTCTGTGGGTGTGCATGAGTCGTCCATCGTGCTGACGGCACGCAGTGGTCGTGCGGCGCTCAAGCATCATCTCGATGCACTGGGTGTGCCATTAGAAGGGGAGGAGCTGCGCCTGGTGTATGAGGACTTCCTGCTGCTAGCGGATAAAAAGCGAGACATAGGCCCGAAAGACCTGATGGGGCTTGTGGGCAAGTACATGGATGAGTCACACCTCCTTACACTTGAAAAACTGGAGTACAGCTCGAACGGACACATCCAAGCGAGCGTGTCCTTACGCGTGGGCGAAGAGCTCAAGCAGGCGAGTGCCACTGGAAATGGCCCCGTGGATGCAGCGCTGAAGGCGATAGAAAGTATCGTAACACCGCAGATAGTTTTGGAAGAATTCCTGATTCAGGCCATTACAGCAGGCAGTGATGATCAGGCGAAAGTACACATGCGGCTGATGAAAGGCAAGGTTCCCTATTATGGCTTTGCTTCGGATACGGACATCGTTCGTGCCTCTGCACAAGCCTTCGTAGACGCGCTAAATAAAATACCTGTTAAAGAAAAGGCTATGGCCACTAAGTAATATGGCAGCGAAAACATTATTTGATAAAATATGGGATGCACATGTCATCCGCAGTGTCCCGGGCGGTCCGGATGTCTTCTTCATCGATAAACATTTTATCCATGAGGTGACCAGTCCTGTTGCTTTTCTCAACTTGGAGAAGCGTGGGATTCCAGTTATGTATCCGGAGCGCACCATTGCTACGCCGGATCATAATGTCCCTACCGTGGATCAAGATAAAACCATCAAGGATGCCCTTTCACGTATGCAGGTGGAAAAGCTCCGCGAAAACTGCCGCAAGTATGGTATCGAGCTTCACGATTTAGGAAGTGATCACCATGGTATCGTCCATGTGATCGGCCCGGAGCTGGGCGTGACCCAGCCGGGGATGACCATCGTTTGTGGCGATAGCCACACTTCTACCCATGGCGCCTTCGGAGCGATCGCCTTCGGAATCGGCACCTCTGAGGTCGAGATGGTGCTGGCCACGCAGTGCATCATGCAGACGAAAGCGAAAAAGATGCGCATCCGCGTGGAGGGGGAAGTAGGGCCCGGAGTAAGTGCAAAAGACATTATTCTCTACATCATCGCGCAGATTTCTGCTAGTGGCGGCACAGGCTATTTTATTGAGTATGCCGGATCGGCGATCGAAAGCCTCAGCATGGAAGCGCGGATGACCATCTGTAACATGAGTATCGAGATGGGAGCACGCGGTGGACTTATCGCTCCGGACGCCACCACCTTCACTTACCTTGAAGGCAGGCCCTATGCCCCTAAAGGGGAGGCCTGGGAGCAGGCCAAAGCGGAGTGGCTCGCGCTGCGTACGGATGAGGGTGCGGTCTTCGATAAGGAATACGTTTTCGATGCCACGGATATAGAACCTATGATTACCTATGGGACAAACCCAGGCATGGGCATCAAAATCGGAGCCTCCGTACCGGAAATCTCCCGCTTCAGCGGTAGCGAGCAGACCTCATACATCAAGTCCCTCCAGTATATGGGCTTCGAAGCAGGCCAGCCGATTAAAGGGCGTGAAGTGGACTTTGTCTTTGTGGGCAGCTGCACAAATGGACGCATCGAAGATATCCGTGCAGTGGCGCAGTTTGTGAAAGGCAAACAAAAGGCTCCCAACATCACCGCTTGGATCGTTCCCGGCTCTCGGGAGGTGGAAAAGCAGGCGCAGCAGGAAGGCCTGGTCGCCATCTTAGAAGAAGCAGGCTTTGAGCTACGCCAGCCGGGCTGCTCTGCTTGTCTGGCAATGAATGACGATAAAATCCCCGCTGGCAAGTATGCGGTGAGCACCTCGAACCGAAATTTCGAAGGACGGCAAGGGCCAGGTGCCCGCACCCTTTTGGCTAGCCCACTGACGGTAGCTGCTGTGGCCGTCACCGGCAAAATCGCGGATCCAAGAGAAGTATTTTAACGAGACAACCTTATGGCTTACGATAAATTTACGAAGCTGCGCAGTACGATGGTGCCCCTGCCAGCTGAAAATGTAGACACCGACCAAATTATCCCCGCTCGCTTTTTAAAGGCTACGGAGCGCAAAGGTTTTGGCGACAACCTCTTCCGTGACTGGCGCTACCATGCAGATGGCAGCCCGAAGGAGGATTTTGTCCTGAATGATGCCACCTACTCCGGAAAGGTGCTGGTGGCAGGTAAAAATTTCGGCTCAGGGTCGAGCCGCGAGCATGCCGTCTGGGCGCTTTATGACTACGGGTTCCGCTGCGTCGTTTCCAGCTTTTTTGCGGACATTTTCAAGAATAACTGCTTGAACATCGGAGTGTTGCCCGTGACAGTGAGTGTGGAGTTTGCGGACAGGCTCTTTGCTGCGGTAGCAGCGGACCCACAGGCAGAAGTAGAAATCGACCTGGAAGCCCAGGTGATTCGCCTGCTCACGGATGGCTCGGAGGAGGCTTTTGAGATCAACAGCTACAAGAAAGAAAATATGAAAAATGGCTTCGACGACATCGATTATCTCTTGCACATGCAAGAGGAAATCCGTGCCTTCGAGCTGCAGCGGTAAGCCCTGAGGGCTTTAAGGAGGTCGATATGAAGGAGGATAACAGGCGCATAGAGATAATGGATACCACCCTGCGGGATGGGGAGCAGACCTCTGGGGTGTCTTTCCTGCCGAGTGAAAAGCTCCAGATCGCCAAGCTACTTTTAGAGGAGCTACAGGTAGATCGGATCGAGGTGGCGTCCGCCAAAGTCTCGGAGGGAGAGCTCCGCGGGGTGCAAAAAATTACGCGCTGGGCAGCAGAAAAGGGCTATCTCGACCGGGTAGAGGTCCTGGGCTTCGTAGATGGGAGCATCTCAGTGGACTGGTTGAAGGAGGCGGGCGCACGTGTGCTCAACCTACTCACCAAAGGTTCCCTGAACCATCTGGAGCATCAGCTACGGCAGCAGCCGGAAGAGCATTTCGCGCGTATCAGTGCCACGATAGGCCATGCCCAAGCGGCGGGGATGCGCGTGAATGTGTACCTGGAGGACTGGAGCAGTGGCATGCGGCACTCACAGGCCTATACGCGGAGTCTGATCCGGTTTCTGCAGACGCAGGCCGTGGATCGCATCATGCTGCCGGACACCTTAGGGATTCTGCGGCCGAAAGAAGTGCGTGCCTTTATCGGAGCGCTTTGTGCGGATTTTCCAGACCTGCATTTCGATTTTCATGCGCATAACGATTATGATTTGGCCGTGGCCAATGTCCTGGAAGCAGTAGATCAGGGTGTCTCAGGCTTGCACAGCACCGTCAATGGACTGGGAGAGCGTGCCGGGAATGCGCCCATAGAAAGTATTTTGGCCGTCTTAAGTGATTTTACTTCGGTTCGCCATGGCTTGCAGGAGCAAAAGCTTTATCGTGTCAGCAAGTTGGTAGAACAATTTTCCGGACTACATATTCCAGCGAACAAGCCGGTGGTGGGGGAAAATGTCTTTACCCAGACGGCGGGCATCCATGCGGATGGCGATCAAAAGAAAAATCTCTATTTTAATGATTTGCTTCCCGAGCGTTTTGGGCGCCAGCGCCAATATGCCCTCGGCAAAACTTCTGGCAAGGCCAATATCTTAAAAAACCTGCAAGCCTTGGGGATTTCCCTCGAAGAGGAGCAGTTGAAGCAGGTGACTGAGCGGATTATTGCGCTGGGCGACCGGAAGGAGCGGGTGACCACAGAGGATCTTCCCTACATCATTTCGGATGTGCTGCAGCAGGAAAATGGCGAGCAGGAGGTACGCATCGAAGGCTATCATATGACCCATAGCAGGGGGCTGAAGCCGACGGTGCAGCTGAAATTGCTTTTGGCCGGTGAGGCCTACGAGGCGCATGCTTCCGGGGATGGGCAGTACGATGCTTTTATGCAGGCGGTAAAAAAAATCTATAAAAAATTGGGCTTTCGCCTGCCCAAGTTAACGGATTATCATGTGCGGATTCCTCCAGGCGGCAAGACGGATGCTTTCGTGGAGACGGTGATTACCTGGGACTTCGGTAGGATTTTTAAGACCAAGGGGCTGGATAGTGATCAGACGGTGGCGGCCATGAAGGCGACAGAAAAGATGCTTAACAGTGTCGGGCTGGTACCGGAAGCCGAGGAGGTCGCATACAACCAAGCGAGTAAGTAAACCAAAATATAGGTATGAAAATAACGATTGCACTTTTACCCGGGGATGGGATAGGCCCCGAGGTGGTCGCACAGGCGGTCAAAGTAGTGGACGCTGTGGCTAAAAAATTTGGACATGAGATTCACTATCAGGAGGCCCTCGTGGGAGCGGCGGCGATCGATGTGCATGGAGATCCCTACCCTGCGGAAACGCATCGTATCTGCCAGGCGGCGGATGCGGTCCTTTTTGGGGCCATCGGAGATCCGAAATACGATAATGATCCGAAGGCGAAGGTGCGGCCGGAAGAGGGTCTTCTGCGCATGCGCAAATCCTTAGGTCTCTTCGCTAATGTGCGTCCGACCTTCACGTTTCCTTCCCTAATCCATAAGTCGCCACTCAAGTTAGAGCGTGTGGAGGGAACGGATTTTGTCTTTTTCCGAGAGCTGACCTCTGGTATTTATTTCGGGGAGCCGAGGGGCAGAAATGAGCAGGGAACAAAGGCTTTCGATACGAATGTCTACACGAAAGAAGAAATCGCGCGGCTGGCAAAGATGGGCTTCGAAGCAGCACAGAAGCGCCGTAAGCACCTGACATGCGTCGATAAGGCGAATGTGTTAGCCACGTCTAGGCTTTGGCGGGAAACGGTTCAGGAGCTGGCCGCCGACTATCCGGACGTGGAGGTGGCCTATGAGTTCGTCGATGCCGTAGCGATGCGCCTCATTCAGTGGCCAAAAGCCTATGATGTGCTGATTACGGAAAATCTTTTCGGAGATATCCTCACGGATGAGGCTTCCGTAATTTCAGGCTCGATGGGGCTGATGCCTTCCGCCTCCTTAGGCGCTGAGGTGAAACTTTTCGAGCCGATTCATGGCTCTTACCCGCAGGCGGCAGGAAAAAATATTGCGAATCCTCTGGCTACAGTCCTTTCGGCTGCCATGCTTTTCGAATATGCTTTCGGGGCCATGGAAGAAGCAGAGGCCATCAAAGCAGTGGTCAATAAATCTCTGGAAGCTGGTGTGGTGACAGAAGATATCGCCGACCACGGGCAGGCACACAGCACCTCCGCGGTGGGGGACTGGTTGGCTGCTCATTTATAACCTCAACATACAAACCTATTTGCCTTACCCCCCTCTGGATGCAGGTCCGAGGGGGATTTTTTTATTTTTGAGTGGAATGGCCGTTATTTGCGCTTTGTAAGCGCCAAAGGAAGCGCTCATGTCCTTTTCTTTCTTCTCCTTTTTATGCAGCAGCGCCCCCATCAGTATCTCGTTTTCATGCAGTACCTTGGTTTACGCTATCGGGGCTGGCAGCAGCAGGCGGGCCAAAAAACCGTGCAGGGGCAGCTCGAACGCGTCATCCGCTTTGTGCTCGGGCATGAGCAGTTCACCGTTTTAGGAGCTGGAAGAACAGATTCAGGAGTTTCGGCAGCGGAAGGGGCCTTTGCGCTGCACAGCGCGGAGCCGATCCTTCCCGAGCAGTTTCTACATGCCGTGAATGCCATGCTGCCGGCGGATATTTTGCTGCTGCGCTGCCAGGAGGTGCCGCCCACCTTTAACATCATCCAAGATGTGGTGGAAAAGGAGTATCGGTATTATTTCCGCTTAGGGACCAAGCCAGCTCCCCTAGATAGTGCCTTTCAAGGGTATTTTCCGGGCCAAATGGATGTTGATGCGATGCATGCTGCAGCGGCTCTTTTCGAAGGAACGCATGATTTTCGTTGTTTCTGCCCACGACAGAAAATAAGTGCTAGTTATTTACGTACGATTTTTCAGTCCCGCATCGTGGTGTTGGAACCCGCGGCTACGAGCGCATTTACGGGCTATTACCAAGTGTGCGGAAGTGGATTCCTCATGCATCAGGTGCGCATGATGATGGGGGCCCTGGTGGCGGTGGGTCGTGGCGAAAAGACGGTGGAAAGCCTAAAAGCTGCCCTGCAAGCGGAAGAAAAGGAGGCTTTTGTGGCTGCAGTGCCTGCCCATGGACTTGTCTTGCAGCGCCTGAGCTTTCGAGGGCTGTAATTTCCCGGTGCCACGATTAGGTTTTTTGTTTCAGAGGAGGTATTTTAGGCTATCTAAACCCTAAAATAGCCTATGGAAGGCAGTATCCTCACCGCTGTATTTCTCCCACTCGCCCTAGCCTTTATCATGCTGGGCATGGGTCTGAGTCTGAAGGTAAATGATTTTAAGTTGCTCTTTCTCCAGCCGAAAGCCGTGCTGCTGGGTTTGTTTAATCAACTTGTCCTGCTGCCCCTCGTGGGTTTCGGGCTGGTGCTGGCCTTCAGACTTACGGGACCTCTGGCGGTGGGTGTCATGGTCATCGCAGCATGCCCGGGGGGGCCGACCTCCAACTTGATCGCCCACCTTTCGCGAGGGGATCTGGCTCTTTCCATCAGTCTTACAGCCCTAAGCTCGATTTTAACCATCATGACCATTCCCTTTATCGTGAATTTTTCGATTGGTTATTTTGGAGAGGAGGGCAGTGTATTTTTGCCCATCGGGCAAAGCATCCTGCAGATCATGGGGGTCACGCTTATTCCAGTGAGCATAGGCATGTTCCTGCATAAGCGTTTTCCGAAATTAGTAGATCGGGCAGACCGACCTGTACGGATCGCCTCTGCGGTGCTGTTTACCCTTATTTTGGTGGCGGCCATCCTGAAGGAAAAGGAGTCGCTCGTGCCCTTTTTCCTGCTTACGGGTCCCATCGCGCTGCTTTTAAATGCCTCCACCTTGGTCTTAGGGTTTTTGCTGGCGAGTGCCTTCCTGCTGCCGAAAGCACAGCGTAAGACCATCGCCATCGAGTCGGGTATTCAGAATGGCACCCTGGGGATCATGATCACCGCCACCCTCCTGGGGAATGCGGAGATGACGATTCCGGTGGCCATCTACAGCTTGCTTATGTTCTTAACAGCCATTCCCATCATTTTACTGGCCAATGCCGGCCAAAAGTCTGCTGCATAAAGAGAAGAGTGTAGCGTGTCGAGCAGGGCTAGCCTGCTACAAGTAGGTAGGGGAGCGGTTTTCCTTCATCTTGCATCGCTATTTGCGCAGGGCGCCACGTAATTTTCCGCTTTTATAGGAACGGTTTGGTAGTCCTAGAGGGGAAGCAGTATCTTCCTTACTTCATCTTGAATGTAAGCAATCATGAAAATTTTAAGCAAACTTATCCTGCTTTTCTGCTGTATAGGCAGCGTGCAGGCGCAGGAGTTGGGCTATTTTATGCAGCCGGCGCTGCATGGAGAGACTATCGTCTTCGTCTCGGAGGGCGACCTGTGGAAGGTGCCGGTCTCTGGGGGCAAAGCCACGCGGCTCACCACGCATCATGGGGAGGAGTTTTCTCCTAAAATTTCGCCTGACGGCAAATTTGTGGCCTATGCGGCTTCCTACGAGGGCCCCACGGAGGTTTACCTGATTCCCATCGATGGCGGACTGCCCCAGCGACTGACCTTTGAGCCTGCCGCTTCCGTGCCTACCGCCTGGAAGTCGGAAACGGAACTGGCCTACACCACTAATCAGTACGCTACCCTGCCGCGGCTGCAGACCGTGACGGTGGACATCCAGACAGGTGAGCGGCAGGTCCTGCCACTAGAAATGGCTGCGGAAGGCAGTTTTTCGGAGGATGGTGCGCAGTATTTTTTCGTGCGTCCTACTTTTCATAACAATGTAACCAAGCGCTACGAGGGAGGTACTGCCCGTCAGGTATGGGTCTATACGCTAGGCAGCTCCGAAGCGGAAAAGTTAACCCAAGGCTATAATGGGGAGGACCATCATCCTACCTTTTACCAAGGTCGGGTGTATTTTTTGTCTTCCCGTGATGGCATCCAAAATATCTGGTCCATGCGTCCGGATGGAGGAGATTTGCGCCAGCACACAAAAGAAAGTAGCTATGACGTGCGTGAATTTTCTCCGCAGGGGGGACGTATCGTCTACCGTGTCGGGGCCGACTTGCAGGTCTTAGACCTGGCCAGCGAGAGCAGCGTGACCCTAGCGGTGCAGCTGAGCTCTGACTTCGAGCAGATGCGAGAAAAGTGGATTAAAAACCCAGAAAGCTACATCACCGGTATTTCTGTGGCGAATGACGGGCAGCAGGTGGTCCTCACCGCGCGCGGGCGCAGCTTCGTGCTGCCGGCGAAAGAGGGGCGCATCGTCCGCCTCGACCGAAATGATGGCGTACGCATGCGGGATGCGGTGTTTGCGCCTGACGGCAAAAGCGTTTACCTTTTCTCTGATCAAAGCGGGGAGTTCGAAATTCATCAGTACGATAGCCGTGGGCTGGATGCGGGCAAGCAGTTGACAAAAGAAGGGACCACCTTGCGGTTTAACCTGACCCCTTCGCCGGACGGCAAAAAGTTGGCCTACACCGACCTAAATAGAGACTTATGGATCCTGGAGCTGGCCACCGGCAAGCAGGTGAAGGCATCTACGAACCGAGAGGGCCTGAGTGGGGCCATGGCCTGGTCGCCCGACAGTGAGTGGCTGGCTTTTTCGCAGTCCGCCTCCAATACCTTTAATCAGATTTTCGCTTTTGGGTTTACGTCCGGCAAGCGTATCGCCATGACCAGCGATCGGGCGAATAGTGTCAGCCCGCAGTGGAGCCCAGATGGTAAGTGGCTCTACTTCCTTTCCGATCGTAATTTCCAGACCAAGGTGGGTTCTCCCTGGGGAACGCGTCAGCCGGAGCCCTACTGGCATAAGCAGATGAAAATTTACCATATCTCCCTACAGGAGGGGGAAATTTCTCCTTTTCACTTTAACCATGAGCTGAAAGCCGAAGAGAAAAAAGACGAGAAAAAGTCGGATGTAAAGGTGAGCGTGCGCATCGATGAGCAGGGACTGCTGCAGCGCCTACGTGAGGTGCCTGTTCCTGCTGGTAACTACCGCAGTTTGCTCGTTAGCGATAAGGCCTTGTACTACCTAAATGACCCGAATGATGATGGCAAAACGAACATCACCATGACGCTTATCAGCCCTAAGGCGGAGCCAAAGGTCTTTATCGATAATGTACGCCGCTTCGTGCCTTCGGAAAACAACAAGCATCTCCTCGTGACGGTGGGCAGCACGCACCATGTCGTGGAGCTGAAAACTTCCCCGATTAGTAATCTGGCCGAGTACCGCCTGGATTTAAGCAAGTGGAGCTTCTCGATCGATCCGCGCGAGGACTGGGTGCAGCTCTACACGGATGCTTGGCGGATGGAGCGCGATTATTATTATGACCCGAACATGCATGGTGTGGACTGGGAGAAGATGTATGCGAAATACCTTCCCCTGGCCAAACGGGTAACCACGCGCGCAGAACTTTCCGATGTGATGGGTGAACTGATCGGTGAACTCAGTGTGCTGCACACCAGTGTGGGCGGCGGGGATCTGCGCCGCGGACAGGATAACATCAGCATGGGGCTTCTCGGTGCCCGCTTGTCGCCGCATGCAGAGTGGGGTGGTTTTCAGGTGGACTATATCTACCAGAGCGATCCAGATTACCCCGATGAGCAGTCGCCTTTAGCCCATCCGGACATCGCGATACCGCTCGGTACCGTTATCACCCATGTAGACGGGCAGCCTGTGAAGGGGGCCTACGATTTTAACTATTTCCTCCGCGATAAGGCTGGTCAGCAGGTACGTCTTTCCCTGCGTGACCCTGCAGGGCAAACGCTGGGTGACAAGGTTTTAATTCCGATGAATTCCCGTGCCGAGGCCAATTTGCGCTATAACGACTGGGAATACACCCGCAGACTGGAGGTGGAAAAAGCCTCTGATGGGGCCTTGGGCTATGTCCACCTGCGCGCCATGGGAGCTGGCGACATCAATCAGTGGTTTCGAGATTTTTATCCGCAGTTTAAAAAGCAGGGGCTCGTCATAGATGTCCGCCATAACAGAGGTGGGAACATCGATAGTTTTATTTTATCTCGCCTGATGCGGGAGGCCTTTTTCTACTGGAAAAACCGCGAAGGTGAGCCGTACTGGAATATGCAGTACGCCTTTCGTGGACACCTGGTACTTCTCGTGGATGAGTTTACGGCCTCCGATGGGGAAGCCTTTGCGGAAGGATTCCGCAGATTGGAGCTCGGTGAAACGATCGGGGCGCGCACTTGGGGAGGAGAAGTTTGGCTTTCTGGGGCCAATACCCTTTCCGACAATGGAGTCGCCCGCGCACCGATGATGGGCGTGTATGGCGAAGAGGGGGAATGGTTGATCGAGGGTGTCGGCTTCATTCCGGATATCGAGGTGATCAACTTGCCGAAGGCCACCTTTGAAGGGAAAGATGCGCAGCTGGAGGCGGCCATCGAGCACCTAAAGGCCCTTATCGAAAAGGATCCACGGCCCGTTCCGAATCCTCCGGCTTATCCGGATAAGTCGTTTAACAACAATTAAATCACGCATAAAAGGAAAAACCCCGAACTGAGCTGTTTTCAGCTGTTCGGGGTTTTCTTTTTTGCCTTAGGTAGCAGCAAGAGGATGCTTTAGCATCGGATTCCACTTTTTGGACTTTTTGGGCTCCCGGCCCAAAAGTTTATATTTCTCGCATACACTTTTTGCTTTAGGTGCAGGCAGCTAGCTTCGCTTTAGTGCCGGCACAGGGCTTTAGGCATTCACTCCTGTAATAGGTAGGCGCACGCGAATTTTCTCCCAAGAAAGGACAAGGAAGCCCTCTGTATCGGAGACAGTCTCGATTTCGTAGGTGAGACGCTGCACGGGTTCATCCAAGATTTCTGGAGTCACCACGAGCCGAATCACATCTTCCCCTTCAAAATATTCTTCTGCCAGGTGCATGTCGTAGGCCTCATTTAGGATGAGCACCCATTGCTCTTTACCGGGAACAGTGAAAAAGCCATACATACCAGGCTCTACTTTTTTACCATTAATGGAAACGGCCGAAGAAAAAGATACTGCTGTAGCCCAGTGCGATCCACTTACCCACACCTGGTCATAGGAAACGAGGCCATTCCAGATCGTCCGCCCGCGAACGCCAGGGGAGCCGTAGTTGACCGTGATTAAGCTGTTTCCAATCGTGCCAGTAGCTTCGCGCCTTGCGCTTCCTTTAAAGGTATCTTCCAGGAGTCCCGCATTTACTGAATCTGCATAGGCTACTTTTTCGAGCAGGTGCTCTTCTTCTAAGCGGCTGAGCGCTGTGCCTTCCGCAGCATTTTCTTCTGATGCGGATTCACTTACTTTTTCTTGCCCACAGGCGAAAAAACTTGCAGCAAGCAAGCAGGCCCAAGCTGAATTTCTAAGTAGATTGCGTTTGTGTTTCATCGATTGCGCTTATTTAGTGCCAAAGGCGTCCATGATTTCTTCGGAGATCCCGGTATGGGAGTACCCACCATCGTGGAATAGATTCTGCATCGTTACCATGCGGGTGAAGTCTGAGAAAAGGGTGATGATGTACTCGGCGCAAGCCTCAGCGGAAGCATTGCCGAGGGGAGAAATTTGATCAGCGAAGTTAAAGAAGCTGTCAAATCCACCGATGCCTGTTCCCGCCGTCGTTTTGGTAGGGGACTGTGAAATCGTATTCACACGTACTTTTTTCGCTTTTCCGAAGCGGTAACCGTAGCCACGGGCGATACTTTCTAAAAGCGCCTTAGCATCAGCCATGTCGGTATAGAAAGGATACACGCGCTGTGCAGCGATATAAGACAAGCCTAGGATAGAGCCCCATTCTTTCATGACATCCATTTTTTCTGCCACCTGCATCATCTTATGGAAGGAAATGGCGGAGACATCGTAGGACTTCATCGCCCAGTCATAGTTGAGATCTCCGTAGGAGCGGCCTTTCCGGATGTTTGGAGACATGCCGATGGAGTGAAGGATAAAGTCAAAGTCCCCTCCCAAATATTCTTTTGCTTCCGTATATAGTTTCTCTATGTCTGCTAGGGAAGTGGCGTCGGCGGGGATGACGATGGTGTCGCACTGCTCGGCTAAGGTCTGAATAGAACCCATCCGCATAGCGATCGGTGCATTCGTCAGCACAAAGCGTGCACCCTGTTCTTTCGCTTTCAGAGCCGTCTTCCAGGCGATGGAGTTCTCATCTAAAGCACCTGTGATGATGCCTATCTTTCCTTCTAGTAGTTTTTCTGCCATTTTATTTCTTGTTTACATGCAAGCTAAACCGTAAAATTACAGCAATTCAGCCTATAAACAAGTGCCGACATCCTGCTTTTTGTCCGGTGAGGGTTTTTTGGCCTTCAGGGCAAAAGAGAACGGGCGCTCTCCAGTGCTGCCGCGGGGGGCTGATCTCCTGCGATCATCTTCGCGAGCTCGAGCACACGTTCTTCCCCAGCTAGTTCACGCATTTTGCTGACAGTTTTTTCCGCGCTGTGGTCTTTGTACACGAAATAATGGCGCTCGCCTTTGGCAGCTACCTGGGGAAGGTGGGAGATACAGATCACCTGGTGCTTGCGCGCGATATCTTGCATCATCTGCACCATCTTCAGGGCTACTTCCCCGGAGATTCCCGTATCGATCTCATCAAAGATAAGCGTCGGCATGGCGATTTTATCTGCCATCAGGTACTTGATCGCGAAGATCAGGCGCGAAAACTCTCCTCCGGAGGCCACCTGGCGAAGTGGCTGAAGGGATACCCCTTTATTCGCTGAGAAAAGCAGCTCTACCTCATCGGTGCCAGCAGGCCCTGGAGCGATCGGAGTATGGGCGATGCGTACTTGGGCATTTTCCATGCCCAACTGCCGGACTAGGCTTGCCAGCGCTTCGCTAAAGGGTGCGAAGAATTCCTGACGACGCGCCGAAAGAGCGACAGCAGCTTCCTGAAGTTTTTTTTCTAGGCTTACAACTTCTGCGGCCACAGCCTCCAGTTGCTCATCGAGCTGGTCAGTTTCGATAACTTTTTCGGCCAGGGACGCGGCTAGCGCCAAAAGTTCCTCTACGCTGTCCACACCATGCTTTTGCTGCAGCTGGAAAAGTCTGCTGAGGCGCTCTTGGAGCTGGCCGAGGCGCTCCTCGTCTACCTCCACGCGGGCATCTTCTTCGTAGAGCCCCTCCATGATGTCTTTTATTTCGATGAGGCAGCTTTCGAAGCGCTGCTGATAGCTGCCGAAATGCTCACTGTAGCGGGCTAGCTGCCCCAGCGTTTGTTTGGTGGCGTCGAGCTGATCGGAAAGGCCTACTTCTTCCTGCTCGAAGCGCTGCACGACTTCCTGAATGCGGGACTTGATGTCTTCGGCATGCGTGAGCAACTCTTGTTCTTGCTCTAGATCCGCCTGCTCGCCGGCCTTCAGCTGAAGCGATTCGATTTCTTCCAGTTGGAAACGGTTATAATCAGCCTCCTTACGCAGTGCTAAGGCCCGCTCCTGCAGCTCTTTTTGTCGTTTTTGTGCTTTTCGATAGGCGCGGTAGCCGCTTTGATAGGTCTCCAGGAGAGCTTGACTTTCGCTATAGGCATCGATGAGCGCAAGCTGGTATTCTCCATTGGCCAGCTGTAGCGTGTCATGCTGCGAGTGGATGTCCATTAGGGCAGCACCTAGCTTCTTCAAGTGCTCGAGTCGCACGGGTGTATCGTTTATAAAGGCGCGGGATTTCCCCGTGGCACTTATTTCTCTACGGATGATGCAGGTGTTATCGTAGTCTAACTCCTCCTCTTCGAAAAAATGTTGCAACCCATAGGCTGCGATGGCAAAAAAGCCTTCGATCACACATTTTTGAGTGTTATCGTAAAGTACTTTGCTATCGGCGCGATTACCTAGCAGCAGTCCCAGTGCGCCCAGCATGATCGATTTCCCTGCACCGGTTTCCCCTGTGATCATATTCAGGCCCGGATGGGGGCTTAACTGTAAGCCCTGGATGAGGGCATAATTTTTTATCGTAAGTGATTTCAGCATGGTGGCAGCATCAACCTTTTAAGAGTTCGTTATACCGTTTGGCATTATTGGGATCTACGCGCAAGAGCGCTTTAACAGCTTCTGCGCGGATTTCAGGAGATGCCTGGCGAAAAATTTTCGCGATTTCCTCTCCTTTTGCGTCCATAAATGCGATGGTAAAGATACTATTTGGCTGGGCATCATTCGCATCTGCCACCTTTTTTATTGCCTCTAACATGTTTACAAACGCTTCCTCCTGTCGTGTACCTAGTAGGTCCATGCCTCGGCGGTGGTAGAGGTATAGGGCTTCGCGAATGGGGCCATAGACGGAGGAAATATAGATGTCATTCGTCAGCCAGTAGCGATTTCGACGGTCGGAACCACTGGCGCTCCAGCCCGCTCTGTTCGACTGCTGGGCATTATTTACGATATTGTTTGCGATCTCGAAGTAAGGATCTCCGCCCCGCAGGGCAAAGGTGTCTGCATCTAGTCCCAGAATGATATAGGCATAATAGGAAAGTAAACTGCTGATATTATTAAGAAAGGAAAAGCGGTTAAATTCGAGCGGCTGGTTTTGGAGGAACTCGAAGGACCAGTTGCGGTCGATAAAATTCAGGTACATGCTCTCATAGTTGGTGCCATGCACAGGCCGGACAGCTTGAATTTGTACGGTGGCATTATAGAAGCCCACCTGTGGCATGTCGTTAATGGTGATGAGCATATTGCCTTTGATGCGCTCATGGGGCAAGAAGTCTTCGTTTGTCCAGTTCCGATTGTTTAAAAACTGTTCGAAGGTGACTTTCATGTCCTCGAACACCTCTTTTTCTTGGGTACGGGCGCGTTCCGAATTGATAATCACCTGGAGATTAAGTTCCTGAGCCGCCAGCGGCAAAGGGAGGCTTCCAAAGAGAAAAAGGTGTAGAATGAAAATGCACGGCCAGTACTTCATGGATGCGGTGATTTTAAGACGATTTTTGCTCTTGCAAAACGCTTTCGAGTTGTTCTAATATCCGAAAAGCGATTTCTATTTTAGGTGCCAGCCCTGTGCTTCCTCTTTGGCCGGAGGCCGAAAAAAACTGTACGCTATTCGTGTCATGCTGAAAAGCGGCACCTGCCTCCTTCGGGGAGTTAAGCACCACGAGGTCGAAGTGTTTCTTTAGACGCTTTTCTTCTGCATGGGCGGGGCCGTTTTCGGTTTCGAGTGCAAAACCCACATGCCATTGCCCTTCTTTTTTCGCGGCGCCTAGAGTAGCAGCGATGTCCACTGTTTTCGTGAGGGTTAGCTGCAGCTCTGCGCCTTGTTTCTTGATTTTTTCTGCTGCCACATGTACAGGCGCATAATCTGCTACCGCAGCAGTAAAGATACAGCCCTGCATGTCGAGATGTAGGCTTTCCGCTTGCGCAAACATTTCCGCTGCGCTGCTTACGGGATACACCTGAAGCCGGGGATGTGGACGGGGAAGCACAGCACCTTTTCCGATGACGGCATGTACCTCGGCTCCCTTCGCCAGGAGAGCTTCCGCTAGTGCAGCGCCCATCTTTCCGGAAGAGTGGTTGGAAATATAACGTACCGGGTCGATGGCTTCTTGTGTAGGGCCCGAAGTGAGCAGGACTTTTTGGCCAGAAAGGAAGCTGGGCGTTTGTGTGTGAAAAAAGTTTTGGATGTGGCGGAGAATATCCTCGGGCTCCATCAGTCGGCCGGGGCCGCTCAGTCCGCTGGCAAGCTCTCCGGAGGCTGCTTCGAGCAGGATATTGCCATAGCTGCGCAGCGTATCCATGTTACGCTGTACAGCAGGATGGGCGTACATATCTAAGTCCATCGCGGGTGCTATCATCACGGGACACTTAGCCGAAAGATAGGTGGCCGTCAGGAGATTGTCTGTGGCCCCATTCGCCAGTTTCGACAGGGTATGAGCACTACAAGGCGCGATGAGCATAAGGTCAGCCCATAGTCCGAGCTCCACATGATTGGTCCACTGCCCTGTGTCTCGCTGAAAAAAGTGATGGTAGACTGGCCGCTTCGAGAGGGTAGCCAGTGTCAGTGGGGTGATAAAGTCAAGAGCAGCTGTGGTCATGATGACTTGCACAGCTGCTCCTTCTTTTATCAATAAACGCGTAAGAAATGCCGCCTTATAGGCAGCGATACCCCCAGTGACTCCTAGGAGAATACGTTTACCGGTTAATAGCATATCAGAAACTCTCTTCGGTATTCCCTTCTGGCTTACGGAAGAACACTTTCTTTTCTAAAAACTCTTCCATTGCGATCGTGGAAGGCTTCGGCATTTTTTCGTAGAACTTAGAGATTTCTATTTGCTCCTTGTTCTCAAAAACCTCTTCCAGGTTGTCCACAGAGGAAGCAAATTCAGAAAGTTTGTTTGTTAGCTCTTCTTTCTGAGCAGTCGAGATCTGGCGCGCACGCTGACCGATCACGTAGATAGATTCGTATACATTTCCGGTCTGCTCAGAAATCTTGGATAAGTTTCTGGTAACAATAGATGGATTGATCGCCATAATATAGATTAATTGTTATTTATAGTTTCAGGTATTACTGCGCGAACGGGCGCTTCACTGGGATCCACGGTCTCCCGGGCCTCATTCGCCTTACGCTCTTCTTCGATTTTGGCCATGCGCTCGTCATATTCCTTTTTAAGTTTGGCATGGGCGACTAATTCGGCCTGACTTTTCTTTTCGAAGTTTTCTACTTTACCGATGTAGGGGCTGCTCGGATAGCGACGCTTAAAGTTCCCTGCAAAATCCAAAGCATCATTCAGCCTCTGCTCTTTTTTATCGAAGCGGCTACGCTCGGCATAGTTATAGGCCACATCCACAAGCTTATAGGCGAGCTCTTCATTGTATTTACTGTCCGGATAATTTTTAGCGAAATTTTGAAATTGTATGATGCAGGCGCGGTAAAATTCTCCAGGGAACAAGCCCTCCGTAAGTCGCAGGTAGAGAGAAGCCTCTTGATAGGCTTTTTCTTCGAAGCGTCGCTGCAGTTCATCGATCATGCCAGTCGCGCGTTCGAATGAATCCGACTCGGGGAAACGTGACAGAAAGAGCTGGATCGCATTTACTGCATCGCGGCTACTGCGCTGGTCCAAATTATAATCGGGCGCATCCAAATACAGAGAGTAAGCATTCATAAAAAGCGCTTCCTCAGCAAACGGACTTCGGTTATAGGTCTGATAGAAGGTTTGGAAATAACCCGCCGATTCGATATAGCGCTTCATACGATAGTGGGCATAGGCATAGTTGAAATCTGCCAGCTCGGCCTTTTCTGAACCTCGAATGATGGGAAGTACTTTGTCGTATAAGATAATCGCTTTATTCCACTCACCTTTTTCGTAGTACATATTAGCGGCATCGTAAAGCACCTCCCAATCTGAACTTTTTTCTAGCTTGTAAAACTGTCCACAGGAAGCGAGAAGTCCTATTGTAAACAAAATCAGGGTAATATGGCGTACGCTTTTCATCATAAGAACCGCAAATATACGGCATTTATTCTGGTTATCAAATGGAAAGAGGGTGCTAGATCAGCGCTTTACGAAAAGCTTCTTCGTTACGATGTTTTTGTTGTTTACGTAAAGCGTATAAAAATACACACCCGGCTTTAGATCGGAGGTATTTAATACAAGGCTCTCACGCATCGGATCTAAGGTGTAGGTGGCTACAGGGTTACCGATGAAGCTCGTCAGCGCTATGCTCGCTTGGACCGATGGGTTAAGCATTTCATAATCGATTGTCGCAATTTGATTACTTGGATTCGGATAAATATTCCCCATGCGAATATCCGGATGCGTGAAGGCATTTCCTTCCGCATTCGGATCATAAACGTCATACCTGGCCTCGATATTGAATATTTCTCGAATATTTTCTGTGCTAACGAACTGCATGCTAAAATAGCCCTTCGTTTCGGTTATGCCTAAGTCGAACTCTAAATACATCTCCGTGAAAAGCTCTCCTGGGCGAAGTGTGAGTTTTACTTTCGCTAAATCTTTCGTTGGATTATAACAAGTCTCTCCGATGCAGAGCCTTAGCTGCTGCGAAGAACCGATATTGCCACGTAAAAACTTGAGCGTGTAGTGCTTGATGACATCTGATTCATTTTGAATCAAGAGTGTCTTCCGCTGAGAAGTGCCTATCTTTCCACTAAACTCCACTGCATCAGATAGCACCACTACCTGGGAAAATCCCGGAAGTGCCCCGAAAAGCAGGATGCTAAAAAAAACGATGCGTAAAAGGTGTTTCATGTAAATACTATTCTATAGGCAAATCTTTATATTTTGTATGCTAATCTATACTATAAAAATACGTAGAAGGTTTGGCTTTTGTCTCATTTTCCGGTTAATTTTTGTTAAGCTCCGCAAAATTTTTTTTAAGCGGAGACGTTAACATTCCTTTTTAAATTTTTTAAAGCGCTGGATTTTCAGTTTCACCCTCCTGTATCTGCTTTTCGTCTAATAATTTTTGGATTTCTTCATCTTCTGGTGCCGGAACGCGTGCATCCGGAAGGTCGAATAAATTGCGCCTGCCGCTTGGCCTAATTTTTGGCGTTCGCCATGCTGCTATCTGCTCCCGGTCTGGTTTTTCCTCTATTCGCCAGCGGAAATCCTTCAACTTCCGCTTTTTATCATCGATCTCGTGGGGTGGCGTAAAGGTGCCATCGGGTTTCACTAGGGATTTAATGCGGTTCACCTGCCCATCCTCGAAGTAAATAATCATGCGCGCACATAGCAGTAAGTTCATCCCCCGTAGCGTATTGTCCTCTAGCAAGTCGAAATACAAAGATTCCCCATTCCCATTGACATCCAGCTGCTGAATCTGCTCCTCCTTGAAATGGGCCACCATCTTGCGGCCTTTTATCTGATTGTAGTTTTGGATGGTATCCTCTCCGATCAAGTAGGCATTCCGATCAAAAAAGGCCCTTTCAATCGTCTCATCCACGATCAGCATCCGAATGGAGTCGGCTGTAATTTGATTGTTGTCACTCCATAAAACCGGGTCGCGATACAAGTGAATGCTGCTATCCGCAAACACATAGGCGATCGAATCCCCCCGCCCCTGCAGATCTGTTTTAAAAATACGGGCATTGTAAAAGGCGCTAAGCTCCCGGTTGGCAGGAAGCTCATCATCTCGATAAATGAGCGTATCCGCAATCATGAAGAGTGTATCCGCCTCCAAGTATTTTTGTACCAGCCCACGGCCGTACATACGGCTATATTTTTCCAGCTCCAGGTGGTAACCCTCGTCTCCGAAGAGTTCGATTTCGTCTTTTTTGTATAAAATCGACACATCTTCTCGCGCCTCATAATAGCCCCTATTTTCATCGTAGTATAAGGTTTCCCCGAAAATAATGGCATCTTCCGTTTCAGCATCACCATCGTAAAAGCGAAAAATACCCCCTTCAGTCTCGTAATAAGCCCCTTTCTGCGCGTTTAGCCTGTTGCCCTCTGCCGAAATCACATTCGTCAGCCCCAGCGTCTCGGCTGTCTTCGGGATCGTACGGTAGATGAGATATTCGGTTTTCATGTGGTAGTCTGGGTTTACCAGATCCACTCGTTCGGTAAAGGTGATGCGCTCGATCTGTGTTTCATAGACCGCTTTCTCCGAGGTCAAGACATTCACGGAATCCACCACGCGCCCCCCATTAAAGTAATTTGCGGTAGCTGTGCTGCGGTCATAATCAAGAAAATCTGTATAAAGCAGTGTGCCTTCGTTGTCCATCACGACATTTTGGCGTAGCCGGGCCATTTGCGAAGCACCCTCATATTCGGCATAAGCGGCCGTCGTCACTATAGGATCTTCTTTGTCTGTGATGCGCACGTTTCCGTAGAGCTTGGCCATATTCTCCCGCTTGAAAAAGAAGGCGGAATCACATTCCACGATGGTGTTCCTGTTGATCATGAGCACATTACCATAAAAACGCTCCACCTCCGCGCCGCCGCGAACACGTTCGGCTCGCTTAAAGTCCAGGTAGTTGGCATTTTGATTTTGGGCCCGGACTGTCAGGGAAAAAAGCCCTAAAATCAGGAGCAGCGGTGTAAATATTTTTGTCATGTCGTATGAAGTCCCCGCAAAATTAATAGTTTTGAGCTATGCTGGACAAATTTCAGGCCCATCTTCGCACATTCCCGGGTTTTGATCCTAAAAAACCTACCTTGCTGGCCATCAGTGGGGGACTGGACTCCACCGCGCTGCTGCATCTGATGCGGCTGTCGGGCTTTCCCCTGCTACTGGCACATGTGAATTACGGGTTGCGCGGGGCGCAAAGTGATGGGGATGAGGCTTTTGTCCGCGAGCTGGCCAGCCGGTATCGGCTGCCGCTTTTAGTAAAGCGCTGTCAGCCTGGGGAGCTAAAAAAAGTGGGAGGTGGCACGCAGGAGGCTGCACGTATAGTGCGCTACTCTTGGTTCGAATCCATCCTGAAGCAGCATCCCGAGGCGCAGGCGCTCCTACTGGCCCATCATCAGGAGGATCAGGCGGAAACCCTGCTGCTCCAGCTGCTGCGGGGGACAGGCCTTAAAGGGATGGGCGGGATGCGTGCCACGCAGGGCCCCTACTGGCGACCACTTCTGCCCTTTTCGAAAAAGGAGCTGCACGCTTTTTTACATGCACAGCAGCTTCTCTGGCGCGAAGACGCCTCTAATGCCGATAGCCACTATCAGCGCAATTATCTGCGCAATGTGGTGTTCCCCCAGCTGGAGGCGCGTTTTCCGCAGGTCTACCCTAACATAAGCCGGAGTACCGAAAATGCCCAGAGCACCTGGCAGCTGCAGCAGCACCTGACGCGATATTTTGTTCAAAAGGAGTGGACGATAGACCCCTTCGGCATCGGGTCCTTTGGGCTGGAAGCCCTTCGTGCCCTCGGTCCAGGCCTGCCCGCCTTCCTGCACCAGCTGCTACTGCCGCTAGGCTTTCACTCCGCAGCGCTGCTCCAGCTTTCTGAAAGTATTCGAGAGGAGAAGCCGAAAGAATGTGTAACGCATGCACAGTATCAGTTGTTGATAGACCGTGGTAGGCTATATCTCCATGCTCAGCGCCCTTTAGAATCGCTTACTTTTTCACTCCCAGAGGAAGGTTCGGGCACGGTGCTTTTGCCTGGCGGCAAGGGGTTTTTAGACTGGGCCTATACCCATGTGCCCGAAAAATTCCCGAAGGATCCTTTTCAGGTATGGTTAGATCCAGACACTATGACAGCGCCCCTCCTGCTGCGCCCCTGGCGGCAAGGCGATCGTATGCAGCCTTTCGGCATGCGGGGACAGAAAAAATTGAGTGATTATTTCATCGATAAAAAATTGTCACTGCTACATAAAAACCATATTTTAGTCCTAATTTCACAAGAAATTCCGCTGTGGGTGGCGGGAGTAGGCAGAAGTGCTGCCACTCGGCTCCCGGCTGCAGCGCGTCGCTGCCTTCACATGACCATACGTTATACTCATGATCAATCCTTTTTCGAAGAGTTTTAAGGCTATCGAACTGGAAATTTTCGATTTCTTCAGTAAGATTCCGTTTTTTCAGGCCTTGAGCCCGAATGAAATGGCGCGCTTTCTGCCGGCTATTCATCGACGCAAGTATCAGCAGGGGGAGGTGGTTTTCTTTCGGGGGGATCCGAGTCAAGCACTCTATTTGGTCGAAAAGGGGAGGATTAATTTAAATATCGACATTCAGGAAAACATGGAAGTTATCCGTGTGGCGCGGGCGCAGGAGGCCTTCGGAGAAAATGCCCTGCTGGCAGATACCAAGCGTGTCTACAGTGCTATCGTCGACTCGGAAGAGGCCGAGCTGATCGTTATTCCTTACTTTTCCATTCAGGAAATTTTCGCCAGCCATCCGAAAATTCAAGCCAAGATGATGACCGCACTGGCAGCCTTTTATAACCGAAATAATCAGGTTCTCTTTTCTTCTTACAGAAACTCTTATGGCTTCTTTAGCCTTTCGCAGCTGTATGAGGACAATCAGTAGACAAGATTTAAATCGTATTTTCCTTTCGTGAAAAAAATAAGCTATATAATCGTTTCCCTCCTGCTGCTCGCGGCCCTTTTTTGGGTGTATCGCGGGTATGATGGGAAAAAAGAGGACAACTATGCCTTCATCGCCTCGGATGCGCTCTTTGTCCTCGAGACGCAGGATCCTATCCGGCTCTGGAACCGATGGAGTGGCATGCCTTATTTCGAAACTTTGGAAGAACTTCCGGCTATACGCTCCGCAGGGAAGCAGCTCCTCGCCCTAGACTCCCTGCTGGGCGGCTCCGGAGAGGTGGATGCGCTACTGAAAGGACAGCGCTTTACGGTCTCTTTACATAGTGTGGGGAAAGAGCGTTTTGACTTCCTGTACCTTTTGGCGCTAGCCGATGGCAAAGCCGAGCGGATCATCCAGCAGCTGGAGCGCATTTTACCTGAGGGGGTGCGCCTGCAAGCCAGGACCTACAGCTCCGTGCCTCTGTACGAGGTCACGCAGACGGGGAGCGACTTTAGCCTTACTCTCGCAGCGGTAGACAATGTGCTGCTGGTCAGCTATACCTCCTTTTTAATCGAGCAGGCGATTCGTGTGCATCGGGGTCAGGCAGTGGCCAACTTTCGGGCTAGTTACAGCGAGCTATTTAGTGGCCGTGACCCTTCCGATCCTTTAGCGATGCTGCGGGTGACGGCGGACGGTTTGTATATAGTAAACCGCTCCATCGTGGACAGTGCAGAGGAAAACATGCTGGACTTACTTAAAAATAGACAAGTGGGTGGAAGCTTCCAGGTTTTACTGCGTGAGCAAGGGGTCGAGCTGGAAGGGAGCCTGCGCGTTATCGGGGGGCGGGCCTTCGGTGCCTCAGGAAGCGGGGAGCTGGCTTCCCGAAGTGCGCAGTACCTGTCGAACCGGAGTAGTTATGTTTTTCAGTATGACCTGGATAATCCTGTCCAGCTCTTGGGTTTCGGTGATCCGCGATTTGAGCGCGTGGTGACGCTGGATGCAGAAATCGAACAGCAGCTGAAGTCGAAAGGTTTTTTCCAACAGTTAACGGGCAGCGCCTTGTTTATGGTGCTGGAGCAGAGCTTAGGGGAGGCGCGCGACCGTGTACTTTTACTGCAGACGGGTGAGGCAGAGGAGCAGCTGCAGCGGCTGTTGGCTTTTGTACAAAGCCAAAGCCCCGGGCAGCAGGATCAATTTACGGATCGCTACCGGGAGCGCCTGATCGTATACATCGAAGAGGATGAGTTCCCGGCACATCTGCTAGACGGTAATTTCCAGGGCTTTAAAGATAGCTACGTGACACATGTGGATGATTTTCTCGTGTTTACGAATAGCAGTAAGGCCATGCGACTTTATTTAGATGACCTAGCGCTGGAGCAGGTATGGGAAAATAGTGCGAAAGGGCAGGAGCAGTGGGCCCGCCTGGGCCAAAGCCCGGGACTTTCCTTTTACTTCGATGGGCCGAGCTTTTGGAATGGGCTGGGGCAGCGTTCCTTACCCAGCTGGAGGCCTTTTCTCCAGCAGCAGGGCGGTAGACTCAGTGCTTTCAGTTCCCTCCAAGGCCAGTATGCTGAGATAGCGGGAAAACCTTTTGCACGCATTAGCTTTCCGATCGGAATGGCAGCTGCACAGGCGATGAGCGATCAGCAGGCTGCTATCTTACAGCGGGGGCTGAGCTTCTCTACTCCATTAACGCAAGGGCCCTATCGCCTACAGAACTTCACCGACCGCTCGGTGGACTATCTGGTGCAGGATGCTGAAAATGTGCTGCACCTCATTCACGAAGAGCAGGTGGTGTTTTCCTACCAGATCGAAGGGCAGCTGGTCACACCCGTGTATCAGATCGACTATTATCAGAATGGCAAGCTGCAAATGCTTTTTGCGACAGCAGAGGCCGTGCATGTGTTGGATCGTTTAGGGAACCCCGTAGATGCTTTTCCCTTGACTTTGCCTGGGCAGGGCAAAATTACCCATCTCAGCCTAGTCGATTATGACCGCAATAAAAATTACCGCTATTTCTTAGGGACCAGCTCAGGAGAGCTCTTTTTAATGGACAAAAAGGGCCAGCTGCTAGAAGGTTGGGATCCGCTCCGGCTTTCTGGGCCGCTGGCGACTGCTCCGCAGCATCATCGTGTGCCAGGTTTGGGGGATCGTATGGTGGCCCTGACTCGGGATGGTAATGTCTACATCTTTAACCGGCGTGGCGAGCCTCAAGTCGGCAGCCCTGTGACCCTAAATGCCGTGGTAGGTACCGATTATGGCATGGTTTTACGCGGTCAGGCCACGGATAGTCGGCTGACGACAGTTTCTGAAGGGGGAGAGATAGTGCAAGTGAATTTTAAAGGGGAGGTAGCGTACCGCAACCAGCTGGCCAAGCCCGATGCGGAGGCACGATTTTCCCTCTTGCCTGATCACCTCGGGGATCGCTTTTTGTTTATCGTCCAGTCCTTCGGGAAAATCACGGTCCTGGATCAAGAGCAAGAGCAGCTATTCGATATTACCAGCTATTCGGAAGATGTAGCTTTCCGTTTTTATAATTTTGGTAAGGAAGCAAGTATTTTAGCGGTTTTAGATAAAACTCAGGAATTTGTATATATTTACAATCTACGAGGGGAAATGATGCACACGCTGCCTTTAGCGGGATCAACGGGTTTCTCAGTAGCTTTCAATTCGTCCAGAAGGCTTTTTGAGATAGTGGTGGTGGATGGAGATACCTTTTATAACTACGAACTACCTTTTTAATGAAATGCGTTATAGTCGATGATGACATCATCTTTAGAGAAATTTTAAAAAAGCTTATCTCCGAAGAGAAAGACTTGGACTTGGTCGCCTCTTGCAGTCATGCCCTCGAAGCTATGGAGTTTTTAACCCATCATACGGCAGATCTCCTTTTTTTAGACGTGGAAATGCCCCTTATTTCAGGGATTGAGCTTTTGGATAAGTTGGAAAAAAAACCTCTCGTGATTTTTGTAACGGCTAAGGATGAGTATGCGCTGAAAGCTTTCGAGCAGGAGGCGGTACATTATATTACCAAGCCCGTAGACCGCTATAAATTTCAGCAGGCGATCGAGCGTGCGCGCGCACGTTATAAGCTTTTGTACAGTGAGCGTGTGAAAGCAGACCGGCTCATGCTCACGTTAAAAGTAAATGGAGAGCAAGTGCGCATCGCAGCCGAGGATTTACTCCTCGTAGAAGCTGCCTCTGACTATATGTTGGTGCAGACAGAAAAGAAAAAATATGTGGTCCACAGCACGCTAAAGGCTTTTGTGGAGAGTGTAGGTGCTCCTTATTTAGTTCGTGTACATAAAAGTTTCGCAGTAAACCCTAAAGCCATCACGAAAATGGGTGCCCGCTCGTTATGGTTGTCGGATAGAGAGGTCCCGCTGGGTCCCGCCTATAAAAAAGCGTTAAAAGATTGGGAGTAGTCTTTGAGCGTTGTATGCTTATTTTTTCTTGTAGCATGAACTTTTTCTGTCTTTAAATCGAAGAAAAGGGGGTCTTTATCGAAAAAAACAGCCCTTCTTTTTTGTTTCAAGTACTTTTATCCCACAAACCTGAATTGCATACCCTATGAAACAGCTTCTCTTTTTCCTCAGTCTTATTCTCATCGCCTTTTCGGCATGCTCTCCTTTAGAGCAACAGGAAGCTCCTGGCTTAGACGCCTCGGAAGGTTTCCGTGCGATGCAAGTTCCAGATAATTTTAGTTATGCTACGACGCAGACGGTACGTGTGCAAATAGAAGCTACTTCTATGGATAAGCAGGCGCTGAATGGAGTAATCTATACGCTGTATCAGGGAAATCCGTCTGAAGATGGAGCGCGTAGGGTAGCTCGTTTTGCTACGGATGAGCAGGGGCGTGTCGATACAGAAATAGAGCTTCCACGTGTTCAGAGTGATTACTACTTGCAGACGAACTACATCGGGATAGAGCCTCAGGCTCCTGTAAAAGTGGAGCAGCAGCGCATTCAGTACCGCTATGATGGAGCCGCTGTCTTGGCTGCCGCTCGTGAAACTTTCTCGACTACAGCAGGTGGACGTATGGCGGCTTTTTCTGCGCGGATGGAAAATGTACCTGCTGGTTTTCAGTCTATGGGCAGCTGGACCATAAATGGAAGACCGAATTATTTAACCAATCCTGATATCATCACCAAAGAGCTTTTAGACCGGGTTAATCACTTTCTTCCTGAAAGCAGAGACCTGCGGAATACTTCCCCAGAGCTGCTCGATGAGCGTTATTCTCGTGAATTAGAGCTAACAGAAGACGCAGAGGTGTGGGTTACCTTCGTTCATACAGGTGCCGGATACAGAAATGCTGTAGGCTATTATTACTATAATAAGAACGATAAGCCGAGAACTCCTGACGACATTAAAAACAGAACGATTCTATTTCCTCACATTACACGAAGTTCAGGAAGTGGAGCCGTAACGGGTGATAAAATTAAACTCCAAGGTCCAAATAATGGTGTTTTCGAAGCCGGGACAGTAATCGGCTGGTTCTTGCTAGCAGATGCGTGGTCTGCGAACACGAACTCGCTTGGTACTGGCCGCTGGACCTTGTATGCAGATCGCAACTTGAATACCTTTATTCCTCAGGCAAGTCTTCGCGAGCATATGGTTTTCTTATACAATAATGTGAATAGAACCTTGCTCATGGGCTGGGAAGACATTCGCCGTGATAATCAAGGTTCCGACCATGACTTTAACGATGTCGTATTTTATGCCAGTTGGAACCCGATTACCTCGGTTTCCCCAGATAATTATCCTAAATTAGGAGATACGAACGTGACGGATCGCGATGGCGACGGTATTCCGGATTATGCGGACGAGTTCCCCGATGATCCTGAACGCTCATTTACTAGCTTCGGCCCCAGTGGTTCGGACTTTGGCACGCTGATGTACGAAGACCTGTGGCCTGGTTTTGGAGACTATGACATGAATGACCTGGTCGTGGGATATCGCATCCGTGAAATTCTAAATGCTCGAAATCAGGTGAAAGATGTGGAGCTGGATCTGATGATTCGTGCTACCGGAGGGGTCATCCCAAAAGGCTTCGGGTTCTTCATGCCCGACATGAACCCTGGAAATGTGGCCTCCATCACAGGCCAGCGTTTGGCAACGAACAGCATTCAGCGCAATGGAAATGGGACCGAAGCAGGTCAGTCTGGTACGGTGGTGATTGCCATCGACGATACGCGAACACTGATGCCTTCCATGGCGAATGTGTACCTCGATCGCCCCGTGGTAGACTCTGATACGATCAAGTTAAGAATTACCTTTAACCAGGCGGTGAATCGCTCAGCCCTCGGTGCTGCTCCCTATAGTCCGTTTATCTTCAGAACAAATGACCGTAGCCATGAAATTCACCTTCCGAATTTCCGTCCTACTGACCTGTTTAATACGGCGCTATTTAAAACCGCCGCAGACGACAGCGACCCAGCCACAGGGAAGTATTTCCTCAGCCGTACAAATCTGAATTGGGCGCTACACCTTCCCCAAGAGGTTCGCTATCCGAAAGAACGTGTGGACATGACGGATGTCTACCAAGATTTTCCAGCATGGGTACGTTCAGCAGGCGTGGAGCGCCAAAATTGGTTCCGCGAGAATATAGCCGAGTCGCTTCTATTCAAGCGTTAAGGATTTCAGGATAAGATAGACGAATGATGCACTTTGGGCCGCAGGCCCAAAGGCTTCTTCGTTTACATCCTTTCCTTCCTAGCGCCTCATTTAACAGCAAAAAGTCACCCTAAAAGCAATACATACAAATGATCTACCCTAAACTGAACACAACGCCCATCTATCGCTTTCTCTCCAGCATCGTCCTTTTAGGGCTGGGATTAGCTATGGCCTGTTCGCCGGATGATGGGCTTTCTGTGGAGCGTCCCGACGATCCGGATGCGGGATTTTTAGGCTTACAGATTCCCCCCAACTTTCTCTTCCAGTCAGAAGAGCAGGTGCGCTTAGAGTTTCGCGTGCGCTTTAGCCCCGAACAAGCGGCCGCTGGGGTCCCGTACAGCCTTTTTACTGCCGATCCAGACGCGGGCGGCCAGCTGATCACCCGATTTCGCCTAAATGAAGGAGGTACCTTTAATGGACTGCTGGCCCTGCCGAGCACGCAGGATAGCATCTGGCTGAGCTCCAGCTTTCCCGGTGTCGAAAGCTTCGTTCGCCTGCCCGTCCAGCAGGGTGTCGTGCGTTATGAGCGCATACTCTCAGAGCTTACCTCTGGTACGGAAGTGAATGCTAAGCAGACGCTCGGATATGAGCGAGCCCAGCAGCAGGTGAATGGCTTTTTTACCCTGGGGGCCTGGCGACCAAATGGTACGCCGGAATACCTACTAGGACGTTTTCCTCCCGCGCCGGCCCTCTTAAACCGTGTGGCAGCAGCACTGCCAGAAGGCAGGGATGTGCGTGTGCATAGCCCGGAACTTCTGGGTGCCAACAGGCAGCGGGTGCTGACCCTGCAGGAAGATACAGAGCTATTCGTGACCGTTCTTAAAACTGGAAATGGCAATCGCTCCCGAAATGCCCTCGGCTACTACTACTATGGCCCCGGAGATCGCCCACAGACGATGCAGGATGTGCTGAATAGAACAATCATCTTTCCACATGTACATAATGGAATACTACGCCCTGGTGATCGTGTGCGACTGGAAGGCCCGAATGGAGCGATTTTCCCTGCCGGAACGCGCGTGGGCTTTATTTTTATCGCAGATTCTTGGCAAAATGCCGCTCGGGGCCTAGAAGTGGGGTCCTTCACTGCTTTTACCGAAAATCAGTTGAATACCTTTATTACGAATCCCGCCTTACGTGATCAGGGCTTATTTCTTTACGATATCGCCAGCCAGTCTGCCTTGCTGGCCTGGGAAGAAACCCGCCGCGACAGTAATCAGAGCGATCACGATTTTAATGATAACATTTTCCAAATTTCCGCAGGCTCTCCCACTGCCCTGCAGCGTAGTGGGCTGTCGCTTCTAGGAGATGGTGCCTCGGATAGCGATGGCGATGGGGTGCCGGACTTTACTGACGATTTTCCGAACGACCCCGAGCGTGCTTTCCGCAGCTACTACCCCTCGGAAGAGGGAGAAGCCACGCTGATGTTTGAGGATTTATGGCCCTTTTTTGGGGATTATGATATGAATGACCTCGTGCTGGGCTATCGCGTAGAAGAACATCTAGACGCCAACCAGCGCATCAGCCGAGTTCGCTTTCACTTGCGCATCCGTGCTACAGGAGCTGGTTTCCGCACGGGCTTTGGGATTCAGTTTCAGACGCCTACGGCAAATGTCCGCAGCGTCACTGGAGCGGGCCAAGTAGGGGAGATCACCAGCCTACTTCCCACAGGTGCAGAGGCAGGACAGCGTCTGGCTAACGTTATTTTCTTCGAGGATGCGAATGCAGTCATGCCGGAATTTTCGAATGTGCTGCCCGGTCAGCCCCCCGTGGAGGAACAAGCCTTTACGGTGGACATCCTCTTCGAAGAGCCCGTCAGCCGAGCTGTTTTGGGCAGCGCCCCCTATAACCCCTACACGTTCCGCCGTAGCGACCGCAGCCATGAAATTCACCTGCCGGGGCAGGAGCCTACGGATAAGTTCAACAGAAACCTGTTCGGAAGGGGAGATGATAACTCGAGCTTCTCCGCGCAGCGCTTTTTCCTTAGTCGCTCAGGCCTAAACTGGGCCATCAATGTGCCCGCTTTCGTGCCGCATCTAATAGAAAATGCAGATCTGACAGAGGCCTACCGGGATTTCCCCGCCTGGGCGCGCTCGGGAGGAAATGAAAACCAAAATTGGTTTAAACAAAACATCAACAACAGCCTGATTTTCTCAAGACCCTGAGGTTTTCGGATCAGGGGGGGCAGGAGCTCCATATTTTTGCGTATTTTTGCAGAGAACTAAAAAATAAAGTGCTATGCATAGGACGCTGACCCAGCTTGTGGGACTCCTGCTCTTTTTCTTTTTTGGACTACAAGCTACACAGGCACAGCTCATCGTAGGGGATGAAATCATCGAAATAAACGACGAAGAGGGCTATGTCAACCTCAGCTCTCCTTATACGACTGCGCTGACTTTTTTTTATAACCTCCGCGAGGATAATTTTAACCCCGACCTCGCCGCCCGCACTTTGCGCGGTTATAGCGGCATGTCCGAGGCGCAGCGCCTGGATTTAGTGCTTAAGCTGAAACAAATTTTCGATGGAAACGGAGTGCTCGTACGCTTGCAGGAAGTACCCCGCGAGGTGGACTTCCAAGAAGAAAATCAGGGCAACCAGCCCCGCTACTTTTTTAATGCTCAAATACTCCCGCTCGTCTATCTGGAACTGAAAGAGGATCGCTGGCAGTTTAGTTCTTTTACTGTAAATCGTATTCCAGACCTGCATAAGGAGACCTTTCCTTTCGGCACAGACCGCCTGTTGAACCTCCTACCTGAAATCGGTACGGACAGTTATTTTGGCTTGCACCTTTGGCAGCTGGTGGGACTTTTTGGCTTGATTTTACTCCTTTTTCTGGCGCATAAAATCATGACGGTCGTCTTAGACAGAGGCTTTCTTTACACCCTTCAGTACTTTGGGTATGGGAATATAGCCGAAAAATACCTGCTTCCGGTGGCGCGTGTCATCAGCATCTACATCATCGTCGAGCTGACCTTGCTCTTCATTCGCGTGCTGCAGCTACCGATCGAGGTGCTGTCTTGGTTGATTTTAATTTTAAATGCTGCGAAACCCTTTATTATCACCGTGGTCTTTTATAAGATCGTGGACATCGTCTCGGCTTATTTTCAGCGCCTAGCCGAAAAGACAGCCTCTACCCTGGATGATCAGCTGGTGCCCCTGCTGCGCAAAACCCTAAAGGCTTTCGTGGTGCTGGTAGGTACGCTGTTTATCCTCAAGCAGGGCTTGCGCGTAGATATCGTTCCCTTTTTGACGGGACTCTCCATCGGTGGTTTGGCCTTTGCGCTCGCCGCGCAAGATACTATTAAGAACTTCTTCGGCTCAGTGATGATCTTTATTGATAAGCCCTTTCAGGTGGGGGACTGGATTACCTCTGGCGATGTGGATGGCACTGTAGAAGAGGTAGGCTTCCGCAGTACCCGTGTGCGTACCTTCCGTAATTCCCTGGTCTACATCCCGAATGGCAAAATCGCCGATGCTACCATCGATAATCATGGCCTGCGTCGCTACCGCCGTTTTTATACGAAACTGACCATTACCTATGACACTCCGCCAGAGCTGATCGAAGAATTCGTGCAGGGCCTGCGTGAGATCGTCCGCCAGCATCCGGATACCTGGAAGGATAATTATCACGTATATTTTAATGACCTGAATGCCTATAGTCAGGACATCATGTTCTATATCTTCTTTCAGGTGCCCACTTGGGGGGAGGAGCTGCGCGCCCGGCATGAGGTGCTAATTCAAGTGGTACGACTAGCCAATCACCTGGGCGTACGTTTTGCGTTTCCAACGCAGACCTTGCACATGGAGTCTTTTCCGGAGAAGAAGACGCTGGTGCCCGAGTATGCACAGAGCGCGAAAGACTATCAAGAGGCCACGGCTCGCTTCTTTGGGCGGGAGCCCAACGGAGACCCTCGAAATTAGGATTTCGCGGAGCCCTGTAGGCATAAGGAACAAGTGGAGCAATCCTTTCCGCTCGGCAGAGGTACTCCGCGCTTGTTTACATGAATATCCACGCCCATAGGAGTACGGCGGCGATGGCCAAAAGTGGGCCAAGCAGGATCATGAGGAAGCCTCCGGAGCGAAAGGACTTCTGCTCGACCATTCCCGTAGCGAAGGCAATGGCATTCGAAGGGGTGGAGACGGGCAGCAGGAGCGCACAGCTGCAGCTCAGCGCTACGATCAGGGGTACGGCTACGCCGAAACTCCCCGGTAAGGACAGCCCCAGCGGCACCAGGATGGCCGCCGCGGCGGTATTACTCATCACATTTGAAATCAATACGCTCAGTAGGCTGAAGACAATCACGACCCCAAAAATCGGGATAGATAATTTGTCCAGTTCCTCCATAATGATCGTAGTTAAGCCCACATCCACCATGGCGATGCCCAGTGCCAGACCCCCCGCCACCAGCATTAGGGTATCCCAGGGAAGGCGGCGAACATGTTCGGCTTTGATGACTTGAAAGAGGGTGAGTAAAACGATCGGGACCGCGGAGGTGGCCGCCACGGGAATGCCATGTAGGGGCTCCGTTAGCCACATGCTCACTGTCACGATGAGGGTGAAAAGCACGGCATTTACCTCGAAACGGCTCACCTCACGGCTTTCCTCTTGTAGGCTTCCGAGGGCAACTTCCAGCTGTTTAAGCCCAAATTTCCACACTAAAAAGCGCCAGAAGAAGTACACGCTCAGCATGCCTGTGGGTAGCCCGAAGGCCATCCATTCGACGAAAGTGATGCTGATGCCTCGCTCCTGCAGGGCACCCACTGCGATGGCATTGGGTGTGCTCCCGATGATGGTGCCCATCCCGCCCAGTGTGGCTGCCGCCGGGATGCCGATAAGTAAGGCAATGGTGTAAGGATGTTTCTTGCCCAGGCCTCTGGCCAAAGGTAAAATCGAAGAAATCATCATGGCGGTGGTGGCGGTGTTCGACATGACCATGCTGCCGACGGCGGTGGTGAGCATGAGGCCCAGAAGTAGCCGGTCAGGTTTGGCGCCGAAGCGCCGGACGGTAAACTGGTATAACTTGCGATCCAAGTAGACAATGCTCATAGCTTCGGCCAGGAAAAATCCGCCCAAAAGGAGCCAGATGACGTTACTGGTCCAGGTCCCCAGATAAACATCTACCGGCGTGTAAAAGCCATCGAGGATAAAATCTGTGCTGAAGCCTACCAGCAGCCCCGCGATAAGAAAGATGCCGACCGCAAAAGGGGGAATCGCCTCGGTTACCCAGAGGCCAATCGCCAGCAGGGCCATAAAAAAGACGTAATTTACGCCGTCATCGTAGCCGAGCTGCCGGAAAAAATACGTGATAAATAGGGCTAAAAGGAAATTGCCTGCAAAGGTCGAAGTGGTAAAAATCCAATTTAAACGCAGGCGACGGTACAGTCGGGCTGCGGCGAGTCGAGAGTCGTTATAGGCCATTGTGGTTAGAGCTGGTCAATGGCCTAAAATTAGGGAACTCTAAAAAATAAACCTAATGTGATAGGGAAAAACGAGAGGTATCTCATTCAAAGTGTAGCAGCAGCTAGCTCCCGTCTCAGGACATGCAAGAGACTGACCACCTGTTCGATTCGTGTTTGAAGTTCTTCTGTCCAAGTGGCTCCTTTGCCGGAAGCCTCTAGGTATACCACCTCCTGCACCAGTGATTTCGGAACCCCTAGCATCACCAGGTTCGGTTTGATTTTATGGGCAAAGGTATAGAGCATCGCGGGGTCTTGTGCGCTACTCGCGTGGCTGAAGGCATGAGTGCTTTCCTCACATAGCAGTAAAAATTCGTCCACCACCTGCTGCATCAACTCCTGATCGTGGTCGGTAATTTCTCGTAGGTAGCCAAAGTCGTACATCGGTTCCTTTTTCATGATACACGGGTAAAGTTAGTTGCTCTCGAAAGCTAACGCATTTTTTTTCGATGAAGCTTACTGATTTTTCGATTACATGCAGGCGGAAAAATGGTTTTCGCCTGCATTCTTTATTTTTTGGGGCGGTATTTAAATAAGGTGTATAAAATCTTATAACCTGCCCCGATAACACCCGAGACGGTGCCACTTACTTTGGAGACCCCGATCCGTTTTTTGTAGTTCACCGGCACCTCCACATGGCGCATCCCCTGCTGATATGCTTTAATTTGCATCTCGATGGTCCATCCGAAATTCTCATCTACCATATTCAAGTCCAGGAGGTCTTGAAAAAAGATCGCCCGAAAGGGTCCTAAATCGGTGTATTTCGCACCGTATACACGGCGCAGCAAGTAGGTGGCGAGCTTGTTGCCAAAGCGCTGGGGGAGGGTCATGCTCCCTTTTTCACGGCGGCCCAAGGCTCGGGAACCGATAACCATGCGTGCTTTGCCATCCAGAAGGGGCGCCACCACCAGCGGTAGTTCCTCTGGGTAGTCGCTGAAGTCTGCATCGATGAAGACTAAGATGTCGGGAGGGCTTTCCAGCTGGCGCAAATAAGCAATGCCACTCAGGCAGGCTCTGCCATAGCCTTTTTGGGGCTCGTCCAGCACCAAGGCGCCCGCTTCCTCCGCTACCTGCCTTGTGCGGTCGCGGGAAGCATTGTTGACAACTAAAACATGGCGCACCAGATCTTTGGGCAGCGCCCGCACCACATGGCCGACAGCATTTTCTTCGTTATAAGCAGGGATTAGGACGTCTATTCGCATGTATAGGGGTTTCGTTTGGGTTCAAGTTTGTGGCGACTACCTAAAAAGTTTTCATTTCAGGTAGAGGCAGGGCTAGGTGCTTCGGAAGGAGGCGATGCTGACCAGACCGAAGCCTAAGCAGAGCATGCCGTGGAAGAGCAATAGCTCGCGTGTACCGGTCCACCAGCCGAGCAGCACCATGCCGCCGAATACCAAAAAGAGGCCAAATTCCACGTAGGTGCTCAGGGGAATGCGAAAGCGGTGGTACACATTTTGGGCCCAGGCCCCACGCTGCCCCTCCGCTAGGTTATACTTAGGCGTACGGATAAAGGCGGATTTTTTTCCACTCAGGCCCTCCCAGACCGCGCCTGCATTGTGCAGGGATAGCCCCATGGAGACGGAAAGGAACAGCGGAAGCTCGTAGAAAAAGCGCAGCAGGCTTCCCGGGGTTTTCGGACTAAGCGTAAAGTTGGCCACCGCATAGACGGCCGCGATAAGCACGAAGCCTAGCAGGAAGAAAAGTGCCGCTGCATACAGATCGAAGGGGATGTGCCCCGCATAAAAGCCCCACCAGAGGGGGATGCTGCTTAGGGCGGTGAGCAGGACGGCGATGAAGATGGCCGCATTCAACAGGTGTGCCGTAGCGTGGACCTTGGTCAGCAGTGGTGCGGGGCTTTGCCAGACATTTCGCAAATGCTTACGCGCACACTCTGCGCCACCCTTCGTCCAGCGAAACTGTTGGGACTTGATAGCGGCCATTACCGGAGGGAGTTCTGCAGGAGCAGGAACGTCGGGGCGGTACACGAAACGCCAGCCTCGCTGCTGCGCCCGATAGCTTAGGTCCAAGTCCTCCGTGAGGGTGTCTGCCTCCCAGTTGCCGGCATCCAAGATGCAGGCTTTGCGCCAGACACCCCCCGTGCCGTTAAAGTTGATAAAGGCGCCGGCCTGATTTCGGCCCATCTGTTCGACCATAAAGTGGGTGTCCAGCGCCAGTGCCTGCAGACGGGTAAAAAGCGAGTAATGTTCGTTTAGGTGCGTCCATCGGCTTTGGACCAAGCCCACCTCCGGATCCTGAAAATGGGGTACCATCCGGCGGAGAAAATCCGGCTCCGGTACGAAGTCGGCATCGAAAATGGCGATCAGGTCGCCCTCCGCTTGCGCCAGCCCTTCCTTCAGGGCCCCGGCCTTAAAGCCTACTCGATTTTCTCGGTGCAGATAACGAAAGCGTACGTCCGGATAGCGCCGCATCTCTTCACGCAGGAGTTCGCCCGTATCGTCCGTGCTGTCGTCGAGGAGCTGAATCTCCAGCTTTTCCCGCGGATAATCCAGCCTTGCTACTGCAGCCATCAGGCGCTGCACCACGTAGCGCTCGTTATAGAGCGGGAGCTGCAGGGTGACCGTAGGGAGGGCCTCATCGGCCAAAGCTGCCGGCGCTCGGAAGCCACGGCGGAAGCGAAAAAACTGCCCCAGCAGGTGTGCCTGCGCCAGACTGTAAAAAGCCACAAAGCTCATCGCCAAGAGGTAGATCGCTAGGGCTATATAAAGGAGCAACATGTTACTGTTTTATCTTGATCGAATCATTTCCGATGATGATGGGCAGCTCCTCCTGGATGCGGCCCGCTTCAGCACCATTTTCCAACTTCAGCACCCCGCGTGGACATACGGAAGCACAGACACCGCAGCCCACACAGGAAGAGCGCACGATGTTTTGACCCCGCTGCGCATACCAGCGCACATCGATGCCCATCTCGCAGTAGGTGGAGCAGTTGCCACAGGAAATACACTGCCCTCCATTCGTGGTGATGCGAAAGCGCGATTTAAAGCGCTGTACGAGCCCTAGGTAGGCGGCTAGCGGACATCCGAAGCGGCACCAGACACGGTTCCCCATAAAAGGGTAGAAGCCCGTGCCGATCACCCCGGCGAATGCCGAGCCGATGAGGAAGCCATAGGCAGTGTGCAACTGATCCGTGGCGTAGCCTAAGAGTTCAAAGCTGCTGAAGTAATTGGCCAAAGTTACGAAAGTCATCCCGACTGCAAAAACCAAAACGCCGTGTACGAGGTAGCGCTCTACCTGCCAGGCTTTTAAAGATTTATCCGAAAGCTGCCGGTAGGGGTCACCGGCGGTTTCAGCCAGCCCTCCGCAGCCGCAGACCCAGGAGCAGTACCAGCGTTTGCCGTAGAAGTAGGTGAAAACCGGCACAGCGATGATGATGAGCAGAATGCCCCAGATAAGCATAAATAGCCCAAAGCCCCCGGAGCTCAACATATCTTCCAAGCGGTAGGAGTAGAAAAAGGAGTAGTCCAGCGGCCAGATATTTTTAAAATCATACCAGGGCTGGTTGAGCAGCACTAGAATTTCAGGTAGCAGAAAGGCGAAGCCCAGCTGAAAAAACATCAGCGAGCTGGTGCGTATCTTATGGTAGCGACTGTGTCGGTACTTGCGAAACATCCGAATGCCCATCACTAGGATGATCAGCGTATAGAGGAAACCGTATAAGAACCACTGGGAGGCGGGATTTCCGGAAAAGGCCTTCGAAAGGGGATCCACCATAGATACCGCCTGCGTCATGTAGGCGGGAAACCAGTAGAGGATCACATAAAAGCTGATCAAGTAGCTGCCCGTCAGGATGCCGAGGATCCCTCTGTTTTTCATGGAAGAGAAGAAGATGCCGTTATTTTTAATGCCGGCAGGTTCTCCTCGGTGGAGGGGGAGTATATACAGTAGGCCGCCCAGCACCATTAGCCCTACCGTCAGGGCCAGCCAGCGCCAGGGCTGCTCTACCGCTGCTCCGGAGGCGGAGGCGCGGCTGAGCGCAAAGTGGTAGTCGTCCCAGATCACCTCGTCCCAGCGTTCCTCTTGTTTCAGCGCTTGGTTATACGGTTCAAAAAGAGCGTCATAGGCAGCTAAAAAAGCATGGGTGGAGGGGTACTCCTGTCCGTAAAGAGGTTCTAGAAGGGGCAGCAGAGCTTCCTGATGGATGTCTTTGATGACGGACGCTGCTGCCTCCCGCTCCAGGCGGTAGCTGCCTTGAAAGAGCATGTAGGTAAATAGCCCCAACCCGATAAGTACGAGCAGCGTGCCGGTTTTTTGGAGGAAGGTCATGAGGAAAAGAGAAAGCTGAAGAATGATTTTTTTCGTGGTTCACGGACCGAAAGGCCTGTAGCTGCACGGAAGGCAGCGCGAACGGCAGGGGCATGGACAGGGCTGAACTCCGCATCGAAGGAGGCGGACTCTAGCTCCTCCAGCACGCGCATGATGGGGTAACGCGCGCGCAGCGCTTGATCGAAATAGGCGTGCCGCAGACGCCAGCCGAAACTGTTTACTCCTAAAAAGCGAGGTCCTCCTTCGGCGGTGTGGTCTTGACTGAAGAGCAGGCGCAAGGCAATTTTCCCGCTGGGGTGCTCCCAGTAGAAGTCCTGCTCCCCTTCGCGAAGCTGGGCAGGCACATCGCCATAGGTTTGGTATTCGATATCGAAGAACTTGGCCGAGTTAAACCAGGGACCTGGGGTATAGGGGCTGGGCTGCTGGGGGTGGCAAAGCGTGTGGGCGAGGGCCTCTCCCTGCATGCGGCCTGTGTACCAGACTTGCTCCAGGGTTTTGCGCCCTGGCGCAGGGGCTTCCCGAAACTCGGCACAGTCGCCGATGGCGTAGACGTCTTCCACGGAGGTCCGATTCAAAGCGTCGACAAGCACCCCACGGGCGGTTTCGATTCCGCTGCCTGTCAAGAAATCGATGTTGGGCTGCACGCCGATGCTAATGCCCGCCAGCTGGGCCGGGAGTAGTTCTCCCCCTGAGGTGCGCACCGCCTTTACCTGCCCGGCTGCATCCCGCAGGATTTCGCTCGCTTCGGTTTCCAGGTGCAGCTGCACGCCATGCTCGCGGAGGTGCCGGTCGAGGAGCTGCCCTTCACGGGCATCGAGTACATTGTTCCAAAAATGCTTTTCTCGCACCAAGAAATGGACGGCTACGCCCCGGCTCAGGAGCATTTCGGCCCACTCGACGCCGATCAAGCCGCCGCCGATAAGGACGGCCTGCTTCAGATAGGGGCTCATGGCTTCCAGGCGCTCCAGATCTTGGAGGTGGTACAAGCCCTGCACGCCTGGCCCTTCAGCACCCGGAACAGGGAGTGGGCGTGGGCGGGAGCCTGTTGCGATGACTAAACGATCATAAGAAAAGGGGCTTTCATGCCCCTGTAAGCGTAGCACTTTTTCTTTCGGATGGACAGACTCCACACGCGTCTGCAAGAGCTCCAAGCGGTTTTTTGGCCAGAAGTCATCTGCATAGGGCTTGGTATGCGCATAGGTCATGTGCCCCATGTAGATGTACATCAGCGCCGTGCGTGAATAAAAATGGGGGCTTTCCTCTGAGATTAGCGTAATCCGTATGTCTGGATCATAGCGGCGAACGTGGCGTGCGCAGGTAGCTCCCGCGATTCCGTTCCCGATGACGACCAAATGCTTATTTTTTCTGCTCATTTAATGACCAATCGTACTCCATGTAGCTGATTTTCGCCTTAGGCTCCAGCTTCACCTTCGAATAGCGGTTAATATACGCAATTAAATTCCCATTCTTGGTAAAATCGCCCGTGAACCAAGAGAAAATCTTCGAAAGCTCGGCACGGTCTTTTGTGATTTTATTTCGCTTCGGGTCATTTATGAAGGCGCGTGTCATTTTGTCCAGCTCCTTGTCCAAATTTTCTGCCGTAAAAGCGGCATTCATGAGCGGCGGGCAGGAGTAAGAAGCACAGTTGATCGCAAAGTGAATGCGGGGCTCCTCGAACTCCTTGCGCAGGATTTTATGCTCCACCTGATCTAGCGACATGTCTTCGCCACCGATCTGGAAGAATTTCTTATGCCAGACTGTGTTGACCAGCGGAATTTTTACCTTGGGGTGCAAGTCCTGGATGCTCTTCACGGGGTAGTTGTCTGCGATCAGCTTGATGGTGAAGGCATTGTAGACATTAATCCAGTAGGCAATCTGCTCGGCTTCGGACCAGGTTTTTTTATCCGGCGCAGTACGGCTTAGCGTCTCGAGATACTGGTCCAGCGCGGCCATGTCTCGGATAAATCCTTTATAATTAACCATGCCTTCGCGGTCCACGTGGCGCTGCAGCAAGGTGGTAAAGGAGCTGTGGTCGGGAGCTTTGGCGCTCGGCGCCAATGGACCTGCATCATTCCCTGCACCCTTCCCCGCAGCCTCACTGTTCGGCTGGCAGGCGAAGAAAATCAGGGCGAAAAGACCTATAAAAAGAGGGTTTAGCTTTCGTTTCATATTTGTATATACGTACTCTGCCACTGAAAAGATGTAGCAGGGGGGCTAGCGCAAGGGGATGGTCCGCAAGCTCCAGTGGGCATTTTCAGGGAAGAAATGCCGCGACTCGGGCTGCCGCTCATGGGGATAACTGGCCTCGAGCAGGTAAATTTGCTGCTGATCGGGCGAAAGGAAGCTAAGTACGACGTCCATTTTTTGCGCCACCAGGCGCTGCCCATCCGGATCGGGGAGGAAGGTGCGCAGCGTGTCGAGGTGCAGCAGTTCATTATTCATGCTGTAGTGCCAGAGCTGCGGGGCGGTGCCATTTAGCTGTCCAAAACGGTAGACGCCCATGTCATAAACGCCTAGGATGCGGCCACGACGCGGGGCTATCGTGATATGGCTGAAGCCCAGGGACTGAAACTCTCCATGAGGCGCACGCAGGGAAAAGAGGAAGGCCAGGTCGGTGCTGCGGTTTTCTGTCCACTGAAAGACATGGCCGGCGCGGCTAATAAAGCGCTGTCCACCCGGGTAGAACCAGACCATGCCAGCGAAGGGTGGCCCTCCATGTACGGGGTTTTGGTAGCGGTAGCGCGGTGCCCCCTCTTGGATGTTGAACTTGGTGATATTCGAAGGGCTGATCACGGTGCTGGCCAGCAGGAGGTCTTTGCCGGAGGGGTGCTGGATCAGGCGGCCCTGTCCGAAATACCCTTCGAATTCCTGTAGCTGGCGATCGGTAGGGGAGGGGCTTAAGGCGAAAAGGGAGGAGTGATTGAAGAGGTCGTCCGAAAGGTATAGCCAACCGCTGTTGCTCACGGCGACATCGAAGGGGCGAAAGGGCAGCGGGTCTTTTGTGCGCATTGTCATCTGGCGCAGGTCGTAGAGTCCTACGCTGGAGGGGAAGGCAAGCGCCAGCAGTTCATGCGATGGGCTGAGGGCGATGCGATGGGCAGGCTCCGGTAGGGAAACACGCTGGATGGCCCCTGTTTCTGGATGAATGAGCAGCAGCTCGGCCTGCTTCGTGGAGGCGATGATGCGCTGCCGTGTAGAGTCGTATAGCGCATGCGTAAGCTGGGCACTGATGCTGCGCTGCCGGTCGGACTGAGGATTGACTAATGTGGGGATGGGGGTCACCTGATCTCCGTCCTGCACGACGAAAAGGCGTAGAAATTCCTCTGGGTTTTGGGGCACGGCTTCGGCTAAAGTTCGGATCTGGGCGCTGACCTCCTGTCCGGCCTTTAAAGTGCCCGAAAACGGGCTGGCCAGTAGGTAGGGGGCACTGCTTTTTATCTCCCAGGTGAGGGGTCCGGAACCAGTATTCCGTAGGGTGAGGGTGCGGGTATCGGCGCGATGCTCCAGATAGAGCTGGGTGTCACTGATGCTGAGCACGCCCTGTCCGAGGGGCTTGTCTTCAGGGCCGCAGCCCAAAAGAAGAATCAAAGGGAGTGTCCCAAAGATGATTTTGTAAAAAAGTGTTTTTAGGCGCATGGGTAAAATTTTTCTTGGTGCAATATAGTGTTTTGCAAAGAATTTTTTTTAGCTTGGTGAAAAATTTTACAAGTATTTTTTGTGAAAACTTCTAAACACATGTCAAGCCTGCTGGGACTGCTATTGGCAGGCCTGCTGCTGCTGGGTGCCTGCCGTGAGACGGCGGAAGACCCACTTACACAAGGTAAATTAGCGGGCATCGTCCGGGATGAGGGCGGGCAGACGCTGGATGCCGTTCAGCTGCGGCTGTTCGCGGCGGGATTCGAGCGCAGCACACAGACGGGCAGCTCGGGAGCCTATCTTTTCGAGCAAATTCCAGCGGGGAGCTACTCCCTGGAGATCAAGCACCCTTTTTATGCGGAGCAGACCTTTCCCGTGCAGATCACGGCGCAAGTCGTGCAGACCTTAGACCTGCAGCTGCAAGCGGAGTCGGGTACGCTCACGCTGGAGGAGTCTTTTCTGCGCCTGCCCGTTTTTGCCGGGCAGGAGGAGATGAGGCTGGAAGCTTCCGGCGCCTGGGTGGCCAGCTCGGACAGCCCCTGGCTGCGGCTGCTCTCCCCGAGTGGCTCTGGAAATGCGCCCGTTCGCATGCAATTCGATGCGAACGCGGGCGAGGAGCCCCGCCAGGCGCGTATCCTGATAAGTTCGGGTGCTACGCAGGTCACCCTCGAACTGGAGCAGCCTGCTCCCGTGCGTGTAGCGGTGGGGCAGCTGGATTATGGTGACGAAAGTCAGGAGCGCCCCGCCGGGTTCTGGTTGCAGTTCACCGCGGCGGTGGAGGTGGAGGAAATTCGTGCCCTCCACACAGGCTGCATTCCGACCTTTGTCCCCTGGACCACTTCCGAAGACCAGCGGGCACTTTTTTATTCCTACGGCTGCGCAGGCATCGGGGGAAGCTATGCTTTCGTGGTGGACTATTCCGATGAATTTGGCAATCGCTACCAAGAAAATGTGGAGGCGCGCTTTTATGAGGAGGTGCTGCCCTTCGAGGGAGTGATTGTGAACACGAAAACAGATCCCATCCAGGACAAGCAGTGGGTGCTGACCCGCGATCCGGCCACTGTGCAGCTGCTTGATTTCACGCGCATGGAGGTGGAGAAAAAGTTTTCCTTCTCCCTGCAGCCGGGCGAGGAGGTGTACGACCTGGCCTTTAATCCTTTTAATGGCTTGCTGTATGTGAGTACCCAGCGGGGCCTTCGCCTCTTTAATCCGGGCAGCGGGCAGCAGGTCCAAGAGGTCTTGCTACCGGAGACGGGTTTTATGGAAGGAGTTCGTTTTTTTGCGGTGGCACTGGCCATCGATGCGGCGGGGAATGGCCTGCTGTCGGTGGAAGCCCCGGGGACGGATTTTGAAGGCTGGCTATTCATGGAGACACAGGGGGGGCATCGGGTGTTTCCGCACCCTGCGCAGGAGGATGCGCAGCGCTTTATTGCTCAGCTCCGCTTTCCTCAGGTGCGGCCTGGCGGCAAAGGGTTCTTTGCTTACGGAACGGGTGGGGGCCAGCGTGGCCTGTTAGCGCTAGGCGGGGCTGCAGAGATGCCACAGGTCTTGGCACCTTTCGAGGAGGAGCCGGACCCCTTTTGGATGCTGGTGGATCGGCTGACAGAGACGGTCTTGATACGTCATTCCGGGCTGACGTCTTGGAAGCAGGGGCAAGGGCGCTCTTTGGGCTTTCCGCCTTTTGCGCCGGGCGCGGTGGCGTACTGTACCGCCTGCCCGGAGGAAGGCACCTGGCTGCTGGCCAATGGCTCAGTCGGAAGGGTGCAGGGCTTTCGTGGTCAAAACGAAGCCCCTCTTCCGCAGCATCGCATGGGAGGAGGGGCTTGGCTTCAGACCACGGCCTTAAAGGAACCGGGCTACTATATCGTCCGGACGGATGCCTACAGCAGCAGCGGTTCGGGCTTTCAGGGGCAGCTGCTTAAGATCGCCTACCCCGCACGCCAGCATCCGTAAGGGTGCGGGCAGGTCTTGAGAGGAGAGGCTATGCTTCCTCCGCGGAGCCTGCACTGTTTTGCTGCGCCTCTTCGGATTTTTGTTCCGACTGCTGGGGGCGGGCGGCATCCTCGGCTTTTTCAGGAAGTATGGGGGCGTCAGGAGCGGCAGTCGGCGCATCACCGAGGCGGATGCGGTTTCCGGAGCGCTGCAGAAACTGCTCTACATTTCGCATCTCGGTCTGGAAAAACTCGGAAGGCTGCTCCTGATCCGCGGCGATCAAAAACTCGCGGTAGGTCTCGAAAGCGCTGCGGGCCTTTTCTTTTTGGCCTAGGCGTAGCTGCAGCAGGCCCTCTTCCTTATAGATTTCCGGCCATGGGCGCATCGTTTTTTGCTTGGCGAGCATCAGGTAGTCCATGGCGAGCTGATTGCTTTCGCGGTCATGCGCCTGCCGGCGCAAAATCTTGCTCATCAAGAGGTAATCTTGATCGGTAGCCAAGCCGTTTTGTTCCAGGCGCTGCAAGAGGCGGGCAGACTGGTCGTAATTTTTCAGCGCATAAAGCTCCACGGCATGTTGGCTGACGGCGGGGGCGATTTGGTAGAGGAATTCTGTATCGTCGAGGGTTAACACTTCAGGGTATTCCCGCAGGAAGCGCAGGGCAAAACGGCGTGCAACCAACTGCTGTTCATTATCATAAGAAGCGCCGATGTTTTGGCGTGTGTCGGAAGCCACGAAGTAAATGGCATTTCCGAAATCTATGGCGGCTCCATAGTCTTGCCAGCGCCCGGTTTTTACCTCATCCACAGCCATGGCAGTGGTAACGGCTGCCGCGGCCACGGCGCCCCATATTCGGGCATTGCGCTCCCGGCGCAGAGCTCTATTAAAATTCACCAAATTATGCTCCAGCACCACATGACTGATATTCTCGGCTAGGACGGTGGCCAATTCCTTTTCAGTGTTCAGGCCCGCCAGTAGCCCTGTCGTGATGACAATCAGGCCATTATCGAAAGCAAAGGTGGCTGCCTCAGGGCTTTTCAAAAGGAGCAAGCTGAGGTTGCGCTCCTGTTCTTTTAGGATGGGGGTGGGGTGGATGAAGTAGAGCAACTGATACATATAGTCGCTTAAAAATTCATTTTCGAAGATAAGGCCATTGTTTTTGGCGGTCTTGTAATAGTCCATGGCATCTTCGAAGAGCTCCTGGCGCTTGTCCTGTTCCCAGCCGGCTTTTTGGATGGCCTGCCCGCGCTCTTCGAACCAGCGGGCTTCCCAAAAGTCCAAGTCGGTGTCCAGGAGCAAGACGTGTTCTTCGGAGATGTAGCGACGGCTGTTATTGGAGGTGAGGCCATACTGATAGACCTGAGGATTGGACGGGTTTTTCCTCTTGGTAAACAGGCGGACGGTATCGCCGGCGCTATGTTCTCCGAAGTTGCGCTGCAGCACGCCACGGATCTGGATGACATCCTGTGCCTGTAGTAGGCTAAAGGGGGCTAGCATAAGGGCCATAAGGAGCGTGAGCAAGGCCTTTTGAAGGAGATTTTGGTGCTGGAAGGTAGCCATAAGCATTGGGGTTAAAAACCAAAAGTAATACATGCGGACAGACTTTTTACAATTGTCTATCGAATTAATCTAGTTTACGGATGGCGCTAGGAAGAGGTTGGTTTTTGCACGAAAGAATATTGCCCGATACGGGCAAAAAATAAAGCATTTATAATGTAGTTATTCTTTTTATAACTATAAAGAAAGGTGTTAATCACTTCTCTAGAGGGAAGCTATGCCATAGGAGCTGGAGCGTGCTATTGAAAAAACTGAAGTTACAATCGGGCCTTATGTGGGTCTTTACGTTGCCATTGCTTCAGGCGGGGAGCCCAGATGCTGCGGCGGAGCAGGGAACTGCTATTTAGGTGGCTTGGCTTTAGGGCCGTACCTCTACCCCTTTCCAGAAGGCGACATATCCTTGGATGTTCGCGGCGGCGGGCCTGGTTTCGGGGTAGAACCAAGCGGCGTCCTGGTTGACCTCACCGTTTACTACTACATGATAATAGGAGGCCACCCCTTTCCAGGGGCAAGTGGTATGGGTGTCGGAGGGTTGGAAAAAGGCCTGCTTCAAGCTGTGGGCAGGGAAGTAATGGTTGCCTTCTACCTGTACGGTGCTGTCGGACTCGGCGATGATTTCTTGGTTCCAGATGGCTTTCATGGGGTCTCGTTTAGGTTGTTTTGGAGCAAATAGTCGTAGATGCGCTCGCCCCAGAAGTTGTTGGCCTGATCGGCATGTGGGCTTCCATCGGCTTGGCGCAGGGCATTCGGGTAGGGGGTGTTGTCGTTCCAGAGCCAAGCCAGTACGGGTACTTGCATGCGTGTGCTAGCGGCTAGGAAGGGGGCCACAGGCAGTGCTTGGCCAACATTCAGCACGCCCAATTCACCGATGAGGAAGGGCAGCTCGGCCTCTTGGAGTCTACGGAAGCGGGCTTCGATGGCTTGCTGGCTGCTATTTTCCGTCCATTTCTCATAGGCATGCAGATCAAAGAGCAGGTTGTAGCGACCTTCCAGCAGCTGATGGCCTTTTTCGAGGAGCGCTTCTTCGGACTGGCCCTGTTCATTTCCGGGGATGAGGATGATATTTGTAAAGTCAGGCACAGCGCGGAGGGCATCACTCATTTCGCTCATATCGCGCAGCCAGCGCTCATGGCTGTAGGCATTGGCATTATTCCAGTGGTAGGGCTCGTTCCAGACCTCTATCCAGACGTCGGGCTGTCCTTTAAACTGTTCTGCCAGTGCACGAAGGCGTATTAAGTAGTCTGGGTAGAAGTTTTGGTCGGAGGGATTTCTTCCGGTGAGCAGTGTTTGTTTTCCCTGCGCATCCACCCAGCCGAAGGGGCAGAGGATGGTGATGCGTCCATGCTGGCGGTTGGCATCCACGATTGTTTGTAGGGGGTGCAGCCAGGCGCCATCCGTTCCTTGGACTGGGCCTCCGGCCAAAGGCTGTTCGTTGAAGTTACCGATAAATTCGCGTACGATTTGGATGTTCCAGGCATCCATGAGTGTTTGGTCCACGAGTCCGAAGGACTGCATGGCATTTACGCCATTCGGAGTGATGGGGCCGAGGTTTTTGGAAAAAATTTGATGTCCGGCGATGTAGTAGGTGCTATCGATTTGTTCGGGCAGGAAGGGCTGTTGGGGCGTATCCGGAAAGGGGGGCGGGTTATCTGGTTCTTGCCAGCCGCAGGCTGCCAGCAGGGAAAGGGTCAGGAGGAGCAGGGTTTTGGGAAATCGAAGCATAGGAATACAAGGTAATCATTTTCTGCTACTTAAACGGCTGTAGAGCGCTAGGGGTTTTTCGACTTTTTACGGGCCCTGAACTGTCAGGGTGTGATTTTAGGGTGTGGGGGAGGCTTATGGTTTGATTTACTTATCTCACGCTTTGCCTTATCAATTTATTTTATTTGGAGAGGTTGATCATCCGTTTCATAGTATCAAATAAGGCCTGGTAGAAAGATTCGTCCTTTGCATACAATTTATACAACTCCAGCTCCTTTTTCCGCTGCTGCCCCATTACCTCATCTAAAATTTTCTTAAAGGCTAAGTCCCGGTTCTGAGAATCTCTATTATCAGCTACTTTGGTTTTAAAATCTGGGTGGGCTTGAATATGTCTGCTGATCGATATGAATTTCACCCGCTGATCTTTCGGTGTAGCATCCCAACATTGAAACCATCGGTCATTGAATGATTTGATGATTTCATCTAAGGGATCTTTTTCTTCACTGCCTCCATGGGCACCTCTTGGATTAGGGTTTTGTGGATCCAATTCGGTTGACGAATCGTCTAATCCAATGGTGTAGTTGAGCTTGGTTCTTTCTAAGCCATAGGTCGATAAATCAACAGATTCCAACAATTCATCTATCAATTCATCTTCCTTAGTCTTGACAATCAATTTAGGAATCAGGAATTTCAAAAACCAAAACAACTTTTCCCAAGGCAATACCTCATAGGGCATGATGGAAGCCATTTGTCCGTATATCTTCACAAACTGCTTCGCTTTGATTTTGAAGTCTGCCTTTTCATCGTCTTCCAAATCCAATGCTGCATTGAAGCGATCGGCGGCTGTATCGATGATGGGACTCAGTTGTTGCGCGTCTACACCTTCAAAATACTTACTTACAAAGTCTTCTACTTCTTCCCATTCATAAACACCCACATCATCCAAAGTCCCTTTCAATTCATGTAAAACATTGATATCTGTCGCTCCACTAAGTGAAGTGGACGTATAGAATGGATCAAAGGAGAGTTTAATTTCATCCACATCATTGAAAAAGTCCAGCACAAACAAATCTTCAGTTTTCTTCCCCAATTTATCGGCTGCACGATTTAAACGGCTTAATGCTTGAACGGCTAAAACTCCTTGTAGCTTTTTGTCCACATACATGGTACAAAGCTTGGGTTGATCAAAACCAGTCAAGTATTTATTGGCAACAACCAACATCCGATAATCATCAGAATCAAAGTGGTCTCTTGTATCCTTTTCTGCAAATCCATTTAAATCGGCTTCTGTATATTCAATTCCATCCACTGTTTTCTTACCCGAAAAGGCAATGGCTATTTTGAAAGGCATCCCTTTGTCATGAATGATTTGGTTGAGGGCCAAAAAATAGCGGATAGCAGATTCAATGTTTTGTGTAATCACCATCGCTTTCGCCTTCCCTTTGAGCTTCTTGGTGTTGTACACTTTGGTGATGAAGTGCTCCATGATGATTTCGGCCTTGGTAGCTATGGTTTGCTTGTGTCGCTCCACATAAGCACGGAGCTTTTTCTGTGCTTTTTTGGTGTCAAACAAGGGGTTGTCTTGAATGGACTTTTCTATTTCATAGTAGCTTTTATAGGTGGTGTAATTGGCTAAAACATCCAAAATAAAGCCTTCTTCAATGGCCTGCTTCATGGAGTACAGATGAAAAGGTTTGAAGCTGCCATCTTCCTGCTTTGTCCCAAATCGTTCCAATGTGGCATTTTTTGGGGTTGCTGTAAATGCCAAGTAAGATGCATTGCCCTTCATTTTTCGGGCTTGCATGGCTTTCAAAATGATATCTTGGCCATCTTCTTCCTCCTCGCCCTGAGCTTTGTCGAAGGGGTCTTCGATGTAATTCTTTCCCATAGCCTCATTCATCTTGCCGGCTGCTGTCCCACTCTGTGAACTGTGGGCCTCGTCAATAATAACTGCAAATCGCTTGTCGCTGAGGTCTGCTATGCCATCTACAATAAATGGGAATTTCTGAATGGTGGTAATGATGATTTTCTTGCCTTGTTCCAAACTCTCTTTCAAATCTCGAGATGAAAAGGCTGGGGCAACGATATTCTTAACTTCGGAGAATTCTTTGATATTTTCGCGCAACTGTTTGTCAAGCAAACGCCTATCGGTAACTACAATTACCGAATCAAATAGGGGGTTTTGAACCCCTTTTGAACCGGGCAAATCATCCCTTTCTGGATAAGTCTCTATCAGCTGATAGGCTGCCCACGTGATGGAATTTGATTTGCCAGAACCTGCCGAATGTTGAATCAAGTAGGTATGGCCTACGCCATTTTTGGAAGCATGATTGAGTAATTTCCGAACAACATCCAATTGATGATAGCGAGGAAAATATAGGGTTCTTTTTCCTAATGGATCTGTAGATTTTCCATCAAACCTCACGAAATGTTGAATAATAGTAGCCAAACTCTCTCTCGTAAAAATCTCCTCCCACAGGTAGGAAGACCGATGCCCAAATGGGTTAACAGGATTTCCTTTGCCATTATTGTTGCCTTTGTTAAACGGTAGAAAGAAAGAGTTATCCCCATCTAACTTGGTACACATATATACTTCATCGGTATCAACTGCAAAGTGCACCACGCATCGGCCAAACTGCAGCAATGGCTGACGAATATCTCTATCTTTCTTGTATTGACGGATGCCATGACTCTTGGCTGTTTGCCCGGTCCAGGCATTTTTGAGTTCCAGTGTGGCGATGGGCATGCCATTGATAAAAACCACCATGTCAATTTCTTCCTGCTGATTGTCGATATTATATCGAACTTGGCGAGTTACGCTGAACTCATTCTTTTCAAAATTAGCTTTTACAGCCTGACTACTGCTTGACATCGGAACTTGATAGAGCAAAGTGAAGTGGGCATCTTCTACTTCCAAGCCTTTGCGGAGCAATCGAAGTATCCCATATTTCTTGATCATACGGTCATAGCGCTCCACTATCTTAAGCTTCCAATCTGCTGACCGTTTGAGTTTACCCAACTCTTCTTCCTGTGTATTTTCCAAAAAATGCCAAAACCGTACTTCATCCAAAGCATATTTTGGATTGAAGTCATTGGCATCTCCCATGTAAAAACCATTGCCAGCACGATAGATCGCATGAGGTTCAGAAACTAGGCTGGCATCTCCGCCTTGTTCTTCTAGGGGAGAACCTGTTAGGGCTTTTTCTATGGCGGCTTCTAGGGCTGCTTCGTTGGTTTTACTTGGACTCATTGTCAGAACTTTGATTTATTTGATTTTTGGATTACCCTGATTCTTTTGATTGAACTTTTTGTTTTGTACCCTTTTAAATTGCAATGATTTTGCGCCGAAATTGATCAGAAGCCCTATTTCTAAATCATAAGCTTCCAGGTAATTGATCGCTTGTGCCAAATGTACATCCTCCAGTTGAACAAGCGCCTTCAGCTCTACCGCAATGATCCCTTCTACCAAAAAATCGACTCTTCTGGTGCCTATTTGCTGATTTTTGTAATAAACAGGTATGTTATACTCTCTTTTAAAGCTTATGCCCTCATCCGTCATTTCAATTTCTAAAGCTCGTTGATAAATGACTTCCTGAAATCCATTACCCAAAGCTGAATGCACCTTCATAGCGCTTCCAATAATTTGGGAGGTTAAATCAGAAAATTTATACTGTTCCTTAATCATTTCAAATCAGTTGATTATTAACATTAAAGCCTGAGGCAGAATCCTATGACTACTCTAATTCATAATATATAAGAAGAAATCACAAAAATCAATAAATCAAACAAATCATAGTTCAGACACCCTTATCTTCCCCGTCACAGCCCCATCTATCAGCGTTGATTTAAATTCCTTTAATTTCTCTATCTGTCGCCCCTGCAAACTTATCGCTTGATCTATCTTGGCAGATTGGGTTTCAATGTGGGCGACAATGGCGGTTTGTACATCTTTTGGGGGAATTGGAATTGGCAGATTGAAGAATGAATCCATATTAATACTATCCACCGTTGCTGCTTGTTGTCTTGTTTCAGTAAGGATTTTCGAGTTATTTCCTTGAATTAATCTGAGAAAATAAGGCGCGTAAAGAAGTTCTGAAAAAATCAAGCACTTAATATCCTGATTTATCGCCATGTCCTTAAGTAGTATTGAAAGTGCAAAAGTGTGCTGCAAAATTCCAGACCTTGTTACAAATACTACTGACCCTTTGGGAGCAATATTAGATGAAGAACGTTTCAATCCTTTTTCCGAAATCTCTCTATTAGTTTTGGATAAAAAATCACTTTTAATATCTACTGATGAAATCCATGGTATTCCTCCATCCCAGAATTCAATTTTGTCTGTGGAGGGAGTTCCCCCACTAAAGGAGTTTTTAACAAGATGTTTTATTTTCTTCACCTCCCACCACTCCGGTATCTCCCCAATCCATCCCACTCCGCTGTCTTTCATTCGTCTGAACTTTGATTTTTTATGATTGGTTGATGGACTTTGATTTTTTGAATCAGAATCAGCTAAATCAAAATCATCACACAAATCATAGTTCAGACCTTTGGTTACCAAATCTTGAATGATAATCTGCTTGCGTTCTTTGAGCAAGGCGATCATCTTTTCCTTTTGGGTAATGGCACGGTCTATTTTGGCGGTTTTATCATCAAGGAAAGTGGCGATGGCGGTTTGTTCTTGAATGGGAGGATAAACCAATAAACTATTGGCGATGTGATTGAAACTGATTGTTTGTCTAACTCCTGAACCTAAAAGTTTCATGTATGCAACATCATACCGATGAAGTAAATAATTGAAGTATGATTTATCCAATTCAATTGCGTTTTTCAAAACTATGTATCCTGAACTTACAACAACATTGATATGTTATAGACCTATTCTCAAGCTTATTAAGTCATAATTTAGATTTAGCGGATTTACTAGATATTCTCCTGCTAGAACTTCTTGATAAGATGCTTTCGTTGATTCTGGAATTTTCTCGTCATCCTTATAGACAACTTTCCCAAAGCTTATAGAGCCACATGGCAACTCTGGATTTGTCACCTTTTTCTTTTCTTGAAAAACATGTTTTAGTTTTTTAATTTCCCAATGCGTTGGTATTTCTGCTAGCCAATATTCCCCCGAATCCTTGTAAGCAGGGTATTTTTGAAATGTTGTATTTGTAGCTGTTATGGTCATTGGTCTGAATTTAATTGGGTTAAAATCATTTGGGTCAATCCATCCATCTTCGAAAAGGCAAACCACTTTTTCCCTAAGTCTTTTAAGGAAGCTCCCAAATGGTACAATTCCTTTTGGTCAATTATCAAAAAACGGTCGTGGCTTGCTTTTAGCTCACGGAGTTCAAAGCTATTGCCGAATTGTTGGTTGGCTTTTTGGAGGTCGAGGGTCAATTGTTTGCTCAAAGTTTTCGTGTATAAAAGCACCTTTACTTTTTTGCTTTTTTTGGCCAAATGGGTAAGGGTGCTTTCATCGATGTAATTGTCAATCAGTATGATTTCCTTCTTCGCCTTTTTGATGATGTTAGAGGCAAAGACATAAGCATCGAAGATTTGCCCATCAAAGAAAATGCCTTGGTTTGGTAGTTCATGTGTTTTCAGCTGTAAAGAAATCTGTTGCACTTCTTTGCTCAGGTTCTCATAGTTGCTTTCTATTCTGTCTATCCGTTGGTTTAGGGCATAGCCTTTCATCAGGTAATCTTTTAAAACCTTACTTGCCCAAACCCTAAATTGAGTTCCTCGTTTTGAATTCACTCTGTAGCCTACAGAAAGGATGGCATCTAAATTAAAATGTTCCACATTATAAGTTTTACCATCAGCAGCAGTTGTTGCAAAAAATGCAACAACTGAATTTTTATCTAATTCATGATCCTTAAAAATATTCTTCAGGTGTCTAGATATGACAGATTTATCCCTTTCAAAAAGATCAGCTATCTGATTGAGTGATAACCAAAAAGTCTCATTGGCTTCATCTAACCTTACCTCAATATGTTGTGGTAACTCATCTGACTGATATAGAATGATTTCATTTTTCACAGCGACTACATTTTCAAAATATCCATAATCAAGCCTTCGCTTTCCTCTTCCAAAGCTGAAATCTCGGCACTTACCTCTTCTAGACTTCGTAAAGGCTTGTGCTGATAGAAGTATTTGTTGAAACTGATCTCGTAGCCAATTTTGGTTTTGTCCAAATCAATCCAAGCTTCGGGAACATGCGGTTTTACCTCCCGTAGAAAATATGCATGTATGCTTTCATTCAAAGGTACATTTTCACTATCCCTCAGGTCGGATTGGGTTTCGTAAATAATGTACTCATTGGCTTTACCATTGGGGAAATAACCAAAATCAGGCAGTTGGGCTACCGTACAATCTAAATGCTGTAAAAGCTGGTCCAATTTATCTCCACTGAGCTTTTCTATTTTCTTAATGACCTTTGCTGCGGTTTCATCGTACCAAGTGACGGCTCCATAAATCTGATTTTTTTTCGCTTGCAGAGAGTTTGATTTTTTCAGTTTTCAGGACTCCGTCCACTTTGGCGCTGAATACATTAAAATCATCGTATTCATCAATACCTACTTTTTCTAAAAGTAGGATAGCTATTTCCAGCAAATCTTTTTGCTTTTGCCAAGTGGCTTTGGAAGTAAGTTCTTTACGCTTTTTGGCATTCAAGTCTAAACCGCTTTTCTCGCACCATTCCAAGATTTCCTTTTCAAGGGCTTTGATATCGGTATACACATTTTCGCCAAAAGTTTCGTAAGCCCACTGCATGGGTTCTCTCAGTGATTTATCAAAGCGCAGATCGGCTATGCGCTGGGCTGTGAATTGGGCTTTCAGTCTTGCCGGCCGATCAATGCTTACTTTGTAATACCCAAAATCAGTATTGTTAAAAACCTTGGCAGCTAGTCCATCTTCATTCTTGCGCTCGATTGCTGTGAAATTCAAATACGCATCCTGAATTTCACGGACATGCGTAGCAGTCAGTTCACAGTTTTTGGCACCCAGATTTTTTCGAAGCTTGGCAAAGCGCTGGGAGGCATCGATTAAAATGACTTTCCCTTGTCGGTTGCCGGCTTATTATTGGTCAAAAACCAGATGTAGGTAGTTATACCCGTATTGTAAAACAAATTATTGGGCAATTGGACAATACAGTCCAGCCAATCATTCTCTATGATGTGTCTTCGAATATTACTTTCCCCGCCACCTGCATCACCTGTAAACAAGCTGGAACCATTATGCACCGAGGCAATTCGGGAACCATGCTCACTTTGGCTTAAAGGCTTCATTTTGTTGACCATTTCCATCAAGAATAGTAATTGCCCATCCGATGACCTTGGCGTAGCGTCCACTTCTTCTTCATTGCCCCAGTAATCTTTCAGAGAGACTACAAATCGGGGGTCAATTATGTCTTTGCCGTCTTTGATGTATTTGACCTCACTTGCCCAAGACTTCCCATAAGGGGGGTTAGACAACATAAAATCAAAGGTGTGTCCTGAAAATTCATCCGTTGAAAGTGTAGATCCCACCCGGATATTTTCAGGGTTGTTGCCTTTGATCATCATATCCGACTTACAAATGGCATAGGTCTCGTCATTGATTTCTTTGCCATAGAGATATACATCTCCCATTGCTCGGATGGCTCCTTCTTCGTCTTTGATGAAGTTTTGGGATTCGGTCAACATCCCACCCGAACCACATGCAGGATCGTAAATGGTCATGACGGGAGGCAGTTTGTCTTTGATAGGGTCAAAAACGATGTGCGTCATCAAGTCAATCACTTCTCTTGGAGTGAAGTGTTCCCCCGCTTCTTCGTTGTTTTCCTCATTAAACTTCCGTATCAGCTCTTCAAACACATAACCCATCCCCAGGTTGGAAAGCGGGGGTAATTTCCTTCCATCAGGATCTTCCTTTTCAAAAGGCGTCAGGTTGATGGAAGAAGAAGTAAATTTCTCCAATACATCCAACAAGACATCTTTGGATGCCATGTGTCTGATTTGGCTTTTGAGCTTAAACTTCTCAATGATTTCCTTCACATTAGGACTGAAACCGTTCAGGTAGTCCTCAAAGTTAGCTTGTAGAATTTGTTGGCTGTTGGTAGCCGTATCATATAACCTTTGCAAGGTCCATTCACTGGTATTGTAAAATACATAACCACTCGCATCCCTCAGACCCGTTTCGTCCCATTCAGTAAACCCCGCTTCATCTCTCTGAAAAGCCAACTCTTCCATCACTGCTTCCTTGGTCGGTTCGAGCAAAGCATCCAATCTCCTCAACACAACCATGGGCAAGATGACATCTCTGTATTTTCCTCTGACATACACGTCTCTTAGGCAATCGTCAGCTATGGACCAGATAAAGGAGATGAGTCTAGTGTGTGCCGTTTGGTTCATAATTCAATTCGTTCAGTCTATTTTTTTTTAAGTTGTCGAGTCGGTTTTTCCTAATTTAAATAGAAGTGTCTACAAAAATAATAAATGAGTCAATACTATTCCGCCGTTATTATGCTGATAAGTATCAATCGATTTCATCTTTACAGAAATCCAATCAGCGTGGGTAGATTCACTCAAGAACTCAGATCAAATCATTTTCTAAAGCTGCATTTATCAAAGTAAAATTAGTTTTTGATTTTTACTTCAAACTCAAGGAGCATGCGATAGGGGGCTCCTGAAGTAGCAGTAACAATACAAATTATAGACAAGGTAACTCCTGGTAAAAAAAGAAAGAATACCCAATACCTATGGCGAAAAACCACAGAAAACCAGTACTTATTTTTGGCCTTAGTACTTTACCGTTCGCTTTCAGCACTCTGCTGACGGAATTTCTCTAATCTGTGGAATTTTCTGTCTAAGATAAATGAAATCCTAAGAATTTAAAACTTGGATAGGTTAAAAGTGAGGACAGTCTCATTTTTGATCAGTGCGTTTTGCCTTTCAAATGCTAAATTTTAGGTTTTTTCCGCTTAAAAGCAAGAGTAGCCTTGAGCCTAATGCCCATAACCCCGACTTGCTTAAGAGTTGGCCGCTGATCCATGTCATATCAAAATTGATACTAAATAAGGAGATGCTAAAGTGTTGCGGGGAACTTTTTCTCATACCAAAATTAGGCTTGTACGCTATCCCGCTCCACTACCACCCCTTCTCCAAAAAGCAATCTATAAATAAACACATGATTTCGCCTATTAAGTAGAAAAACTGAAGCGCATCCCGCTTTCCATTGAAAAATATGTAAAAAAACACTTAAATGTTACCGAAAAATAATATTCAATCGTACCTTTGAAAGGAGGAGAAGCAAAGGTCTGAAGTAGGACTTACTTTTTGGCCAGCGGCCAAATTAGGCCCTCTGCGGCGGCTACCGAAAATAAACGGTAAAAAGATGTCCTGCCCACTGCCTTTCCCGTATACACAGGGCGAACGAAATACATGCAGCGATGGAAGCGAAAAAATATGTGCAGGGAATACCGAAACCCACCTACCAGCGGGTCTTGATCGTGGGAGGAGGTTTCGCCGGCCTAAAAGTGGCCCGAGAACTTAAAGGCACTGGCTACCAGGTAGTCATGATCGATAAGAACAACTACCACCAGTTTCAGCCGCTCTACTATCAGGTGGCGACCTCCGGCCTGGAACCGAGCGCTATCGCCTTCCCCTTCCGTAAAGTGTTTAAGCGTGATGACAAGATGATTTTCCGCATGCTGGAGTTCAAGCAGGTGGACGTACAGGCCCGTGAAATCGAAACGGATGCCGGCTGGTTGCCTTATGACTACCTCGTGCTGGCCATCGGCGCTGATACGCACTTTTTCGGCATGGAAAACATCCGCAAGCATGCCACGCCCATGAAAACCATCTCGGAGGCGCTCTTTTTACGGAATAAATTGATTAGCAACTTCGAAGCGGCCTATAATACCGATGACCTGCAGAAGCGGGAGGCACTCCTGAATGTGGTCGTCGTGGGTGGTGGGCCCACAGGGGTGGAGCTCGCCGGCGCCATCGCGGAGATGCGGCGGGATGCCCTTCCTCTGGACTATCCGACCATGGACTGGAAGCGCATGCGGGTATGCCTGCTGGAGGCGAGCCCGCGCCTGCTGAATGGCATGTCCGAAGCGAGTGGACAGAAATCGCTGGCCTTTTTGGAGAAATTAGGCGTAGATGTGACGCTAAATGCCGCCGTAAAGGATTTTGATGGCGAGCATGTCCTGGTGGCCGATGGCCAAAAAATCGCTGCCAAGACTCTGATATGGGCAGCAGGAGTGCGTGCCAACCCAGTGCCCGGACTTCCAGAGGAGGCGTTTTTACCGAACGGGCGCATCCAGGTGAACCGCTTTAACCAGGTGGAGTCCGCCCCAGGGGTGTTTGCCATCGGCGATCTGGCTTGGATGGCTACGCCAAAATTCCCGAAGGGGCATCCCCAAGTGGCGCAGGTGGCTATCCAACAGGCGAAAAATCTGGCCTACAACTTCCGCTCGCTTGAGAAGGAGCGGCGCTGGGAGGAGTTCGAATATAAGGACCTGGGCAGTATGGCCACAGTGGGCCAAAAGCTGGCGGTGGTGGATCTTCCTTACCTGAGCTTCCAGGGCTTTATCGCTTGGCTCGTATGGCTTTTTGTGCATCTTATGGCCATCGTGGGGGTAAAAAACCGCTTGTTTATCTTCCTCAACTGGGCCTGGAGCTACCTCTCCTTCGATGCCTCCCTGCGGCTACTTATTCGTCCGGTGCAGCCCAAACCGGAGGCGCCGGCTACTACCGAATGGTCCGATCAGGTGCTGGCGCAGGTGGGAAAAGCAGGGCAGGAGGTGCCGCCAGCGGCAAAGCACGATGATTCGGAGCGCAAGACCTCGCGAGTCGTTTAAAAACGTTTTTGCTCCGACTTCTTTCCTCAGGGTTTCCGATATTTCCACCCTTACTAAATTTTTATGCTATGGAAAACTATCTGAAATACCTGATGGAGGACATCGACGAAATTTTGCGCGTGCCGCGCTACATAGAAAGAATGGACTTTGATGTCGGTGATTTGGATGCCATGGGGGGGCTTCCTGACACCTCTTTAGAAGAGGAGGATGCCCTTTTCATGGATTTTACTGCTTCTGGAGAGCTATATGGTTTTCTCGAGGAGGAAGAGGAGGATGACGAGGACGATGATGATGATATCTTTTTATTCAGTGTTTACGAGGAGGGATTAAGGGTCATCGAGGAGGCGGCCGCTATCGAAGAGGACTTCCCGGACCCGGATTTTAGCAAGCCCCTGAAGCTACACAAGCAGCATCCAAAAAGTTTTGCGAGCTTTTGTGGTCTGGACCTCGCGGCTTTCCCTGAAGAACGGCTGCTTAATGAGCGGCAGCTCCGAAGTTTGTCGGATAAAATCGCCGAGCTTTTCCAGTACTACAACTTAGAACCTATATTTCGGACGCATCTGCCGGTAAGAAGAGCCTATGTGCTGTTGTTGCATTGTCTATCGACACCTCAGCCGATCGTGCAGTTTGGGACTCTTTATTTGAACTTCTGTTCCGGAGATTTAGAGGGGTGCATGCATGAGGAGTTTTGCGCCTGCGCCAAAACGTTAGCCGAAATGGAAGCGGAAGAGCAGCAGGCTGCCCAGTTGGACGCAAACAAGGAGGAGGACAAGAAGGAGGAAGATTTTCCGGACAAACGGGCCAGCTGAGGGGATGTAGGCTGCTGTGGCGAACAGTTTTTTCCCGTTTTCGTTCTATATAGTATGAAAACGAACAAGAACCACACTTCCATAGATCCATTTACACATGAAATCGATAGCATCCCGAAGGCGGCTTATCAGCGCATTGTCATCGTAGGAGGCGGCTTCGCTGGACTCCGGCTGGCGCGCGAACTGAAAGGGACCGACTATCAGGTAGTCATGCTGGATAAAAACAACTACCATCAGTTTCAGCCACTCTTTTACCAGGTCGCCACATCGGGTTTAGAGCCAAGTGCGATCTCTTTTCCGATTCGAAAGGTGTTTAAAAAGCATGACAATTTATTTTTTCGAATGATGGAGCTTTTGGAAGTGGATACCGAGGGCAAGCGGGTGATCACAGACAAAGGCTATCTTACTTATGACTATCTGGTGCTGGCCATGGGCGGGGATACCGCCTATTTTGGGATGAAAAATGTGCAGAAGTATGCCACGCCTATGAAAACTGTTTCCGAGGCTCTTTTTTTACGGAATAAGTTGATCAGTAACTTTGAAGAAGCCTATAACACGAATGATCGTGCGGAGCGGGAGACCCTTATGAATGTGGTCGTAGTGGGGGGTGGCCCAACGGGCGTGGAGCTAGCAGGCGCGATTGCGGAGATGAAAAAATATGCATTGCCTTATGACTATCCGACCATGGACTGGACACAGATGGAGGTTTACCTGGTGGAGATGAGTCCGCGGCTGCTAAATGGTATGTCGGATGCCTCGGGAGAAAAGTCTTTGGAATTTTTAGAGCGGCTGGGCGTAAAGGTGCGTCTCAACTGTGCCGTGGAAGACTACGACGGAGAGGAGGTCAAGTTGGCTGGAGAGGAGACGATCCGCACGCAGACCTTGATCTGGGCGGCTGGCATTCAGGCCAACCCTGTTCCCGGCTTACCCGAAGCGGTGTTCGGCGCAGGGGGACGTATTCAAACGAACACCTACCATCAAGTGGAGGGCTTGGATGGCGTGTATGTATTGGGCGACCTAGCCCTTACTCCTGATGAAAATTTCCAGGAGGGCCATCCGCAGGTGGCGCAGGTGGCCATCCAGCAGGCGAGCAATTGTGCGTATAATTTTAAATCGCTCTTAAAAAACAGACCGTTTAAGTCCTTTTTATACAAGGATTTAGGGACGATGGCCACGATTGGGCGCAAGAAAGCGGTAGTAGATTTACCATTCTTCAGTTTTCAGGGCTTTTTCGCCTGGTTGGCGTGGTTGTTTGTGCACCTGATGGCGATCGTGGGGGTGAAAAACCGCTTGTTTATCTTTTTAAATTGGGCCTGGAGTTATTTGTCTTTTGATGCATCGTTACGTCTGCTGATTCGTCCTGTGCTGCCGAAATTTGAGGCCGAGGAGGTGCGGGAGCGGATGGTAGAAGATCCGAAGGCAAAGGTGGATGAGCGCGTGTGATGGCTTGCCTGCAAGGTATGTAAAGGTTTCGTGCTGGTCATATAAAGGTTACAGGCTGGCGATTTCACTGTCCATCCAGCTGGCGCGGGTTTTCAGGAACTGCTTTAATGCTTCTATACTTTCCTCGTAGTTCACACCGATGCCTTGGTCCCAGAGCTCGTAATTTCTTTTTACGGCTCCATTTGAGACGAGGTAATCCGCGAAACTGTCCACGAGGGAAAGCATGGCCTGGTCAGTTAGTGGGCCACGACGGAAGTGCGTCCATCTTTCCTTTAGCACAGCTCTGAAGTAGGAGTCCTCCATGAGTCTAGGCCACCAGAAGGGAACCATCCAGGGGTCGTTTCCTACAAGATCATTATACCGCATCACCCAAGTATTCATGGGGATACGTTCTCCTTCATCGAAGCCTATGTTCATATCCCAGATGGGGCCCATGGCTAACTTTCCATCCCGATCTTTCTGCAGGTAGGTGCTAATCCTGTAGGCATCGACATTTCGACAGAGCTCATTGAGAATAAAATAGTCCACGAAGCTTTCGATTTCGATGTAGTCGAGGTAGCTCCTTTCGTTTTTCGAAAAGTCATCGCTGCTCAGTGCCGTTTCAAAAGCATGTATGTAGTTTTGGATGTAGGCATCGTGTGCCGGAATGGTGTTTCTTCTTCTCGGGTAGTCGTAAAGAAAATAGGTCTCTCGATACATGTTGGGATGATAAGGAGGGCCAAAGGGCTCTGTTTCCAGCTTTTGGCCTAAAATGTCATAGTGACTTCGGAAGCTATTTTCGGCTGTGTAGCGGGCATCATCGTCCCAGTTGTTATAGAAGTAACTCAAGGGCAGTCCGATGCCTGCTTCACCTATGGAAGACTTATCGATGGTCAGGAGGTAGCCTCCTGAAATATTTTCTGAGTCTGCTCGCAGGGCACGGATATCGATTCTATCCCGACCTCTTTTTAGTCTTTCCATGAACGCATAGACGCCCATGTAGACGCCATTGACTTCTATTTCCACGAACTGGCTTCTGGCGGCGTACCGTCCGATGCTTCGGGAGAGTGCATATCCTAATGGGTTATACATTAAGCTTTTGTCCCATATATAGTTGTCTTGCACATTGACGACATGTCCGACGATCCTCCAGTCATCTAATTCGGGCATCCCAAAAAATGCCACGTCGATGCTGTTTCCGGCGTCATCGACTGTTTCTATGTTAAACCCCTTTTTTTCGGAGAGCCGGAAGGAAGTCTTGCCTCTGTACTCGATTCCGATCCGCTGTTCCTGCACTAATTTCTTCTTTTGGTAGACTTTTAGGGAGCCGGGAACCTTCGGTTCAAAGGGGATGTCGCTTTCGCTGCTGATGACTAGATAAGGGATTTCGCTATCGCCTACATCTAGGGCGAACACTTGTTCATCATCTCCCTTCGGGAGTTCTTTTTCTAAGGGTTCCTGGCAGGCGGTAAAGAGTAGGGCTAGTACAGCCAACATAAGGGGGGGCAGCGCGTGACGGGATGTCGGTAGGAACTTTTTCTTCATGGTTTTTATGGGTCGATAGGGAATTTAGTGCTTTCAAGCGATAAATTCAATTTTTAGGGTGATTTTATGTTTTCGGGGGAAAGTGTAGCTGTGGAAAAATCTGCAGGTATGGTGATAGGAAAGGTCGAATGTTGCTAGTGTTTGAGGGCTGCTTTCAGCGCTTTAAAATCTCTTTTATTTCCTTGCGCTGGTGCGAAAAATACCCTATCTTTCGGCTATTGTTAACGCCAAGATGGAGTTTATAAACGTAAAACTAAAGATTTTTGATAGAGTTTTAATTTGTAACTCACTGAAAATCAAAACGAACTGGAGTTAGCTGTCAGAGTACCACATCCACTAAAACAAGGATTAAGACAATTTGACGAATATTCTAATGCGTCAAATGGAGGAGTCAGAGTACCACATCCACTAAAACAAGGATTAAGACAATAATTAAACGCATGGTTGACACTATTAAACACAGTCAGAGTACCACATCCACTAAAACAAGGATTAAGACGCCTTAATATAGGCTGTCAGGTTATGAAATCCATAGTCAGAGTACCACATCCACTAAAACAAGGATTAAGACGACATTTCAAAGGTAGCAAGCTTTTTTTAATTGTCAAGTCAGAGTACCACATCCACTAAAACAAGGATTAAGACTCCTCGATCTGTACGAGGACATCACTGGTTGATTTGTCAGAGTACCACATCCACTAAAACAAGGATTAAGACTTTGTGCATTTTCCATAGCAATTGAATTTAATTTAAGTCAGAGTACCACATCCACTAAAACAAGGATTAAGACCCCCCTCTAAGGTCGGAGCATGAGACGGAGAAGTGTCAGAGTACCACATCCACTAAAACAAGGATTAAGACCCCTCCAGAAAAGAGAGAAAAAACTGTTTCTCCCTGTCAGAGTACCACATCCACTAAAACAAGGATTAAGACCAGCACCCATCATGCGGAGTACTTGCTTGAGCTCAGCGTCAGAGTACCACATCCACTAAAACAAGGATTAAGACTAAACAACCCCATGATTTCGTCAATGAACAGACTGTCAGAGTACCACATCCACTAAAACAAGGATTAAGACGCTTCGCAAAAATCTTTTATGTTCGTTATTTTCATAGTCAGAGTACCACATCCACTAAAACAAGGATTAAGACTCGCGATCATAATTTTTAATGTAGTTGTCATAACTTGTCAGAGTACCACATCCACTAAAACAAGGATTAAGACAATGTTTGTGAAATCCCAGCCGAGGTTTTCGAGTTGTCAGAGTACCACATCCACTAAAACAAGGATTAAGACTTCAAAATAAGCGCTGTTAAGAAAATTGTCGGTGTCAGAGTACCACATCCACTAAAACAAGGATTAAGACCGAGCATTAATTTTAATGTAGTTTTCATAGCAAGGTCAGAGTACCACATCCACTAAAACAAGGATTAAGACACCGCAAAAATACTCTTCATGTACTTGACAAAAGTGTCAGAGTACCACATCCACTAAAACAAGGATTAAGACAACGCCGCTACTATTCCTTTCTCCTCATCTGTAAGGTCAGAGTACCACATCCACTAAAACAAGGATTAAGACCAATGTCTAACATCTTTCCCGCCTCTTTAATCTTAGTCAGAGTACCACATCCACTAAAACAAGGATTAAGACTCAGCTCCTTTAAGGGACAAGGCTAAATAAGCTTCTGTCAGAGTACCACATCCACTAAAACAAGGATTAAGACCCCAGAATGCAATCGTGAGCGAACACGGGCTTGGTCAGAGTACCACATCCACTAAAACAAGGATTAAGACTACATACTGGAATCCATAAATCTACGCCTTGAGATGTCAGAGTACCGCATCCACTAAAACAAGGATTAAGACACTGGACTTCGTCCCAAAAGTTGAGAGGAACCCATGTCAGAGTACCACATCCACTAAAACAAGGATTAAGACAAAGGATTTCAATACCAGAAGATCTGTCCACTTCCGTCAGAGTACCACATCCACTAAAACAAGGATTAAGACGCTGACAAGAAAGTTAAGAACGGGTATCCGTTCTTGTCAGAGTACCACATCCACTAAAACAAGGATTAAGACTTTAGTTAGTACAAAATAAAAATAAAAAACAGAGCCTGTCAGAGTACCACATCCACTAAAACAAGGATTAAGACCAGCCTCGTTAGAGGCTGACAAGAAAGTTAAAAACGTCAGAGTACCACATCCACTAAAACAAGGATTAAGACTATATAACTCTTTCTATAAATCAACTCTCCATTTAGTCAGAGTACCACATCCACTAAAACAAGGATTAAGACTTTGATTACTTAACAAGCTAAACACGCTAGGAGGGTCAGAGTACCACATCCACTAAAACAAGGATTAAGACTGTGTTTCAACCTCAATATAATAATCGTGTTCAGGGTCAGAGTACCACATCCACTAAAACAAGGATTAAGACACTCTTTATACCTTAACATAGGATCGGTTTCGGCTAAAGTCAGAGTACCACATCCACTAAAACAAGGATTAAGACTTTAACTAATACGTAGTTGTCTTTTAAAAGGTCAATGTCAGAGTACCACATCCACTAAAACAAGGATTAAGACCACCTCTTCCAAGGTGAAAATTTTCTCTACGCCAAGGTCAGAGTACCACATCCACTAAAACAAGGATTAAGACTCTTTGATATTGATTATTTTCATAATTTTGGTTAGTGTCAGAGTACCACATCCACTAAAACAAGGATTAAGACAAGGTGACATCAGCACATAAAATGCTTTTGTCACCGTCAGAGTACCACATCCACTAAAACAAGGATTAAGACAGGTCAATAATTTGCCCTTTAACTTGTAAACCATTGTCAGAGTACCACATCCACTAAAACAAGGATTAAGACACTGAAAAATATATGTTCTCAGCCTCGTTAGAGGCGTCAGAGTACCACATCCACTAAAACAAGGATTAAGACAATTTTTCATCATGTCATTGTTTAATGTTAAAATTGTCAGAGTACCACATCCACTAAAACAAGGATTAAGACTTGTTTGCTTGTTTGTTTCGATGGACTTTCCTACTGTCAGAGTACCACATCCACTAAAACAAGGATTAAGACAAAACGCCCCTGTTTTAATGCGATACAACTTTTAAGTCAGAGTACCACATCCACTAAAACAAGGATTAAGACGTTCTCCCGAAATTGTGTACTTTACTTTGATTTTGTCAGAGTACCACATCCACTAAAACAAGGATTAAGACCCTTCCGCAGTGATCGATAGATTCCGCCATTAGTTGTCAGAGTACCACATCCACTAAAACAAGGATTAAGACCCTTTCGCTATATTCTATTTCAGAAATAAGCGCATAGTCAGAGTACCACATCCACTAAAACAAGGATTAAGACTTCTGCTTCTACATCCAAAAAATAGTACGCATGTAAGTCAGAGTACCACATCCACTAAAACAAGGATTAAGACAACGTTCTCAGCCTCGTTAGAGGCATTGAGAAAAGGTCAGAGTACCACATCCACTAAAACAAGGATTAAGACATTTTGATTTTCCCGTTAACATCATTGATAGGAAGGTCAGAGTACCACATCCACTAAAACAAGGATTAAGACAACACTATCCCACTTGTACTCCAACTGTAAGAAGTTGTCAGAGTACCACATCCACTAAAACAAGGATTAAGACAATAACAGAAAGATCTTTAAATCTTTCTACTATATCGTCAGAGTACCACATCCACTAAAACAAGGATTAAGACACATGGATTACCAATGAAGGCTCTCCTGCAACATAGTCAGAGTACCACATCCACTAAAACAAGGATTAAGACCACAATCCGAAAAGCCAACCTTATTATGTCCAACGGTCAGAGTACCACATCCACTAAAACAAGGATTAAGACTTCTCTATTTTTTACGTAATATCTAATTGTAGAATTGTCAGAGTACCACATCCACTAAAACAAGGATTAAGACAATTAAAGGTTAAACATAATCCCTTATTTGGAACGGTCAGAGTACCACATCCACTAAAACAAGGATTAAGACGTTTAATTTGGTTAACCTAAGTATTCAATAAGTAACGTCAGAGTACCACATCCACTAAAACAAGGATTAAGACTTTTCTCAAGAAAGACAATTAATTGACTTTCTAGAGTGTCAGAGTACCACATCCACTAAAACAAGGATTAAGACACTTGAGAAAATTCCTGTTGTAGTTTAGGATCCAGTCAGAGTACCACATCCACTAAAACAA
>NZ_JBSZCV010000020.1:0-109071 GCF_054166705.1 Nitritalea sp.
CGTTCTCCAGAACCGTTCTATGAATACATTGTCTATTGCTCTCCCTTTTCCATCCATACTCAGACGAATATTATGAGAGCATACTGCTTTGGAAAAGGCTTCGGAAGTAAACTGGCTTCCCTGATCGGTATTGATGATCTCTGGACAACCCTATTGACTTATTGCCTCTTCGAGCACTTCTTTGCACCATACAGCATCCATGCTGTTAGCTATCGACCAACCGACAATTTTCCTGCTGTATACATCAATGATTGCCACTAGGTACATAAAACCCTCAGTTCGAAGATTGGGGAGTATTACACATAGATCCTGTTTCTGAGCAGATGCGGAGACACTCACCCTACAATTTTGTCTTGAACACTCTAGATCAGGTGTATCGATCCAGATGGGATGGTTCCAAATGAATAACCGACAAACGCATTGCGTCAGCAAAAAATTCTATTCTAAAAACTCCAAATCATATTTCAAAAAAAGTGAAGGCTTCCGGAGTCGTATCCAGGGATGCCAAAGTATGAACCGTTTTTAGAGGCATGCTGGCCGCGACCTTGTTGCCCCTGATTTTCGTTCCTGCCTTATACGTGGTGATTGTCAGGGTGCGCGGTTCCCGCAAAGCGTAAACAAGAAGCAAGCAAAACGCTTCCCATACACTGTTGGCTTTCCAAATAAAAATTGGCTTGCGTTAAATATTTAAAAATAATCTATCTATTAAATTCAAAATAAACTTTGGTTGATTAACTAAGAGTATGATTTTTAAGGATTTTACAGGGAATGACTGGTGTTTTCCCAGCAAAATTTCTGGCTTTGAGCGCGTAGAAGGAAAAAAAAGCGAAAAAATATTTTGCGTTTTGCAAGCTTATAAATGCTTTTCGTCTGCATTATTCTGTTTTTAGTCCTTAATTAAGGGTTTAATTTCATTTTTAAGTGAATAAGGCGTTTGGAATCGGCTGTATTTTTTTATTACTTGTAGAACCTTTTTGCAAAAAGCCCATGTACAAAATTTTATTTCAACTTAAATCATCTAACGAATGTGTTTTAAACATTTATCTAAACCAGCCATCGGCTTGGCCTTTTTAGCTTTTATTGGTTTTAGCTGTACGGAATCTCTTTACCCGGAGGATTCTTTAACTGAAACGGCACTGGTAGAAGAAGATCCAAATAAGAAAATTATCCCTAATCAGTTTGTCGTGGTGCTCAAGTCCAATACCATGCAGACCGTTGAGATGTATCAAGCGCGTGTAAATCCTGACGTTCGCGATGGGAGGGAAGCGCTCTATGAAAGTTTCCGCAAGGACATGAAAGAAGAAGTGCAACAAGCCTTCCGCTTACGTGAGGAGCAAGTGCTTGATGTCTATGGTGCGGCACTTGTCGGCTTTTCTGCACAATTGGATGAAGCCCAATTGGCCGAATTACGTACCGATGAGCGCGTAGACTTTATCGAAGAGGATTTTGAAATTGAGTTGTCTTACTCCCTTGGAATGCCAAGTTATTTTGATATCGCTGCACCGATGCAAACAGGTCAAGTCACTCCGTGGGGCATTACCCGTATTGGAGGTGCTGTAAATGCTGCTGGATTAAACCGTTGGGCCTGGGTAATCGACTCGGGAATCCAGTTGAACCACCCTGACTTAAATGTGAATACGCAGTTTGCACGCTCTTTTGTCCCAGGCCTTTCTTCTGCTACAGATCAAAACGGTCATGGAACGCACGTGGCGGGTACAATTGCCGCCATCAATAACAACTTTGGGGTCATTGGTGTGGCAGCTGGCGCAACAGTCGTTCCCATTCGTGTTTTTGGAGCCACCGGAGGATCAGCAAATTCTGTGATCATCGCGGGAATCGATTATACAGCTCAGAATGCTTTGGCAAACGATGTCGCCAACTTAAGTTTAGGTGGGCCTGCTTCTTTAGCCACTGATAATGCAGTTCGTAACTTGGCGAATCAAGGTGTTTTCGTAGCAATCGCTGCAGGTAATGAGGCTCAAAATGCCAATAATGTTTCTCCGGCACGCGCCACAGGAACACGTTTGTATACGGTTTCTGCCTTCGACATCAACAATAACTTCGCTTCTTTTTCTAACTTCGGAAATCCGCCGATTATCATCTCGGCTCCTGGAGTACAGATCAACTCCACCTGGATCAACAGTGGCTACCGCGCTATCAATGGTACCTCTATGGCAACGCCTCACGTAGCCGGTATTTTGCTAGCGAATAATGGTACCTTACGTTGGTCAGGGTTTGTCAATAACGATCCGGACGGAAATCCGGATCGTATGGCAAGAAGATAATGCGTACCCTGCCTTTAGCTTTCTAATTTAATTTGGTATAGTTTATTTCTTTTAAGGAGTGTCAGCGGAGTCGCTTGGCACTCCTTTTTTTGTGACATGTTTGTTTTGCGACATACACTGCTAGCTGAGGTAAGTGAACCGATGACACAGTGACTACTGTGGTAAATTTTTTTTTCTCACGCTTTATTAGTAGTCTTTTTTCTTATTTTGTTTATCATCAAAAAGAATTATTTTTGGATGGCATTCTATGATATGTGGAATTTATTTCCTTTTGTTTTCTATGGTTTACTCATTTTGAATTTTAAATGCATGACATGAAAAAATTGATTTTATTCCTTATTCTCTTGCCTTTTGGGGCTTATGCGCAGCAGATGCAGGTAGAGACGTATCGACTACCGAATGGTCTAAGCATTTATTTACATGAGGATAAAACCAGGCCTGAGGTGTTGGGTGCGGTAGTGGTAAATGGCGGCACGATATGGGATCCGGCAGACGCCACAGGGATGGCGCATTACCTAGAACACATGCTGTTCAAAGGCACGAGCCAAATGGGGACCGTGGATTTTGAGAAAGAATCGATTCACCTCGCTAAAATCGATTCGCTCTACGAAGAGCTCGGAAAGACAAAAATCGAAGAGCAGCGTAAGGCGATTCAACTTCAAATTAATGAGGAGAATTTGGCTGCTGCCGAATTTGCTGTGGCTAATGAATTCGACCGGCTGATCAGCAGTATAGGTGGAAGAGGCTTGAATGCCTTCACCTCGCATGACATGGTCATGTATTACAATACTTTTCCCCCACACCAGTTTGAAAAATGGTCAGAGATTTATGCCCATCGATTTAGCAATCCCATTTTTCGCCTCTTCCAGTCGGAATTAGAAACCGTTTACGAGGAAAAGAACATGGACATGGATGATCCCACTTTTAAGTTTTTCGAAACCTATAATCGAGCCTTTTATAAAAAGCATCCTTATGGACAAAGAGACATATTAGGAGAGGTAGAAGACCTGAAAAATCCATCTCTAAAACGTATGTATGAGTATTACCAGACCTACTATGTACCGGCGAATATGGCCTTGATCATCAGTGGGGACATTGATATCGAGCAAATTAAACCCATCATAGCTGAAAAATTTGGGCAGTGGAAGGAAGGGGAAAAGCCAAAACGAGAATTTATAGCGGAAGCTGATTTCAAGGGCAAGGAAGTGATGAAAGGAAGGTACCTACCCATAAAAGTAGGCGTCGCAGGCTACAGAACCGTACCTGTGGGACATCCGGATGAAGCAGCGCTAACGGTGCTAAACGAGCTTTTGAGTAACTCCAGCCAAACGGGATTATGGGACAAGCTTACGCTCGACAATAAGCTGCTGGCCGCGGAGATGGAAGCCGACATTCAAGTGGAACATGGGCGCACGCTCCTCATTTTTGTGCCCAAAATCATCGGTCAGTCTTTGAAAAAGGCTGAAAATTTGATGCTCGCCGAATTGGAAAAGCTGAAGTCCGGAAGTTTTGATGAGCAGCTGGTAGAAGATATCAAGCTGAACTACACCAAGCGGCAACAACTCAACCTTGAGTCTAATTTTCAGAAGACGTACCTGTTGGCCAATGCCTTTATCAGTGAACGTCCTTATGAAGAGGTGTTGCGGCTTAATGAACAAATTCAAAACATGACCAAGGAGGAGATCATCGCCTGTGCAAACAAATACTTTGGGGAAAACCGCCTAGTGCTCTACTCACGCACGGGTTTCCCTAAAAAGAACAAACTCCCCAAGCCTCCTTACACCCCTGTAAGTCCGAAAGGCACCGAGTCCGCTTATGCGAAAGCATTTAAAGAAATTCCAGAATCGCCTCTAAGCCCTAGCTTCCTAGATGTATCCCAAGCCGTTCAAATCACGGAGTTGAAAGACTTGGTTCAGCTCTATCAGGCAACAAATCCAGTGAACAGTATCTTTAGTTTTGCTGTTAACATCCAAAGGGGAGATCTTCTTGATCCTAAATTAGATTATCTCGCTTCCATGTTGAATTCAGCTGGCACAAAAACAAAAAGCAGAGATGAGTTTAAGGCAGCCCTGGCGCGCTTGGGTAGTAGTTTGTCCATCTATAGCTCCGATACGCAGTTTACGATAGCCATGCAGGGTCTGGAGGAAAACCTAGAAGCTAGCCTCTATTTGCTGCAAGAGCTTTTGGAACAGCCTGTTTTTTCTGAAGTGGGAAAAAAGAAATACCTTTCTGGAGTGCGTTTTGAGCGTAAAATAGAAGGTAAGGACTTGGATACTAAGGCCGATATGATCAGCGATTACCTCATTTATGGAGAAAATTCACCTTACCTTACCCGTTTGTCTCTTAAAGAAATCAAAGCACTTCCCTTTGAGGCACTACAGGAAAGTTTGACCCAATTACTGGCCACCGAAACCGTGTTGACTTACGTCGGCAATACACCGAACAAGGAGCTAGAAGCCATGCTGCAGCGCTCTCTAGCATCGCTGCTGTCTGGAACCGAGCCTAAGGTCATGGAAGAACGCAGTTTAGCGACACCGGAAAAGCCTACCGTGTTTTTCGTCCATGTTAAAAAGGCCATCCAAACACAGATTTATTTTTTAAGCGAAAGTAAGCGGAAGCGAACTCCCGAAGACCAGTATGCCATTAATGCCTTTAATGAGTACTTTGGCAATAGCATGTCGGGCTTAGTGTTTCAGGAAATCCGCGAATTCCGCTCACTAGCCTACGCTACCTATGCGCGGCTGAATAACGGCTCCATCAGAGGAGGAAATGCCTTCACGATCGGATTTGTAGGCTGTCAAGCGGATAAAAGCGTGGAAGCCATGCAGGTTTTCAAGGAGCTGCTGAAAGAGCTTCCCAAGAAAGAAGAAAGACTGCCCGAAATTCAAAAATCCCTGATACAGACGGCGGCCTTTTCCAAACCTTATTTTCGCAGCATGCCGCAGACGATCTACAGCTGGCAACAGTTGGGTTTTGACGGTGATCCGAATCAGTCCTTTTACGAGCAGTATCAAAACCTCTCATTTGAAGCTATAGAAAATGCCCATGCTACTTACATAGCGGGTAATCCACTCAGCTTCAGCATCGCAGGCAATAAAAAAGCCATGGACCTGAGCGCCTACGAAGCTTTTGGTGAGGTAGTTGAAATGAGTCTAAAACAAATTCGCAAAAAATAAAGAGAACTGAAAAGAGGGCGCCATCCAAAAGGATAGCGCCTTCGTTTTTCTGAACGCTTGTGTGCGCTGTACAAGTGCCAGCAAGCATGAAAAAATTTACCTCAGTGCTTGTACCACACCCTGAATAAAGAGTGCTGTACCCCGCGTGTCTTCCAGTACATTGCCCAGCATTTCGAACTCCTGCTGGTGCTTGATTTCAAAAGTGCCACCTCGTATCAAGTTATTGTTAAAACGATTTCCACTCCCTTTTTTAGCGCCATAAAAGGTGCGAATGGCAAAACTCTCTTTGCAGTTGGTGACCACATTGCCCTCGACCGTGTTTTGAATCGCATGGTTGAAAAAATCAGGCCGCTGGAGCCCAAAACTGCCAAATGCAGCAACATGGATGCCTTGGCGGCAATTGTCGACGCGATTATTCAAGACAGCATTTCCATAGCTGGCTCCCCATAAAGAAATGGCATGTCCGGGCTGATTTGCATTCGGCTGCGTATCACGGACTTCATTTCCTGCGATGATACAGTCAATGGCCCCCGTGTGCACACCGATTTCAGCGCCGAGGAGGTCTTCGGCCGTATAGGTTTCGGTCAAGAAGAGACAAATGCTTTGCCCCTCTGGGGCAAAATCCATAATTTCCGTATACTGATAGGCTAAATTTCCACTTTCGATGACGAAAAGAAGGCCGCGAATGTCTCCGATAAATTCGCTATCGACGATGCGGTGCTGGTAACCTCCTCCTTGTTTTTTAGGCTCCACGAAAACGAGGTCCTCACAAAACACACAAGTTCCCTGAGGCTTGCCGTCCACTAGCCAAGGTTCCACTTTCTTCACGTAGGATTTACAAATAACCGGCACGAGCCCAACATTATTCCCAAAACTGTCGATACTTATAGACTCTTCAGCGCATCCCGTGACGATATTGTGCGTAATTTCTGCACCTCTGATCAGGGCACGGCGCTGCGTCGCAATTAAAATACCGGTGATGTTGGCGCCTCGCACAGTATTATTGTCTATGCGACAGCTGCCCCGGAAACTGTTGATACGTATCGGATGAGAAGAGCTACCTATCTCGAAGGTAGAGTGGGCGATATGCACCTGGTTAGCGCGCTCTATCCAAATACCAGCATAAATCGCCATGCATCGTAGTGTCAGCTTTTCTATGTACACATCTGCCGCTTCATCCATGATGAAGAGTAAATAGCTGGAGCTTTGTGTCATGCGGTGGTAATGCAAGCTTACGCGATTGATGAACACGCTTTCGAAGCGACGGAGTGAACCCGCTAAGGGAACAATATTGTGACAGGAAAGATCCTCTAGGCGACAGTGAATGGCCGGAAGGTCTCGCGAGGGGGCCTGGGTCATGCCGAGAAGTATCGTTTCCGACTCTCCAGCACCTTTTATGAGCGCGGGTTGATTTTTCTCAAAATAAAAGAGCGTGTTTACTCCACCTGTCTGCACATGAACGTAGGTGCCTTTGGGAAAAAAGACCTCCTTGCCCCGAAAGTCAAAACCCTTAAACATCTCTTCCGACACATAGGAGGCTACTGGTTCTACACGAAAACTTCCTCCATCATCTTTTAGCAGATGCGGACCTGTACGGGTAAACCGAAATTGAGTGGGTTGACCTTTGGTCAAAATGGTAGGATAGCTCACATCTCCCGTCTTTTCTGCCCAAAGCAGGTAATAGCTTTTGGTGGATTGAGGCTGTATCTCTAGCTCGCTATGAAAAGTATCCACAAAACGATAGCCCTGGACTTGAGCATCAATGGGTCGGATGCCAAAAGTATGTATAGAAATACGCTGCATAATGACTTGAAAAAGAGTTGATTATACTTAAATTGACCACTGGTCAGAGTTGTGCTTTAAAGGAGTACACCAGAAGAGTTGACTAAAATACCGATTTATCTTGGCTATGTGCTGAAAGTTTGCGAAAGATTTGTCTAAATCGTTTAAATTGACCCCAGCAATAAGGATAAGGAATTATTTCAATTTCAGACCTGTTTGTGGAGCGTACACAACATGCATTTTATAAGCCTATGCCTACAGTAGAAGAGCGTCCTTTTCCTGGTTTCCACTGGGACACGAGTTTTGAGCAACTTCCCTCGGGGCTGTATAGTCGACAAGACCCCAGCCCGGTACATGCGCCGAAACTGCGCCTATGGAACAGTGCTCTGGCACGGTCGCTGGATTTCGAAGCGATAGACTTTCAGCGTCAGGAGGAAGTGGAGCAATTGGCAGCCATTTTCTCCGGCAACCAAGTTCCGCTGGGCGCTCGACCTTTGGCGCAAGCCTATGCCGGACACCAGTTCGGAAACTTCACTAAGTTGGGCGACGGTCGCGCCCTTTTACTGGGAGAGCATCTAAGCGCTTCGGGGCAGCGTGTGGATGTGCAGCTGAAGGGCGCCGGCATCACCCCTTATTCACGAGGTGGCGATGGACGGGCTACACGGAAGGCCATGCTGCGCGAATACCTCATTTCGGAAGCCATGCATGCACTCGGGGTGCCTAGCTCCCGCAGTCTCGCGGTAGTCGAAACAGGCGAAAAGGTCTGGCGACAGGAAAAGGAAGCTGGGGCCGTGTTGACACGGGTGATGAGCAGCCACTTGCGCGTCGGCACTTTTCAGTATGCACGCCACTTTTTAGATAAAAAAGCTCTCCAAGCTTTGCTGGCCTATACCATCGAGCGGCATTACCCTGAGCTGCGAGAGGCCTCGAACCCAGCCCTTGCCCTACTGGAAGCCGTTATGGAGCGCCAAATAGCGCTGGTTGTTCACTGGTTGCGGGTAGGCTTTATCCACGGAGTTATGAATACCGACAACATGAGCATCTGTGGAGAGACCTTTGACTACGGTCCCTGCGCTTTCCTAAATGCTTATGATCCAGCAACTGTGTTTAGCAGCATTGATACGCAGGGACGGTATGCCTTCGGCAATCAGCCCGGCATCGCTCAGTGGAACCTTGCCGCTTTAGCAGGTGCACTTCTACCGCTGATAGATGCGGATGAAAAACAGGCAACAGAACGTTGCACGACCTTGCTGAATGACTTTCCGCGCCGTTTTACAGCAGCGCAGTGGGACATGTATGCGCAGAAGATGGGCTTTTCCGGTCGCCAAGCAGCCGGTGAAGGGCTCCTGCAGGATTTCTTGGCCCTGCTGAAACAGTATCGCCTGGATTATACACAAGCCTTTCTCGACCTGGGAAAGGCACTTCAAGATCAGCCGCACGCCTTTCCGACAGCCCTAGAGGAGTTCCTTCAGACCTATAAAAGCCAGCTCCTGCAGCAGAGCAGCATCGCGAAGGCACTCGAACTGATGGGTCAAGTAAACCCTCAAGTGATACCACGTAACTATATAGTAGAAAGGGCCTTATATGAGGCCGACCAAGAGGATGATTTCACCTTATTTGAAGCGGTGTTAAAGCGATACTTGAAGCCTTACATGGCCCATGATGAAGATACGTTTTATCAGTTTGTACCGGAAGATGCGGACCTAAACTATCAGACCTTTTGTGGTACATGAAAAGGGGTAAGCGATCTGCCATGGGGAATGTTCCTAACAGCCGCATGCGCCGTCTAGTAAAGGTGCTGGGTCTGCTGTTGCTCGGTATACTGGCTTTACCGCTCTTGCTTTATGGCCTTTTTTATCGTGCGGAAAAGCCCTTGGAAAAATTAATGCCGGTCTATTTTGACCCAGCAAGCCATGCTTTTTTAGCTGTAGGAGAGGAGCGCCTTCATGTGCGGATGCAGGGCGCCGGCACGGAGCATGTCCTGTTACTCCATGGCAGTTTCAGCTCCTTACATACTTGGGCAGGCTGGGAAGCGCAATTGGCAAGGACTTTTCGGACGCTGAGCGTAGATTTGCCAGGGCATGGCCTCACAGGGCCTTCGGCCCAAAACTGCTACAATTCCAGCTGTTATGCTGCCTTGCTTTGGGAGATGTTGGACCAATTACACATAGAAAAAGTACATGTGGTCGGCAAGAGTATGGGCGGTGGCGTGGCCTTGGTCATGGCCGAACAGGCACCAGAGCGCATCTTAAGCCTAGGATTGATCAGCAGCGCCACGCCACGACCTCTTCTGCGCGACTTGCCACAGCGTACTGAAGCCGAAGCAGGTGCTTTGCCTTCAGCGCGGGAAAAGGAAGTAGCCAGCTCCCAAGCCAATAGCAGAACGCCCGCCGCCCCATCGCTCTCCTCCGGAGGTGCGGGCAGCCGGCCCCTAATTTTTCGTCTACTCGAAAACCCTACCTGGAGCGGCCTGCTCAGCAAAGCGACTCCTATGTTTTTATTTCGTATGAACTTGCGACAGGTCTTTGCACAGCCCGAACGTATCACGGATGAACTGGTCACGCGCTATTACGATATGCTGTTGCGCGAAGGAAACCGCGCCGCCACGCTGGCACGTTTTCGTAGCGGTGGAAGTCCTATGATCGACTACAGCGCCCTCAGCGTCCTCCCTGTTTGTATCATGTGGGGAGAGAAGGACCGCTGGATTCCTGTAAGCCGTGGAAAATGGCTTAGCGAAACCTTGCCACAGGCCTCCTTTACGGTTTTTCCTGATGTGGGGCATGTAGCCATGGAAGAGATCCCGGAAATTTCCGCTGCGCACTACCTAGATTTTCTTCGCACTATTGAGTAACTTGTCCTCAAAAAGAGATCCATGGATTTACGGTTAGGAAGAGATACGTTTGGAGATACACGACATGCAGGCCAGCTGATGGATTTAGCGGAGGCGCATCAACTCTTACGCGAATGGGTGCTCAACCCGCGTTTACTTTTTCATATGGAGCAGGTCGGGCACTTGATGAAATGCTGGGCCTCGGAGCGCGGCTACAGCGAGGAAGCCATTCATCTCTGGCACCTGGCGGGGCTGCTCCATGACGCAGACTGGGATCAGTATCCGGAGCAGCACTGCGCGAAAATAATTGCTGAACTGGAAAGAAGAGAGCAGGATCCCGCCTTGATGCGAGCCATAGCAAGCCATGGGCCTCGGTATTTTGGGGTGGAACCCCAAAGTGAACTGGATAAAATGCTCTATGCCTTCGACGAGCTTTCCGGGCTAATTCATGCCTATTCCCTTATGCGACCCGAGGGTTACACGGGAATGGAAGTGAAAGGCGTAAAAAAACGGCTAAAGGATAAAACCTTTGCCGCACAAGTGAGCCGTGCTGATATTCAGGATGCTGTAGGGCGCTTATCCATAAATTTGGAGGAGTTGATCCAGTTTATAATCGACTGGCAGCTGCAAACGCCCGAGGTAGCTCAACAGGAGCGCTGAGGCTAGCAGGTGGGCAGTGAGAAGAAAAAGTGTTTAAGAACGCTGACTGCGGTACTGCAGGTACATCGTCGTGATGTGTGCTTCAGCCGTCTGGATACTTTCGATCGCTAAATCCGGCTGGATGCCAAAGCGCTGGATATGGGTATCATTTGCCAGCCAGAGCTTGGGGTTCATGCTGCCCTTGGCCTCGAAAATGGGCTTTGTCGTCGGAATAAGATTTTCAGTCGCATGCAGCATTTGCATGATAGTTGCCATGTCCAGCTCCCTTCGAAACGCTTCCAACAGCTCCCGCTCTGAAAAGATATGCATAAAACAAAAGGCATCATCCGGAAGCAGCAGCTTACCAGTCCATGCGTCTCGAAAAAGGGGCACGAGCTGCCCATTAGCCCAGGCTTTTTCCCAGTGCTTTTGGATCGCCTTCTCATACAAAAAATGGAAGGGGGATGCTTGTTTTATACTATCTGTATGTACGTGGTCCACATGTAACTAAATCTCCTCAAAGAAACACTTTTTCTTTTTATGAGACTATTAGCATGTGCAGTCGTAGCTTTTTCTAGCATAAGTGTAGCTTATTTTTGCGCCAGCGCAATTTGATCCAAGCGTGGAATCAATACAGATATCAAGGTACCTTTCCCTGGAATACTTTCCACCTGTAGATGATGGGGCTCAAATTCTGGAAAAAGCGATAGTCGTTGTGTCACGATGCGCATACCCATCGAAGTACTTTTGGTCTCTGCCACACGAAAACCTCTTCCATTATCCCTGATGGTAACCAGTAGGTGCCGATTGCCCTGTTCCTGAAAATAAACTTCCACCTCCGCACCCTTGGTGTAATCTCCACCAAAAGCATGCTTAAAGGTATTTTCCACAAAGGGCTGGATCAACAGAGGGGGAACTTTTATGGTAGCAGGATCTAAGCCTGGGGCATGGTGTATCTGTACACGGACTGCATCTTGATACCGCTGGTTTTCGACGGCAGCATACCGCTTAAGCAGCTCCATCATGTCCTTCAGCGAAACCTCCTCTTGGGCCGAGTGTTCTAAGGTGGTGCGCAGTAGGGTAGCGAAGTTCCCCAACATATCCGCGGCTTCCTGCTTTTTACCTCCGATTATAAAGTAAAGGAGGGTATTCAAAACATTAAAGGTGAAGTGCGGATTCATTTGATTTTTTAAGGCATCCAGACGGTGTATTAAGACCTCTCGCTCTAACTTCGTTTTGTTTTTTAATATTTCTGCGCGCTTTTGGTAGATCATAGCCGTAATCCCAACGAAAGTTAGTACCAAGCTTACTAAAAACCACCAACGCTGGTAGAAGGGGGGAGCGATGGAAAAGCGTAAAATCGATAAGGTTTCCTCTGTGCCCGATAACAGATCCACCGTTAAAAGCTCCAAATTATACTGCCCACTTTGGACATTAGATAAGTTGATCGTCTGCCGCTCTCCTAATGCCTTCCAGGCCTCTGTCCCATCTAAGCGGTAGCTGTAACGTAAATACTGAGGATGTGGATGATCGATAGCCGTGAAGGAAATACTCAGGTTGTTTTGGCCGGAGGCCAATGCATACTCCTGATCGGCTAATGTAAACCAGCTGTAGGCATTCGGAAATAGTTCCTCGTCTTCGTGTGTAAAAGAAGTGATGGATATACGTAAAGGGCTGTTTTTCTGATTTTTAAATGTATTTAAATCAAGTTCAAAATAGAAGCCATCTCCCCCCATGTAGACGTGTTGCTTGTGGCGGTAATAGGGATGAAAGCTTTCCGTTTTATCCGACGTCCCACTGATAAAGCGCTGCTGATCTTCTGCAATCAGGTGGAGACCTTTCTCGGTACCGATAAGGATAAGGTCTTCAAATGCATCCACATAGTAAATACCATTCCCTTGGAGTTGCGAAGCGGGGAAGTGATGCACAAGCCGCAAGCTGTCGGACCCCTGTTCCTTGACCCAAAATACTTCGCCAGATTCAGTCCCCAGCAGAAGCTGTCCTTCAGGCAAAGCACGTATGCGTTTTAGCCGGGAGGCTACCTCGGGTAAATCGCTCCGAAGTGGGCTTGGGCCTGTTTCCAGGCTAAACCGATAGACACCTGTAAATATGGAGGCAAAATAGGTATGCGCGCCCCGCTGGCTGAGATCGGTAATGAAAGTGGGGGTTTTCGGCGCCTCTTCCGGATAATACTGCGAATTGGAAAGTTGAAAATCCGGAAGATAGCGAATCCCTCCATAAGGATTCGCCTCCAGCAGCCCTCCCTCCGGAACCGAGGTGAAATGATAGGTATGCAGCGGCAAGTAATCCCGAAATTGACCGTTCCCATCCAGCTGAAACATTCCGATGTTTGTGGCGATCAACAGACGGTCTGCGTCACTTTCAATTCGGTAAAAGACTAGGTCTTCGGCAGGGGTTTGGTTATCCAAAGCAAACAAGGAAGGGGTACGCGCGAGCTCTTGCTGTAGGCTGGGGCCATAGGCAAGACGCTGAAAGTCCTTAAACGCTCGGGCGTCTATAAATCCATCGGACCACTGTAGTCCCTGATCTTGTAAAACGAAAAGAGTACCCCCTAACTCGGTCATCCCCTTCACACGCCTGCCCCCTTCCTGCAGCGAAAAGGTGAAGAGAAAGCTTTTTTCGGGAGCGATATATAAACCGTCTGTTAGGGAACCCATAATAAAGCGTCGGTGGCGTGGGTCGAAAAGACCTGTTTTAAAATTACGGCTGGGCCAGGCGTATCTGTCTACGCGCTCTACAGTGTCTGCATGGATGCGTATCAGGCCCCCGTTATTTTGATGGATGCCCCAGCTGGCTCCGTACAACTGACCGCTATGATCAGCAAAAAAATCCCAAACTATCGGCGCTGGCAGGTGAACCATTGGCTTGGCCCCCTCTTGAAAAAAGCGAGCAGCCTCGTAAACCAAAACACCTTCTTTCGTAGCCACATACACTTTTTCCTGATGGGCAAAAAGACTGTAGATGCGATTCCCGTTATGCACGGGTACGGCGCGATAGCCCCCCTCTGTTTTATCGATGCGAAATAGACCTCGTGCATAGGTGCTGAAATAGGCCTGTCCCTCATGCAGCAAAAAGCCGCTTACATTCGCTCCATCGCGGTGAATAACACTGCCCTGTACCTGTAGCACGCGAGGGTTTTCCTGCTGCCAGGATAAAATAGAAACGCCGTTCTGGGTACCGACCAGTAATTTATCCTCCCAAATCGCAAGCTCCGTCACAAAATCATCTACAAGCCCCTCTGCTGTGCGGAAAAACGATTGTTCCTCATCCTGAATTCGCATCAGGCCCTGTCCATAACTCCCCATCCACATGGCACCATCTGGAGCCTCCACGATAGCCCAACAGTTCGTAAAGGCTTGTTGACCCGCCTTAGGCTGGTAGTTGATGCTATTTCCGTAGGTGTAGCGCGACACCCCAAATTCCGACCCGATCCAGAGAATGCCGCGGCTGTCCAAAAAGACCTTGCGGATGATGTCACTTCCTAAACCACCCCGCGTACTGACACGTTCATAGGGAATGTTTTGACCTTCGGTCAAAGAGGAGGAAAGCAGTCCGATCACAAGGACGATGGAAAAGAGCCTCAGGCAAGTGGGAAAAAGGAGTTTGAACACGGATAAAAAATAAGTTACGCGCAAAGATAAGCATTCTTACGGCCTAGACGAAAGGGTTTGGGGAAGAATTGTTTGCGTGCCTGTTCTTGTAGGGGATATATGTTCGTTTGCTTTCTTTTTACTTTCTTTTGCTTTCGTTTTCTTTCTTTTTAAAGAAAAAATGTTCGTTTTCTTTCTTTTTCGCTTTCGTTTGCTTTCTTTTGAAGAAAATTAGTTGAACTATTCTCTTTCCATGAAGCAGCGATTTCTTGAACTTTATCACTTTTTACAGGCGCCCTACCAGGCGGATGTGATGCGTCCGCCTACCTTCCGTGCTTTCTTTTCTTTGTTACTGCTTACCTTTTTGGTGGTTATTCCCTACGCGGCGATCTTGGAGCTTTTCGACCTGGAAGACCTTACCTTCGCCATAGAGGAATTAATGAGAGAGTCGCCCTGGCTGGTGCTCCTTTTGGCTGTCGTAGCAGCCCCACTTTTGGAGGAGCCTACATTTCGTTTGTACCAAGATTTTCGCATTCGCAGCCTACTGGTTGCCTTTGGACTTTCTTTTCTTTTTATCGGGAGTGGCCTATGGGTTCTGCTGCTTTTCTGGTGCCACCTCGTTTACCTGTTCTACCGTATCAAGACTGGGAATCCACCGGGCTTAAAAGGGGTGGTCTGGATTTCTTCGGTGCTTTTTGCGCTGGTGCATATTGGAAATTTCGAAGGGATCGATTGGTCCCAACAGTTTTATCTGATTCCTATTTTGGTGGGTGCCCAGTTTCTTATGGGCCTGGTGCTGAGCTATATCCGGCTACAGAATGGGATGCTATGGGCCATGCTGTTTCATGGCACCTACAATGCCTGCCTGGTCATCCCCGCTCTTTTATTTCAAGGAATGGAATGAACCCTGCCCTTCCCCTGCGCATAGGTTTGTGGGCTAGGTGCAGGGAAAGGGGCTGAGATCAAGTGGGATAAGTTAATTTGACTCTCGTTCAACTCAAGCCGAGAGCAAATATCTCACGATTTTTATGGGCGAGTCCAGTTCGGCTACTTGCTCATCGGGCAGCTCTTTTTGGAGCTTTAGCTCCAATTCATAAATGAGGCCATTTACATAAATGTCATCCATGCGGAGATCGTGGTAGAGGTTCAGGTATTTTTTTTCCCCATTTAGGGGAATTCCGTACTGGCTGAAAACACGAATTGCTTGACGAAGTTGCGTGATAACATGCATATTAGTAGACGTTTAGGTGCCGGTAGCTCGAAATAAGCTAACGTATTGATGATTGCGGATTTTTTTTAGTTCGATGGCTTCTATTTCAGCATCTAGGGCGGATAGATTCGCCAGGATGACCTCTACATAGCTGGCATAGCCTACAGCGAAGAGTTCTCGCGAATAGTGTGTGGCCTGGCGCAGCACTTCTACCTCTTGCCCTTTGGCCTGCAAGGCCCCCTGGTAAGCAAAGAAGCTATTCCATGTCTGCAGGAGCTCGGTATGTGCCTGTAGCAGACGATCTTCATAGGCGAGCAGTGCCTGCTGTCGCTTCAGCTTACCGATTTCGAACTGTGCCTTTAGCTGTCCCTGTTGGAAAATGGGCAGGTGGAGCATGCCGATCGCTTGGGCCGCTAGACCTGCAGGAAGCTGGAAGAGCCGCGCCGGATCGAAGGACTGTAGCCCCAGAAAGCCGCGCAGCTGCAGCGTCGGATAAAATGCCGCACGCAAGACAGCAAGCTGATGCTGTTCCAACTGTAGCTCCTGCTCAGCGGCCAACACGTCGGGGCGCTGATAGAGCGCCTGGAGGCTTTCGGAGTAGCTAAGGGGAAGGTTTTCCAGGGAAAAGTCCCCCTTAAATGTCGCTGGTGTGTAGGATAATCGCGTACTGCCTAGGACTTGATTTAATGCAAGCAGCAGGTCTTGTCGGACTCTTTCTTCTTCGATTAGACGTGTTTTGACGTTGAACACGATGGCTTCAAATTGTTTGACAGCCAGCTCATTATGCTGTCCAGCGTCTTTCAGCTGGCGCACATACTTGAGGGCCTCTTCTTGCTTGCCAATCGTCTGCCGGAGTAAGCTAACTTTTTCGTTTTGGGCAGCCACGCTGTAATACAGCATCGCGACAGTGCTCGTCAGCTGATTGCGAAGAAACTGCTGCGTATAACTTTGGCGCAGGAAGTCCGCCTCAGCACGCTTGCGTAGGTTGCGATACTTTCCCCAGAGGTCTATTTCCCAAGAAAAGGTGGGCAGGACCTGGAAGTCCCGATAGACCGGGTCGGGGATTTGGAAGGCGGGGGGCAAGGCATCACTCAAGTTGGTGTCTTTATTGCCTACGCCATCCATGGTAAAGCGTCCAAAACGGGTGAGTCCTGCTCCAGCTTGTGCGCTGAGAAGGGGGCGGTTGTTGCGTTTTTGCTGTCGAAACTGCAGGCCAAGCATGTCCCTTTCCAATGCCGCCCTAGCAAGTTGTTGATTTTGGCCAAGGGCCACCTCTATGAGCCGAAGGAGCAGGGTATCGGCAAAGAAATCGCCGGGCTCAAGGGATTTTTTCTCCAAGCCCAGCACCTCAGGCCGTGGCTGCTCAAGACCTAGTCGGTCCAGATTAGGCTGAAGGGGGGAGATTTCCTGGATTTTGCAGGAGGCCAGCCCTAGCAGCAGGAGCGCCATCAGAAGGAATTGGCTAGTGCGAAGGAGCTGCATGGTGAGCGTTTTTAGTCGGTTGAAACTGTTTTAAGAAAACGTAAAGGCCGGGAATGAGCAGCAGGCCGAAGCAGGTGCCCAACAGCATGCCACCCGCAGCGGCGGACCCGATCGTTTTGTTCCCGATTTCGCCGGCGCCGCTAGCTAAAATCAAAGGAATAAGGCCGGCTACGAAGGCCAGGGAGGTCATCAGGATAGGGCGGAGACGGGCTTTGGCGCCAGCCACCGCTGCAGCCAGCGCAGACATCCCTTCTGCTGCGCGCTGTTCGGCGATTTCTACGATCAAAATCGCGTTTTTCCCCAGCAGACCGATGAGCATGATGCTGGCGATCTGGGCATAGATGTTATTTTCTAATCCCATGAGCAGCAGGGCGCTGTAAGAGCCGAAAACACCCGTGGGAAGGGATAAGATCACGGTGAGGGGGAGCAGGTAAGATTCATACTGGGCGGCCAGCACGAGGTAGACGAAAAGCAGTGAAATTCCAAAAACCAAAAGAGTCTGGTTGCCGGCTTTAATTTCTTCTCGCGTGATGCCTGCCCAATCGATACTGAATCCGCGGGGAAGGGTCTGCCGAGCTACTTGCTCCACGGCTGCGATCGCATCGCCGCTACTGAAGCCTGGACTCGCCTGTCCATTTAGCATGACAGCAGGGAATAAGTTGTAGCGCGTAAGCTGTTCGGGTCCATAGACCCTTTCCATACGGATAAAGTTATGATAGGGAACCAGTTCTCCTTCCTTACTCTTCGCATGAAAGCGCAGCAGGGATTCCGGTTCGGCTCGAAATTCAGGCGACGCCTGGAGCATGACCTTGTACATCTGCCCGTAGCGGATGAAATTACTGGTGTAAAAACTACCGATAAGCAGCTGTAGACCATCCAGGGCTTCTTCCACATGGATGCCAAGGCGCGCGGCCTGATCATGGTCCACATGCAGGAGGTACTGTGGGAAATTGGGATCAAAGGTGGTGCTCAAGTTAGCGATCTCCGGTCGGCCTTGTAGTGCCTCCATAAAGGTATCGAGTACTTCAGTAGTTTCTTCTAGGCTGGCGGCGGCCTTATTTTGAAGGCGAAGCTCGAAGCCATCGGCATTTCCAAAACCTGGCACGGGAGGAGGGGCATAGAAACGGATGTCGGCTCCTTTTAGGTGGGCGACGCGATCGGTATAGCGGGCGATGAGTTCCGGCACGGTCTGGTCCCGCTCTTTCCAAGGTTTTAAGTTGATCATTCCCATGCCGTAGGAGGCGCCGGCGGTTTCTGTCACTAGGCTGTAGCCGGCGAGCGTGGAAACGGATTCGATCTCTTCTAGGGGCAAGAGGCTCGCTTGCACTTCATCCATGATACGCGCCGTACGCTCCACAGTAGCTCCTGGGGGGGTGTTGACTTGTACATAGATCATACCCTGATCCTCCGTTGGAATAAATCCTGTAGGGAGCAGCTGCAAAATACCCCCTGTGCTCAGGCTAAAGAGGAAGAGGCTGCCGAGGATAAGCACTTTACGCGGAGCGATCTGCGCCAGAAGCCGCCCATATCCATGCGTCAGCCGGTCGAAAAGCGTGTTAAACCTATGGAAGAAACGCGCGAAGAAGCTGGGCTTGCTGTGCTGTGATTCCTCCGCGTGGGGGAGGAGCAGCAGGCTGCAAAGTGCGGGCGCCAGGGTGAGGGCCATGACCCCGGAGAGGGCAATGGCGATGGCCAGGGTAAGGGCAAACTGCCGGTAGAAGATGCCTGCCGGGCCGTCTAGGAAGCTAACAGGCACGAAAACGGCCGTCATGACTAGGGTGATGCCGATGATGGCGCCTCCGATTTCTTCCATGGCACGCTCCGTCGCCTGCCGCGGGGTGCAATTTCCCCTTTGCAGGTGGGCATGGACGGCTTCCACCACGACAATGGCATCATCCACGACGATGCCGATCGCCAGCACCAGGGCAAATAAGGTGAGCAGGTTCAGGGAGAATCCGAAAAGCTGCATGAAGAAGAAGGTGCCGATCAGCGACACAGGCACTGCCAGAGCAGGGATTAAGGTGGACCGCCAGTCTTGCAGAAAGAGGAAGACCACGATGGAAACCAGAAGAAAGGCTTCCACTAGGGTCTTGATGACCTCTTTCATGGAGGCATCCAGGAAGCGGGACACATCATAGCCGATGGAGTAGCGCATGCCAGGAGGAAAACTTTCAGCCTCGATTTTTTCCATTTCCGCTTTGATATTTTGGATCACCTCACGTGCATTCGAGCCTGGACGCTGCTTGATCATGATGGAGGCAGCGGGTTTCCCGTCTGTCATCGAGACCATATTATAGTCTAAGGAGCCAAAGGTGATTGTTGCCACATCTCCCAAGCGGAGCATGCTGCCATCGGGAAGTGCTTTTAGCCGGATTTGGGCATACTCTTCCTCCTCCACAAATTTGCCTGTGTACTTGAGTACATACTGCAGCATGTTAGGCGACTGGTCGGAGCTGATTCCCGTTTTTCCTGGGGCAGCCTCTACGTTTTGAGAGCGGATAGCGTCCACCACTTCCTTCGGGCTCAACTGGTAGGCGGCCATTCTTTCAGGGTCTAGCCAGACGCGCATGGCATAGTCACGCATGCCCATGATTTCAGCAAAGCCTACCCCATCGATACGTTTTAAGGCTGTTAGAATGTTGATATCGGCATAGTTGTAAACGAATTTTTCATCCTGGGCGGTGTCCAGGGTGTAAAGGTTGAGGTACATGAGCATGGCATTGACCTCTTTTTCTGCTTGCACGCCGGCTTTGATCACTTCCTCGGGGAGTTCATCGAGTACAGTGGTGATACGGTTTTGTACATTGACAGCTGCGATGTCCGGATCAGTGCCTACCTGGAAGACGACATTGATCAGGCAGACCCCGTCATTGGTTTGTACGGAAGACATATAGGCCATTCCGGGCACACCGTTGATGGCGCGCTCTAGGGGAGTGGCTACCGCCTTTTCGAGCACTTGCGCATTGGCACCGGTGTACTTTGCTGTAACTACGACAGAAGGGGGAATGATGTCCGGGTACTGGGTGATCGGCAGCTTGACGAGGGAAAACAGTCCGATAAGCACGAGCAGCAGGGCGATCACTGTCGCCATGACGGGGCGTTTGATAAAGAAAGTAAACATCTGGGTTTCTAATTAATCTGTGCTGGATACTTTCCTTTTCTCTTGTATGCGCATGCCATCCTTGAGGAATTGAAGGCCTGCATAGACGATTTGATCTCCCGGCTGAAATCCGCGAACGACATAGTGATTTTCTAGTCGCGCTAGCGGTTGGAAACTGCGCGCAATGACCCGATTATCAGGCTGCAGCAGGTACACATAGCTGAAGTCCTGAATGTCAAAGGTCGCCTCCTGTGGGATGAGGAAGACATCGGTGATGGCTTTTTCTGTGACGATGGTACCACTGCTGCCATGTTTGAGCAGACGATCGGGGTTGGGGAAGCGCGCACGAATCGCAATGGAGCCGGTCAAAGGGTCGAAATCGGCTTCCATGATTTCTACCGTGCCGCTGTGGGGGTAGAGGCTGCCATCTGCCAGTCGCAAGGAAATAAGCTGCTCCCCGGATGTTTTTCCTTCCATTCCTCCTCCGGACTGCATAAAATCGAGATAGGCTTTTTCATTTAGCTTATAATAGGCAAACACCTCTTCGATGTCAGTGAGGTGCGTCAAGAGATCTCCCTGGCTGACCATGGCGCCACGTTTCAGCGGGATGCGATCCACCAGGCCTGCGAAGGGCGCTCGCACCTGTGTGTAGCTGAGGGAAACCTCCGCATGGTTGACTAATGCTTCCGCTTCCTGTATGGAAGATAGGGCTGCATCGTAGCGTGCTTTTGCCAGGGTATAGGCAGAAGGAGCGATGATCTTCTGTTCCACTAGCGGTGCCAGGCGTTTCATTTCGATTTCAGCCGCTGCTGCATCAGCTTGTACCTGAGCCAGTCGTGCCCGTGCACTATTGAGCTCTTCGGACAGCTCTCGCGAACTGATGGTGAACAAAAGTTGGCCCGCCTGCACTGTAGTGCCCTCGTCTACTGCGATGGAGGCAATAAACCCATGGATACGCGAGCGGACTTCTATAAATTGTTGGGCCTGAATGCTGGCCACATGGTATTCCGGTAGCAGGACAGTATCAGTATCTAAGCGATACAGTTCTACTGGGATGGCCGTTTCTTCTACGGCGGAGCGCCCGTCAGAGCAGCCCAGTAGGAGTAAAAGGGAGAGGGCAGCCAGAAGTGTTTGCGCTGCCATAAACGATAGGGCTTGGCGCACTTGGCTGCATGCGATCGTGTGATCCATGATTTTGAACTAAGAAAAAGGTAGGAAAATAGAAAAACAGGCATTTTCGCATGCGAAAATACCACGGTAGTGAGGCCTATGATGCTTCTTCAGAGAAAGTCATAGGTTTTTTTACCAGGAAAAAAATAATTAGGGGGCCTGCGTTTGGAAACTACTTAGAAAGATTCGTTGAAAAAAAGTAGGATATAACCGATCTCCTCGAAGCGCGAATGCCTCGGAAATAGGGAGAAGGAGGGCTTGTCGGAAAGCTTTAGAGCTGGAAACCCCAACAACAAAATCCGAGAGCACACGCTCGGGGCTAAGCAGCGAAAAGCTTGTTGTTTTCCGTAAGGTGGTGGTGGGGAAGTCTACTTCATCGAAGTCCAGGGCTTCCCAGGCGGTGTTGTCGGAAGAAATGCTTTTGGAGCGTGCTTCTTCATGATCGGCACAGGAAAGCAGTGTCAGGAAGATTGCCCAAAGGACAATCACCACACTCCATTTTTCAGAAGGGCCTTTATACGATTCCTGAGCGATCTGCTTCATGCTGCAAAAATAGGGAAAGATTTACACATCGTCAAAAGCAGTGCCAAGGATTATTGCTTACAGGCATAGATGCTTGCTTTTTTGATTTGGGTAGTAGGAGAGGTGGGCGCAACCTTTTACGTGTCACAAAACGAAGCCTTCCCTCATCGTCCCTTCGGGTTACGTGCTGATTACTTCCCGATACAAAACTTACTGAAGATATTGGCCAACAAATCATCTGTGGTGATCTCTCCGGTAATCTCACCCAGGTAATGCAGCGAACGCCGAATGTCCATGGCCAAGAAGTCATTGGTTACTTCCTGATCCAGTCCGCTCAGCACATCTAAAAGCGAACTGCGGGTGTTGATTAAGGAATCGTAATGCCGTATGTTGGTGACCACCGTGTTCCCGGTCTTAAACGTGTCCACATTGACGAGCTCCAACAAGCGCTCTCGAAGTGCTTCGAGGTTTTCTTTGCGGCCCGCCGCAATGCATAGCACATCCGGATGGGCGGCCTGCAGCTGTGCCAGGAAGTCTGGGTCTGCCTTGTCCAATTTATTAGCCACCTTGACGAAGGGCACGCCTAAGTTTTCGAGCTTATTGACATCCCTGTTGATTTCCACCATATCCGTGTCACCCAGATCAAAGAGGTAGATAATCAGGGAGGCACTTTTCATTTTTTCTTGGGTGCGGCTTACGCCAATGGCCTCGATCGTGTCCGTTGTCTCCCGAAGGCCCGCGGTGTCGATGAAGCGAAAGATGACACCGCCGATGTTAAGCTCATCTTCGATGAAATCACGCGTGGTGCCAGCGATATCGGAGACAATGGCCTTTTCTTCATTGAGTAGGGCATTTAACAAGGTGCTTTTTCCTGCATTGGGCTTGCCCGCAATCACCGTCGGTACTCCATTCTTTATGACCTGACCGAGGTCAAAACTGCCTATCAGGTGCTCCACGGCGCGCAGCAGGCGTTCGATGAGGACACGTAAATCGTCTCGGCTCGCAAATTCCACATCTTCTTCTGTGAAATCGAGTTCCAGCTCGATCATAGAAGCGAAGTGAATCAATTCCTCCCGCAGGCTTTTGATTTCATGGCTGAAGCCGCCGCGCATCTGATGGAGTGCCGCACGATGGGAGGCCTCGGAATCTGCATGGATCAGGTCGGCTACGGCTTCCGCCTGCGCCAAATCGAACTGCCCATTTAGAAAGGCCCTTTGGGTGAACTCACCCGGCTTGGCCAAACGTGCACCCTGACGTAAAAAAAGCTTGATGACCTGTTGGATGATGTAAGAAGAGCCATGCGTGGAGATTTCCACCACGTTTTCTTTCGTAAACGAGCGGGGTGCGATAAATAAGGAGACGAGCACCTCATCGATGATGCGGTCCCCATCGCGCAAGGTTCCAAAGTGGATGGTATGGGAGGCTTGTTGCTCCAAGTCTTTGCCCCGAAAAACGCCATTACACATGCGGATCGCATCAGGACCCGAAAGGCGAATAACGGCAATGGCGCCTACACCCTGTGGGGTAGCCAGTGCGATAATGGTATCTTTTAACTGCATTAGTCTTCTCCTTGTATAAAGTTTTCTCTCAGGCGCTCCAAGCTTTCTAAGAAATCCTTGGGCTTGCGATATCCCGGCAGCTGAGTGATATTTTCCATGCTCGCGTCCATTAGAATAAAGTTGGGATAACTCCGTACCCGCATGGCCTTAGCGATGCTCGCCTCGGTATACGACTTGCCCCGAAATTCAAAAGAGCGGTCTGTACGTTCCGCATTTAACTTCACAGGATAAAAGTGGGCATTTATGTAGGCGATGACCTCTTGGTCGGTAAAGGTTTCTTTATCCATTTTTTTACACCAGCCGCACCAGTCGGTATAGACATCTACCAGCACCATTTTGGGGACGGCGGCGGAAGCCTGCACAGCCTCCTCAAATTGCATCCAATGAATTTGCTCTTGAGCCTGTCCCTGTGCGGAAGTGGCTAGGGGAAGCATCCAAAGAAGGGCAAGCGGAATCAAAAAGCGCATCGCAACAAGTTTTAAATAGGGCAAGCGAAAGGGATACATATATATTAAATAGGATATCAAAGATAAGGAATTTAAAGCACGCATTTGAACGGCATAACGTAGGAGCTGGGCTTGTGGTTCCTGAAAGAGAGGGTAGGGGAGTGCTTACTCATGGCATCACCAGCAAGTTAGCCGCTATCGAGGAAGACATGAAGACGGAGCGCTTTTGATCCACCAGCAGCTCGATACTGCCATCAAACTCCACCTTGTCCAGTAGCTGCACTTGTGCGCCGATATAGGCCCCGATTTTATCTAGGTACTTGAGAAAGGCTGGGCTGCTGTCTTTTACGGAAACGATCTGGGCACTTTGCCCGATGGGCAATGCCAACAGGGGAATCCGTGGCCGTGCTTGGATAGCACCGCTCACATCCGGGATGGGCTCCCCGTGGGGGTCTACCTTGGGATAGCCTAAAAATTCCTCGAGGCGACTCAGCAAAAGACCCGAGCGGGTATGCTCCAGCTCATCAGCCACCTGATCGATTTCATCCCAGGAAAATTTTAGGCGGTCTGCTAAGAAAACCATCCACAATTTATTTCTTCGAATCACGTCGATGGCCAGCTTTTTCCCTAGCTCATTTAACTCTGCACCGTAATACTTGCGATAGTCCAAGAGTTTTTTTTCTGCTAGACGCTTGATCATGTCCGAGGCAGAGGCCGGTTTCATGCTCATAGCCGCGGCCAAGTCATTGGTGCTGACGGAGGTCTTACCTCCGTCGCTCAACTTATAGATCACCTTGAGGTAGTTTTCTTCTGCTGCTGTTAATTCCATGGCTACAACTTGTATAAAGACGAAACACAAAGATATAGATAATTAGTTTAGGCTAAAATTTAATTACGTAATTTCTAAAACAGCTGTGGATAAGCCTGTGGGTAGCATTGAGGGTTGTTTAGCTTATCCTAAATATTAATTAAGTGATAACTTAAAAATAGAAATTATATGTTTTCATCTAGCTTAAAGTATTGTTTATAAGGTATTTGTATAGATTTCTACTTGTATGGGCTGTGTTGCTAAAAGGGCCGGTTTAGGGAGCGAGGGGGGAGGTTAGGAGTTTCCAAAAGGGGAAATTTCGTTTCCTACAGCTAGGTTTTATGCTGCGCGAAGTGGATAAGTCCCCTGCTCGCGCCCCTTTGCAGAAGCAACTGTGGAAAAGCCTGTGTACAAGTGGATAAGCCACCCACAAGCTATTTAGACGCGAATGCAAAAATAGTATTACCTGATTCAGTGGAGCGTTAGAGCTTAATCAGAAGCTGTGCAAAAATAGTATCATAAGCCAGCTTGTTCATCAAGAAAAAGAGATATGACAATCTAAGTGCTTTGCAAAAATAGTATCAGTAAGATGTTTCCTTTAAACGAGTGGCCGCTTGCCCTTACGGTCGTTTCCATGCCCGGGCTGCCCCTCTTTATGCGTAAAGGACGAAATGTGTTGGTCTACTTGTGTCAGGCTTGAGCTTCTACTTGCTCCTATGCCTCCTTTTAGGGCTTTATACTTAGCTTTCAGGCGGAGGAAATGTGCGAAAAGATATTCTTTAAGTCATTGATTTATAGTAATTAAATAGGAAAAGGCTTTCTAGTTCAGAGACGGCTCCCGAATAACCAAATAATTTACTGCAGTTGCAGAGCTCAGTTTTTTTTGTCGCGCGGTTGTAAATGACGACCTCTGGCGGCTTGTTGATTTCCTTGACAAAGTCATCGTTTCCCGAATTCTGTTCAGGAGCATGGCAAACTTCTTGTACTACCGAAAGGAAGGACGCTGCCTGCTAGACGTTGCGTGCCCCAAACGGCGGACAGGGAGGGGGCAAAAAAAGTAGGAGTAAAAAGGCGTAATTGGAGCGAAACTCCCTCCTTGCAGGCCATGCAGAAGAGACGGCACTTGCGCTTCATGCCGTTCCTATCCACAGTAGGGCTTGACTTATCCACAAACAAGCTCTTTCAGGGCTAATGCTAAAGTGCGCGGGGATGTGGATAAGTGCTCCGGTGGCTTTTGGGCGGTAGCCCGAGGGCTTTATCTCAGCAGGGCTCGCTTCATCAAATAATTGTGTATTATTTAGCTAAAATACTATGAAGTTTACCTAACATTTATTTGTTTCACGGCTTCAATCATACCTATTACAGTAAAAAATAAGGCTGAAAATGTTTTTTGGCCACCTAAATCAATAGTAACGCTATACCCAACGATGGAATTACAAGCAATTATCGAAAAAGCTTGGGAGGATAGAAGTCTTCTTCAAGAGAAAGATGTGGAGATCGCCATAAAATCAGTCATCAGTGACTTGGATGCGGGCAAATTGCGCTGTGCCGCTCCCCTTCCGGATGGTACATGGCAAGTGAACGACTGGGTGAAGAAGGCCGTCATCTTGTATTTTCCAATTCAGAAAATGCATACAATAGAAGTAGGCCCTTTTGAATTTCATGATAAAATGGCGCTAAAGACCAATTATGCGAAACAGGGTGTACGCGTAGTTCCACACGCTGTGGCACGCTATGGCGCTTACTTGGCCTCCGGCGTCGTGATGATGCCCTCCTATGTAAATATCGGCGCATATGTGGACAGTGGCACGATGGTTGACACTTGGGCTACAGTAGGTTCTTGTGCACAAATCGGCAAAAATGTACACCTCAGCGGCGGTGTAGGCATCGGAGGTGTTTTAGAACCCGTACAGGCAGCTCCTGTGATCGTGGAAGATGGAGCTTTCATCGGCTCTCGCGCCATCATCGTAGAAGGAGTACATATCGGAAAAGAAGCGGTCATCGGTGCGGGCGTAACGCTAACAGCGAGCTCGAAGATCATCGATGTAACCGGAACGGAGCCCAAAACGTATCAAGGGTACGTGCCTCCTCGTTCGGTGGTGATCCCAGGTTCTATTACCAAAAAATTCCCTGCCGGTGACTACCAAGTGCCTGCTGCTTTGATCATCGGTCAAAGAAAGGCCTCTACAGATCTAAAAACATCTTTAAATGATGCGCTTAGAGAAAATAATGTAGCGGTTTAACCTAGGGTCAAAACCAAATCTTTAATTTCTCATACAATGAAATACTTGAGTATCTTTTTTCTGCTTCTGCTGCTCGTCAGCAGCAGCTGCGGAGAAAGCAAAAGCTCGGATGCGGACAGTTTGTTCGCCTCCGGGAAATTTGATGAGGCCATCGCCGCCTACACAGATTACCTGAAAACGAAGCCGAAGCATGTGAAATCCCTCTACAACAGGGGTCGCGCCTATGAGGAGCTAGGTGACATCGCGAAAGCGGAATCCGATTTTAAGGCCGCCCTAGATGCGGATAATAAAAATGTGCAAGTCATGATGGCGCTGTCCAACTTGTACCACAAGCAAAAAAATTACAGCAATGCCTTGCTTTATGCGGAGTATGCTTCTGAGGTCTCTGGAGCTCCTGTCATGGTCTACTTTATGAAGGGTCGTGCCTTACATATGCTTGGAAATACAGAGCAGGCACTTAAGGAATATAGCACTGCCATTAAAATGGATAAGGATTTCGCGCAAGCCTATTACAATAGAGGCATGTTAAAAGTTGCCACAGAAAACCGGAAAGGCGCTTGTGATGATTTTAGACAGGCAGCTCGGCTCAACTTTGATGGTGCACAGAAAGCCTTAACCGAATATTGTTCCTAATAGGGCTTACAATACTGCACCTTAGGCTAAAAACCTTCCAAAAGTACTTTTTGGGAGGTTTTTTATTTTAACCCATGGTCAATGGGAATTCCTATATTCCAGTAAGGGCAAGTCTAATTCACTGCTAATGCTAAGGTGCAGCTACGCCTAAAACGGGTAGGATGCAAACGTTAGGGTTATGCGATACAAGTGCGCTGGGGCATAGCTTGTACAGTGAATAGGATGTGCGCGGTTGCCGCGCAATGCGATATTAGTAGCTGCCACTTGATTCCTGTGGCGTCTGCTGCTTATGGAGCTGCTCCACTTGCTTTTTTAAGCGCATAAAAGCGAGCGAAACATGCCGTGGATTTTGGCTGTCTTGGTGGTTGCATAGTTCCTCTGTGGGCGTCATCCCTTTTCCTGCACATACGCGGCAGGTAGAAAGTACCAATTTCTTTCCTTCGCAGGTCGGGCAGGTAACTCTCCCTGAAGCATCACAGCGGCCACACTCGTGGTATTCGACGATATTAAAGACATTTTTTCGTACGATGATGCCCGTAGCCATACAGTCGGTGCATCCCACGATACCACGCCCTTTGCACCAGCCGCAGTCTTGCTCCACTTCCTCGGCACCGTCACAGCGTTCACAAATGGCATGGCGATAGCCTTCGGAGTCACACAACTGACAGTCTTGGATAGCTTGCAGCGGGGGGAGGAGCGCTTGCTCTAAGGCCAAAGCTTCTTCGTAATGCAGCCCCTTGCGCCCACTTACTTCTTTGTATTTTGCTAAGAAACTTTCGGCATTTCGGTATTGGCCCAGCTCAAATAGCGTTTTTGCAAAAAGGTAAGGCATCTCGGGCGGGATACTCAAATTATTGTCGATAATCTCTCGAAAAAAATCATTGGCACGCTCATAACGCCCGGCTTTCATGGCTAATTCTGCCTGTTGCAGAAGCCGCTCCGAAGAAGAGCCACCTAGGCGCACCTGCGCCTGACCTGCATGCGGGACCAGGAATAGCGCGCTGGCTAGCAGTATAAGGAGTAGTGGAATTCGCAGGCAAAATCGCAAGGAAAGGGACATGGAACAACGCGGATTGGATACTAAAGATACATTCTAGATAGAAAGGAAACCCATTTTATCCATTCGAAGTTAGTAAATTTTTCTGATTTTTGATAAAAAATAGGCCATGGAGCGCCATCATGCAGCTTCTCACGCAGGAATGCTGTAACTTTGTTGCTATGCATGAGGTAATCGTCATAGGAGCAGGTGCTGCCGGATATTTCGCGGCTATTCATGCCGCGGCGGCAGGTGCAGAGGTACTGCTGTTAGAAAAAACACGTAAAACGCTAGCCAAGGTCAAGGTATCCGGGGGAGGGCGCTGTAATGTCACGCATGCGGCTTTTCAGTCAGGCCAACTGCTAAAAAATTACCCACGTGGGGAACGCTTCTTGAAAAAGGTGGTAGCCCGCTTTCAGGTCCAAGACACCATAGACTGGTTTAGCCAACGTGGCGTGGCGCTAAAAGTGGAGGCGGACGGACGTATGTTTCCGACCACAGATAGCTCCCAATCTATTATCGATTGCTTGCGGACAGAGGCCTCGCGGCAAGGGGTGGTGCTTTTGACCGAAGGTCAAGTAACAAGTCTACGTCCAGTAGCGGAGCGGTGGGAGCTTCAGTTGCCGGATAAGGTGCTACAAGCCCAATGTGTGATTATCTGTACAGGAGGAGCATCTAAACGTTCCCAACTGGATTGGCTAGCGAACCTGAATTTAGAAATCGTCAACCCTGTGCCCTCTTTGTTCACCTTTAATGGGCCGGATGAACCGCTTCGTCAGCTACCGGGTATCAGCGTACCGGAGGCGAGTGTGCGCTTAGAAAACACGAAATGGAGCTATTCTGGTCCTCTTTTACTCACGCACTGGGGGCTGAGCGGGCCAGCGGTTCTGAAGTTATCGGCCTTTGCCGCCAGGCACCTAGCAGACATGCAGTATCAGGGCGTGGCGCAGATCCGCTGGGTAGCCGAGTTCACGGAAGAGCAGCTACAGGAGCTTTGGCGCAGCCAGATCGCCCTGCACCCGAAGATGCAAGTAAAAAACAGCGCTGCCTTTCCAGTGCCCCAGCGGCTCTGGCATTTTCTATTAGAGCAGGCGGAGATCGCCTTGCAGACGCCTTGGCAGGAAGTAAGTAAAAAGCAAAAGAATAAATTGACGGCTCTATGCTTCGCTTATCCCTTTCAGCTTCGTGGCAAGACTACCTTTAAAGAAGAGTTCGTAACGGCGGGCGGTATCTCGCTCTCGGAGGTGGATCCTCTCCGCATGGAAGCACGGAGATACCCGGGACTTTTTTTTGCAGGGGAGGTGCTCGACATCGATGGCATCACGGGAGGATTTAATTTTCAAGCCGCCTGGAGTACAGGCTTTGTGGCGGGATCAGAGGCAGGTCAAGCAGTAGCTGCTGCTAAAATTCCTATAAATGACTAAACTATGCATGTAGATTTAACCCAGTTAGATGCCTTAGCAGCAGGAGATGCCGGCTTTAAAGGCCAGTTATTAGAGGCCTTGTTGAGCGCCTTAAAAGAGCTTCGGGAGCATTACACCGAAGGTGCCGAAGCGCACGATTCAGAGCAGATTCGACTTATCCGGCACAAGTTAAAGCCAACTGTTGAAATGTTCGGCGTTCGTTCCTTACAAACGCTCTTACAAGAAGGAAAAGACTTACAAGAGCAGGAGGGTTTTGGGACAGCCTTTCAGTTGCATACCGAAAAGCTCATCCAAGAAAGTTATGCTGTGACCGAGGAGGTGCTCCACTTAATTCAGCGCTTTCAGGAAGAAGAATAAGCCTATCTTTTTTGACCATTAGTCAAATCCGTTTCCCCATTGCATGGACTAGGTCCAAGAGGCGATGCGCGTATCCGGCTTCATTATCGTACCAGCCTACGACTTTTATCAGGTCACCCTTCACGGAAGTGAGTTCGGCATCGAATAGACAGGAGTGGGGATTTCCGATGATATCGATAGAAACGAGGGGTTCGGTGATATAGGAAATAATACCGGCATAGGGCCCTGTGGCAGCAGCTTGGAATAAGGCATTAACCTCTGCGGTGTCAGTAGGGCGCTTTACCTGCACGATCAGGTCGGTCAGCGAGCCATTCGGTACGGGTACGCGCATGGCAGAGGCCTCTATTTTACCTTTTAAGTGAGGGAGTACCAGCTCCATGGCCATAGCAGCATGGGTAGTGGTAGGGATAATGGAATAGGCCGCTGCACGCGCGCGTCTAAGGTCACGGTGGGGAGCATCGTGGAGGTTTTGATCATTTGTGTACGAATGCACAGTGGAAACGAAGCCCTTTTCGATCCCGAAGGCAGCATCTAACACTGCCACCATTGGAGCGAGGCAGTTGGTGGTACAACTGGCATTCGATATAATTTTAGGGTTTTCCTCTAGCACGTGCTCATTTACGCCGAGTACTACCATGGGCATGGCATCCTTCGGTGGTGCGGTTAAGATGACGCGTTTGGCGCCAGCCTTTAAGTGGCCTTCGGCCAAAGCATACTGCGTAAACTTGCCAGTAGATTCAAGTACGATATCTACCTCATGCGCACCCCAAGGGATACGCTCCGGGTCTTTTTCGGTAAAAACATGCACGGGGCGCCCCGCTAAAAGTAACTGTTCTCCCTCAACGGCTATAGCGCCATCATAGGGACCATGTATAGAATCGTATTTAAGTAGATGTGCGAGTGTATGGACATCGGTGAGGTCATTCACGGCGACAAGTTGCACCCTCGGGTCACGGGCTAGTAATTTGATGATCAAGCGTCCGATGCGGCCACAGCCGTTTACGCCGATTTTTAGTGTACGTTGGTTCATGAGCTAAAATACGCAAAAAGAGAAAGCGCAGGCGAAATTACGGAATTGTTAGCAGAAACATAGGTTTAGAACGGGAATTGTAAAAGCGCCTTTGTTTGCTAAAAGCCATTTTTCGGTGGATTGTTTGGAAAATGTCTGGCTAAAGGTGCGGATTTAAAATTTCCTGTATTTTTTTCTCCTTAATTTCAGATACTTGTGAATTCGATGTTAATTTTTTTTCGCGCCATTTTGCATTGTTAATTTAACCCTCTATATTTGCATCACCATTCAGGAAGACAGCAAGTCAAACGCAAAATGGTCCGTTCGTCTAGGGGTTAGGACGCATCCCTTTCACGGATGAAACACGGGTTCGATTCCCGTACGGACTACTTTCTGATCTTCCTGAATCCCCGGTCCGTTCGTCTAGGGGTTAGGACGCATCCCTTTCACGGATGAAACACGGGTTCGATTCCCGTACGGACTACAACAAATTGATGTTTTTCATCTTTCGGATTGCACTTGCATGATGAATTTGTTTTATGGTTGTTAGTGGTTAAAGTGAGTGAAAACCTAGTCTTTCTTAGACTAGGTTTTTTTTATGTCCGGCATCTACCAGCGAAAGGCTAGCGCAAAAACCTCTTCAGGGCAGCCTCGTCCTCGATGGTCGTTTCTTGGTACTGGAGCTCCCAGCCGTACAGGTCTGTTAGGAAAAACAGTTTACTTAGCTCCTCCACCAATCTTTTTTTGCCATCCTGCTGGATGCCGCTAGCGAGCACTTGCTGCTTGATGCGAAAAGTAGCCTGCGCGCGTACCTTATTATAGTCTTTCGCCTCAAAGCGGTTAAAGTAATCTTGGCTGATATCGTAATACTCGATATCTGGATAGATATTCAACTCCTCATCCGGAATATATAAAATACGTAAGATGTGGTTTTCTTCGTCAACTTCATAGCGCATTTGGCTGAGGTCATAGGCGACAGTAACTTTGGCATGTACGACGACGAGGGCTTTCTTATTACTTTTGATCAAATCAAAATACAGCCTTTTCGAATTTTCGTAACTGGTCACCAGCGAAAAATTTCCCTCGGTCACGATCAACTTCCCGACCTGCTCTACCTGCTCTTTGATGACATCTCCATGGCGGATTTCAATTTGCTCCTGGACTCCAGCAGATTTAAAAAACGCCATATAGATAGCCAAGCCCAAAATGAGTGTGGTGATGATTCCCAGTAGAAAACGCGTCATGCTTATGTCTTTCTTTTCTTAAATGCTGCACAAAAACCCAACCAAAACCCATCTCACGATAGGTATATCGGTGGCGGAAAGGCCACCCTTCGGGCGGAAAAAGTAAATTACGAACTTCTAGCCAAGTTTTAGAGTTATGGCCCTATAAAAACGAAACCAACACGAATTTTTATGGTCAATTTAAAGCAAAAAACAGCCCTCATTACGGGGGGAAGTAAAGGGATCGGCTTGGGCGTAGCCCGCTCACTCATGGAGCAGGGCATGCGCGTAGCCATTACCAGCCGCTCTCTGGAAGCAGCACAAATGGCCGCTGATAGCCTTTCCAATGTCGGCAGTGGTGAAATTCTAGCCCTACAAGCAGACGTGCGTAACTTTCAAGAACAAGAGCATGCAGTAGCAGCGGTTTTAGAAAAATGGGGGCAACTTGACCTGTTCGTAGCCAATGCTGGCCTGGGACACTTCGCCTCGATCGAGGACTTGTCGCATGAGCAGTGGCACGAGGTGATCGATACGAACCTAACCGGTGTCTTTTATTCTATTAAAGCCGCACTCGAAGGTCTTAAGGCTGCTCAAGGGTTTTTTATCAGCATTTCTTCCTTAGCGGGGACTAACTTTTTTGCTGGAGGCGCTGCCTACAATGCGAGCAAATTCGGACTCACAGGCTTTTCCCAGGCGATTATGCTTGATTTAAGACAGCATGGCATCCGCGTAAGCACGATTATGCCCGGCTCGGTAGCCACGTATTTTAATGATCATGTACCAAGTGAAGCAGATCACTGGAAAATACAAATTGAAGATATCGGAAAATTGGTCGTGGACCTGATGCAGATGCATCCACGTACTTTGCCTTCTAAAATCGAAGTGCGTCCTAGTATGCCTGGCGGTAAAAGTCAGATTTAAGCAGTACGACCTGCTTGGTAGGCCCCTAAGGGCAAAAAAAAGGGAGCCTAAGCTCCCTTTTTTTACGCTTTTCCTCTTCTTCTTAACCCTGGAAAGGTACAGAAGAGTGGTGCAGGTTAATTTTGATTTTGCCCTCAGCATTTTTGAAAAAGCCGAAGGTAAACTCAACTTTCACCTCAGGACCCATGGGAGGGGTGAAGAAATAGTTGCCCTGAACCAAGCCCTGCTCTCCAATGATAGAAAACTTTAGGTCTTCGAAGCGTACCGCCAACCAAGGATTTACTGCGAAGCCGTGATCTTCCGGGAAGTCAGGATTTCTACCTACGAAATAGGCTAATGCACCTTCATAGGTATTTCTGAACTGAATGTCTTTACACTTGGTGGGCTTAAATAATACCTCACCTTCCGGGTAACCGTAAAGCGTGTCTAGCGCATTTTTCGCACGGGCCGTAGCCTCCTCATGATTGCCTTTCGCCTTACCGATTTCGACTACGGCATTTCCCCATAGCTCTAATGCTGCTAAGATTTCTTCTTTAGTCATTGCGTTTTGGTTTGTTGGTTAACTTTTACTCCATTAACGCAACAATGTTGCAAGGGTTAATAGGGTAATCGTATGAGGTTTTGTATGACATAAAAATGTATACAAGACGTTTAAAAATGAGCGTAACCGTTATTCGACTTCTCATTTAGGCTCGGCTCGCTGTACCAGCAAGAGGCAGGTGCCGATCACTGCATAGCTGGCCGCCCAGTACTGTCCCTGAAATGCCAGATACCAGAGTAAGGCATGCTGTAGGGGGACTAGTACTAAGCCGATACAGAACTTAAAGGTGGCGATAAAGGCGGGATCCGAAATTTTGGGTGCAGCCCAGCGCCAAAACAGGTAAGCAGGAAAGTGCGCCCAGCGATTTAAACGTTTCAGTAGGCTAGGCCCGGAGTTGCCAGGCAGTGTCGCCAAACTTCCTTCGCAGTCGAACTCCAGCCGGGGTAGCCCTTTTCGAACCGCTTCTGGATCACTTAGTTTTACCTTCCGCTTGATTAGCGCTTGGGTGAGTTCTGCATGTTCTTCTTCTGGAATTTGGCTTACCAAAGGCTGTAAAGCAGCTTCTACGGCGCGCAGCAGGTGTAGGGGCTTGCCCAAATAGGGCTGGGCAGGTAGGGCTTCGCCAAAGTAAATGCCTACCTCGCTACCGCTCGCTTGATGGTTGGTATAATTAATCCCTACGGGCAAAATTACCAGATCCAATTCTGGGTCTTCTGCTAAAGCCTGAAAGGCGATGCGCACGAAACCTTTTTTTAAGGGCCGCAGAGAGCGCGTGCTGGCATGATTTCCTTCACCGAAAATGATCATGCAACCGTTTCTGCGCAGTATGTCGACGGATTGCTCGAAGGACTCTTGGTTCTTTTCCATGTTGCGTAAGCCATCCCGAACGCGATAAACGGGGATCATGCGAATAAAGTGGAGTATTTTCGCTACGAAGGACTTTTGAAATACCGAGGCCCGGGTTAAAAAATAAGGATTCAAACGGGTATGGGTGGCCAGCAAGATAGGATCGATGAGGGCATTTTGATGGTTAGCAACCAGTAATACCGCCTTATTTTTCGGGATATGTGCGGTGCCATGTACGCGGATACGGTTGAAATAAACGTTTAATGCGACTTTTACATAGGCTCGGAGTAGGGCGTTAAAGAGGTCTTGCATGCTTATAGGACGGGTTTTTCTGCTGGGGCAGTTGCTTTAAAATGCCAAAAACTGGAAAGCAGAAGGCCGGAAACGAGATGCCAGACTCCCCACCATCCCGCAATGATGGCCATGCCTCCCAATCCTCCAAAATACGTAAAAATTATGCCGAGCGCCAAGCCGGAGTTCTGAATTCCCGTCTCGATGCTTAGGGTGCGCCGCTGCTGTTTGTTTAAACCAAAAGCTGAAGCTAGGCTAAATCCTGCGCTGATAGCCAGTCCATTATGAGCTAATACCCAAAAGAATATGACGCCAATAAACTGTAAAAACAAGGCATAATTTCCAAAAAAGGCAAGTACCACGAAAAGTAAGAAAAGGGCGATGGACAGGGGTTGGAGTACGCGGCTAAGCTGCAGGGCAAGGCGAGGATAGCGGTGCTTGACAGCTGCTCCAGCTAGCAAGGGGACTAGGAGAATCATCGCTATGGTGACAAAGAGCTCTCCTAGTGGCATGTTGAAGCTACGTAACAAGGTAGCGGCAGGAGCATAATGGCCTGCCCAGAACGCAAAGCTCAAAGGAGTCATCACAAAGGAAATAAGCGTGCTAGCAGCCGTGATGGCGATGGAAAGTGCTGTATCTCCCTTTGCCCAGTGGGTCATAAAGTTACTCACATTGCCCCCCGGGCAGGCGGCCACCAAAAACATCCCCAAGGCCACAGAAGGTGGAACCTGCAGCAGCTGCACCAACAGCCAAGTAAGCAGGGGAAGTAGGATCCATTGCGAAATCAGGCCTAGAAAAAAGGCTTTGGGCTGCTGCCGAATGGCCCGAAAGTCTGCCCAATTTAAGTTTAGCGCGATGCCAAACATGATGATGGCCAAGGCGACCTGCAACAGGTATATGCCCGTATGGCTGAAGTTTAATGTACTGCTATCTAATGCTTCCATGGCTTAGGCTAAGGCACGTAAATCCACCGGCACCACACGGGATACGCCGGCTTCGATCATAGTGATGCCATAAATCACATCGGTGCTGGCCATGGTGCGCTTGTTGTGGGTGACAATAATAAATTGAGACTCCGAAGAAAAGGTCTTAATGATCTGATTAAACTTATCGATATTCGCATCATCTAGGGGTGCGTCTACCTCATCGAAGATACAGAAAGGGGCGGGCTTTAATAGGTATATCGCAAATAACAAGGAGGTGGCCGTAAGCGTTTTTTCACCCCCTGAAAGCTGGTTGATGGTCAGTGGGCGCTTTCCCTTCGGCTTGGCCATGATCTCGATGGCGCTCTCCAGTGGGTTCGTAGGATCTACCAGCTTCAAGTCACAATCATCCTCCTCCGTGAAAAGGGAGCGGAAAACTTTGATGAAGTTGCTCTTAATTTTTTCGAAAGCGTCTAAGAAAGTTTCCCGCACCACTTGATCGATTTCACCTATCGTTTTTACCAAGCTATTTTTAGCGTCTATAAGGTCCGCTTTTTGTTCCAAAATAAAGGTATGACGTTCCTTAATTTCATCATAGGCTTCCATCGCCATGGGATTTATAGGTCCCATTTTTTCCAACTTTTCTTTTTGCTGCTGCAGGGCCCTACGAAGCGCCTCCGGGCTCTCTTCTCTATACGCTTCGGCTACTTCGGGATCTTCTTCCATTAGCGCATCTAAATCCAGCTCAAATTCCACACTTAGGCGCTCGCGCAAACTGTGCATACGCATGTTCAGGTCCGTAGCCGCTTGTTGTAGCTCCTGCAACAAGGTTTGGAACTGTTCTTTTTGGCGCTGGAGCAAGCGCACTTCCTTCTCTTGTTCATCGATGGCACCCCGTGCGGCGTAGTAACTCTGTTCCGACTCAGTCAATCCGGACTCGATGGCTTCTTTTTCCTCGTAGAGGGCGAAAAGCTCCTCGTCTTTCACTTCATTATTTCCTAATAAGTTTCTGATTTCCTGGTCTAAACCACTCAGTTCTTGTTGTGCAACTTGAATCCGTTCGGCGCTGCTTTCGAAGGCTTTTTGTTTGAAATCAATCTCTTGTTCTAGGCTATTCACACGGTTTTGTCCCTGATGAAAGCGGATGTTGGCCTCATTATAGGCAGCAGACCTTTGCGCCAGCGCCTCATTCAGCACCTGTAGCTCCTCTTGTACCTGTTCTGCCTCTTCCTGGAGGATGAGAAGCCTTTCCCGTGCTTCTAACAGGTCGGGTTCAAGTACACTGAGCGCGTCCAGCAGTTCTTCTACTCGCTGCTCGATGTCCTCTCGTTTGTTGGCATTAGTAGTAAGAAGCTCGGCGAGCTGTTCCTTTTTCGTGCGGATGGCGATATAGGCCTGGCGTGTTTGATCTACTTCTTGGCGGGCCGTATCGATGGCGGGCTTCACCTGTTGGGCGCGTAATTTGAGGATCTCGCTGGTTTTATCTTCTAATTTATTTCGCGTATAGCTGATGGTTTTTTGTAGCTGCTTGATTGTTTCTTCTAGCTTTTCGAGATTTTTCGCTCGACCGAGGCGCTTGCCTTCAAAAAGCCCCACGGAGCCTCCGGAAATGCTAAAAGGGCGGCGGATGATTTTGCCGCTCGCGGCTAAAAAGACATGTCCCTCACGCTCTGGAAAATCTCGAAAGTCACCCTCTACCACATACACATTATCGAGCAAAAATGCGATCAGGCGGCGGTATTTCGAGTCATAGTCCACGATGCTTACGGCAGGACGTGCATTCGGAAATAGCTGCTCCTGCCGGGGCATGTACTGCTGAAACTCGTCTAAAATAAAAAAATTGGCCTTACCTCGGGAGGCATCACTGAGCATATTCACGGCTGAAAGGGCCTGCTCACGGGTTTCGACTACGTAGTAGTTCATGTAGCTCTCCAAATAATTTTCGATCACTACGCGGTAATTTTCGGCTGTCGTCAGCACATCGGAAAGCAGGGGGGTGTCCTTTCCCCAAGAGGCGTTTTTTTTTAGAAACTTGATCGCCTCGGGAAAACCTTCTAGGTTATCGACAAGTGACTTGGTAAGGTTAAACTCGTTTTGTTTGGCGTCTAGCTTCCTATTGAGCTGCACAAGTTCGTCTTTTATGAGCTGGGCGACCTTTTCGGTTTCCTCGATATCTTGTTCGAGTTTAAGCTGCTTAGCGCTGAGGCGCTCCACTTCGGTTTCCTGCTGCTGGAGCTTGTCAAGTAGCTCGGCGGCCTTATCTTCGAACTCCTGTAAGTGATGCTCCTGCTGGTAGTCTGCCGTCGTCGTCTTCTCTAGCTCCTGCTTCAGCGTGGAGAGCTGAATCTGCTTGATTTCCTGTTCTTTCGCCAGCTGATAGACCCGTTCTTTTGCTTGCGCAAAGCGCTCTTGCTTGATTTTCTGCTCTTCTTGAAATTGCCGCACACGTTCTTTTTTGCTCTCGTAAATGGCTTTCAGTTCCTCCATTTCGATTTCCTGCTCGCGGAACCGTTTTTCAGTGCTTTCCAGCTCCTGCTCTAGGGAGCGAATGCTAAACCCTGCCCGATCATTCGACTTACGGTCTTGGTCGAGGCTATCGCGCAGCTTTTGGGAGCGGTCCTCCAAGAAACGCAGCCGCTCATTCTTGATTTTTTTCTCGCTTTCAAACTGTCGGATCTTATTGACCTGCTCGTTGAGCGTCTTTTGGCGCGAGGAAAGGAGTTTTTCCTTTTGTAGCAAACCGGCCTTGGCTTCCTCTATGCCCGCCTCCAGGAGGTTGATGCGGCTTTGGATGCTCCCTTGCTCGTCTTGTTTCTGGGTGATTTGGGCCTGTAGGCCCAATAAATCCTCTCGAAAAGCCGCTACAGAACGCTTCGCCAAATTGATGCTGATTTCCTTATAGGTATCCTTCAGCTGGAAATATTTTTCAGCTTGCTTGGCCTGTTTTTCCAGGCTTTTCAAGTTTTTTTCGATCTCGTAGAGGACATCTTCTACACGTTCCAAGTCTGCATCGGTGTCGCTGAGTTTTTTTAGCGACTCCCGCTTACGGGTTTTAAATTTAGAAATCCCCGCGGCCTCCTCGAAAAGTTCACGCCGTGAATTGTTTTTATCGTTCAGCAGCTCATCGATCATCTTCAGCTCGATAATGGCGTAGCTGTTCGAGTTGATGCCTGTATCCATGAACAGGTTAGTGATGTCTTTTAGGCGGCAGGTAACGCCATTAATTAAATATTCGGATTCCCCAGACCGGTAGTAGCGGCGGGTGATGGTGACATGTGTATATTCTGTAGGAAGTAAATTGCGCGTATTCTCGAAGGTTAGGCTAACCTCGGCCAGGTTCGTGGGCTTGCGGTTTTTCGTACCATTAAAAATCACATTTTCCATTTTATCCGAGCGTAGCATGCGGGATTTTTGCTCTCCCAGCACCCAGCGGATTGCATCCACGACGTTGGATTTGCCACAGCCGTTCGGGCCCACGACACCGGTGATGCCTTTGTCAAAATGGATGACCATGCGGTCACCGAAACTTTTAAAGCCTTTAATTTCTAATTTACTTAGGAGCATGCCGTCATTCTCTGTGCATAAAAGGCAAAAGTAACCAAATTTTCGTATTTAGTCTGTTTGTAGGCGGTTCATGCCAGACTTTGCAAGGGGCTTTGTGTGGAAAACTTGAATCACATCCACATGTTAAAGCGAGCCTTTCTATAAAAAGCTGTTGTTATTATCTTTTTAAAGGTTTATTTTTCAAAACTTATTTTAACATACCTTTAAAATTCACAAGATGAAATTTTCTACGTACCAGAAGCGAAGTACTTTAGCCTCTTATATCTTCGGGATGCTTCCCTTGGCTTTTTTAGGCTACGCATGTGGTGGTTCCGACTCCTCAGATGCGAATGGCTTAGATGACTTCACACTTGCTATCGATACTGTTTTCGTAGACAGCGGTGATGAGTTTTTGCTTTCTCCAAAGTTAGGCATGAGCTACGATTTTTCTCATGATGGAGCTGAAATGGTATATTATGATTTTCAAACGCGCACTTTGGAAGTTATCTCCTTAAAAGACATGCGCCTCGTCAGCAAGAAGACTCAAGATGGAGATGGCCCGAACAGCTTGGGTTTTGTTAACTTTCTTGGCGCGGTTTCAGAGGGTATTTACTACACGACTGCTACCTACCAGCCTTTTCGCTTTTTAAACGTGGGCACCGGCGAGGTGGAGAAGCAGATCCGTTCTCTTGAGGAGAGTTTCGAGCTGGAAAATTGGGAAGAAAATTTGTTCTTCAACCCCGCGGTGAGCTTTGAGAAAAATGGACAGGTCGCTTGGTCTTTTTCGGGAAAAAGGAGGTCTTTTATGCCCAGTCATCTCACACGTATGGATGTACAAAAGGAGCAGTTGAAAGCTATCCCCATCGAAGCTCTGGCGGAATATGGAGCCTATAGTCTTTCCTTTAGCACAGAGAGTTCCAGTACGGCCCGCACCCCGGGGTTTCATGTTTTACCTATATCAGGTGGCGTGCTTATCGGGAATACGATCGATGCTGATATGTGGCGCTATGACGTTGAAAACGACACCTTGTATAAGCTACCCGTACCTGAAAGTAGGTTCCAGCAGTCCATACAGAAAAAACCGCCGGTGACAGAAGTAGAAAGTATGGAGCGCTTTCAGGAGTTGAGTAAAGACCTCGCCCAAAACTGGTATTTAGGGGACTTCATCGCTGATGCAAAAGTAAACAAAATGTATCGCCTGGCCCGCCGAAGTGTGTCCAAACAGCTCGAAGAGGAGGATGCTTCCAAAGTAGAGATGGAGATGGCCTTACTTGTTTTTGATTTGGAAAGCTTTCGCCTATTAGGAGAAGTAGAGATCGGCAAGGTGGAAGATTATGCCAGCACGGGCCCCTTTTATGAGGGTGCGATCCATCTGCCGATTAACCGGGATGATGAGCTGGGTTTTGTACGGATCCGCGTAGCTAAAAAGTAAAGGGTATGCCTTGGGCCTCGGCCCAAAGGAGAACAAGCGCTTTTCGGTTTGATTTTCGAGCTGGAAGGCGCTTTTTTTGGATACGTGTGGCGGCCTTTTCCTTCAAATATACTATATTCGATCTTGAGTACAGCCGAAAAGAACTTCTACGGACAGCCTCCGTAAGAAATGCTAAACCCTTTTTACTCCCATGGACGCAGGAAATATTTTATACATCATCGCCATCATTATCTATTTTATCTATTCCGCCGTCACAGCTGGAAAAAAGAAGCAAGCAGAACGTGAACAGGAAGCACGTGATGCGGAAGAACTAGGTAGAGAGCAGGAGGGGCCCAAGCAGAAAACAGGTTCTTTTGAGGATATGCTGCGCGAAATCCGTCGTGCACAACAAGGGGCGGAACGAGACTTGGAAAGGAGTGGCCAAGGACGCCGCGCGGCTGATTTCGAAGAGGAAGAGGAGGACGATTACGAACCACTTCCTACTAAACGTGAAGTGTCGGAGGAGACGCGCAGGGCGCAAAAGGAGCCAAGCAGCCGGGCCTTTCGGTCTACAGGGGAGGAGCCCTATCAGCGCCAAGGACAGAAAAAGTTTGGAGATTTCGAAGGCCTTCTGAGCCCCGCAGAAAGCAAAAAGCTAAAAACGCTCGACGAACAAGTCGATATAGACAAGCCTGTGGAGCGCCTAGGAGTGGGGGTTACCCAAATCGAAACGGAGGAAAAATCCAAAGGGACTAATCGATATAAAAAGATGCTGCGAGATCCGAAAACAGCGAAAGATGCCGTTATACTGGCCGAAATTCTCAACCGTAAGCATTTTTAACACATGCCCGCCATATGCAGACGAAGCAGTCTCGATGGCCAGTCGCTTACAGTTTTTACAGCTTTCGAGAAAAAGAAAGCAAACGAAACCATTTTTAAGCCAAAAAGAAAGTAAAAGAAACAAAACGAAAGCAAACGAACAGGAATACGAAAGAAAAAGAAAGGAATCGAAAGCTGTTTGGGTAGCGCAAGGAAAGATCGACCACGCAGCATGCTGCGTGGTCTTATTTTTTTAATCCCAAAAACTTTATATACACCTGTAGCAGCTACTTATGTACAATTTTGTGAATCTAATGGCATACTGTCCATTTTAGCAAAGAAATTTTGGGATTTATGCTGTTGGTAAAAGGTAAACTACTTCATCGACCAATCGCGTATATGTTTACTCTTAATGCTATTCCATGAAAAATTCATCTTCCCCCACGGTTTTAAAGTCTGGCACGCTCAGCGAGCAGCGTAGAAATTTTATCAAAAAAACAGGCGCACTCAGCGTAATGGCGCTCTTTGGTACTCACTTCTTTACCGCTTGCAGCAGTGATGACGCAGAACCGGCACTTATTGACAATGGCAGTAATGGCCCGGTCACCGTTACAGCCAATGGTCTCACGATTGACATCTCTCGCGTCCCTGCGCTCCAGGCAGCTGGCGGCTGGGCGGTGATCAGTCAGCGCGATGTTATCGTTATTAATTTAGGAAACAACACGTTTTCTACCGTTACGGCTGTATGTACGCACCAAGGATGTAACAACAGATGGTCCTTCGGAAATGATACCCTCCGCTGCGCCTGTCATGGTTCAGAGTTTTCATCTACCGGAGCATTACGTAGTGGCCCTGCTCGATCCGATCTGAGGAGTTTTTCCAACAACTTTGCAGAAGGCATCTTAACCATCACCTTATCATGATGCGATGGTATGGGGTCCTATTCCTACTTCTCTTAATAGGCTTATCCGAAAAGAGCATCGCCCAAGGTTTCCAAACCGAGAAAGGGGATGTCGTGTTCCTTTCCAAAGCTTCCCTCCGAGATTTTGAAGGAAAAAGCAGTCAGCTGCATGGCCTAGTGGATCTGGACAAAAACCTCTTGGACTTTTACTTGGATCTAAATACCCTGAAAACGGGAATCAGCCTGCGGGACCGACACATGCGCGATAATTACTTGGAGACAAAAAAATATCCTTTCGCCGAATTTACAGGAAAAATAAAGGAGGACATCAAGGAATTGCCCGTAGGGCAAAGCAAAAAAGTGACAGCGAAGGGGAAGTTTAAAATCCATGGTGTGGAGCGTGAAATAGAGGTCCCTGGGCAGCTTAAACGCATCTCTAACTCAGAAATGGAGCTGGAAGCCGAATTTCGTGTACTCCTCAGCGATCATAAAATAAGTATTCCTACTGTAGTTTTCTACGAACTCGCCGAGGAACAAATTGTGCAAATCAAAGCCAAACTAAAGAAATGAGAAAATTCGCCCTTTTGCTTGCCTTATCCCTGGGAATAGTGGGTACGACGTCCGCCCAACTGGAACGCAAGCTGGCCACTGTGTCCGAAGAGGTGGAAAATACCTTCCATGCGCCTCGGCACATCAACTTAATGACGGTGGAGCCACTGGCGGCCAAAACCCTGCATTTTGCGATTATGCACACCTTTGGGACGATCGACGGAGGAATTCAGGAGCTTTTTGGCTTGGATAATGGAGCCAACATAATGTTTAGCTTTGAATATGCCTGGAACAGAAAATTTAGCATTGGCGCCGCGCGCCAAAGCCGAGACCGCATCTACAGTCTCTACGGCCGCTACCACCTACTCACTCAAAAAGCAGACAACAGCATGCCCGTTTCCGTATCTTTTATGGGAAATGTAGGCGTGAACTCCTCTCCTTATGGGTTTTTAATCGAAGGACCTCCTTCTTTGCAGCAGCGCACTTCCTATGCGGGGCAGGTTATGGTTGCACGCAAGTTTTCGGATAAGCTTAGCGTCCAACTTAGCCCTATGCTCGCCTATTTCCATGATCCGCTGCAGGTCTTTGCCATCGAAGGCGATCAGGAGCTTTATCTGGCACTGGGCGTTTCTGCTCTTTATAAGTTGTCCAAAGTAGCTTCTCTAACCTTCCAGTATATTCCAAACCTCAATAATGACTTACGTAATAATGTTGGGGTAGGAATCGATTTAGAGGCTGGTGGCCATGTGTTTCAAATGTACTTTGTCACCTCACAGCTGCTGAATGAGCAGTACCTCCTTGCCGGTGGAAATGGAGTCCCCGGCGAGCAGTTTCGGATTGGCTTTAATGTGAATAGGGTATTTGCCAAAGGCTTAAATAAAAAGTAAGCTCGCGCCAGGGCGCAAAAAATTAAGGGGTTTTGTGTATTTTTGGAAAAAGACCATGATGCACAAAACTCCTTTTTTACTTTTCATCCTGCTTGCCAGCCTCTGCCTCCTGTCAGCATGTGGCTCCTCCACAGAAAAGACCCGCACGCTGACTGTGCTAGCGGCAGCAGAAGAAGCCCTTTCTGGTTTTCCAATAGCGGTTTCCGTCAATATTAATGGAAAAATGGAACAGCGTGAGGCGCTTACGCAGCTTCTGGAATCGGAGGCACTAAAACGCTTTGAGCCCCTGCTCACCTTCGAAAACATGTACCAGGAAGGAGAAGAAGGGGCACGACAGTTAGTGCTCAGCCTTAGTTATCGTTTTTTAGTTCAGGAGATGGCAGAGCTAGCAGCTATTACGCAAACCTTAACGGACTTCGGAGGATTAACAACTTACGTCAATTCCAGCGGTGTTTACGTGCCAGCAGAAGTGCGCGAGGAGATTCAGGAACGTTTATTTTTAGAAGCAGCCCAAAAAGGGGAGGAGCAGATCGCCCGTTTGGCCAAAGCTCAAAACCTACAGTTTAAGCTCTTGGCGACAGAAGAGGTGGAAGATTCCTATCAGCTAGGCGGCTTTCATTTGGATGGCATCGCCTACTCGGGTAAAGCACAGACCCGCGTAAAGGTTACCGCAGCACTCTACTAACATTTTCGATTTATGGCTAAAACACCTAGTGTTGAGCAGCAAAAAATGCTTCGTGTTCTCCAGCTTATCGTTCTCCTGCAGGGACCGGTGGGAAAGCCGATCCATAAGTTGGCTGAAGGTATCGGCGTAGAGGAGCGTACCCTGTACCGCTACCTTAAATTGCTGGAGGCGATCGGGTTCCGGATTATCAAGCAGTTCGGAAAATACCGCATTGAGGAGCCTTTGGCCCTTGTGAAAGGGGCCGAGACACAGTTCAGTGGGGATGAAATGGAGCTGCTACGTGCCGCGATCAAGCAGCATGTGCCCGATGCTGAGCAGCGTAAGCTCCTTCTAGCAAAGCTACAGCTGGAGCTGGACACCGTAAAAAGCGCGAAACTGCTGCTGCAGGCAGATTACGGTAAAAAAATGGACCTGCTCAGCAGCTGCATGCGCCGGGGGGTACGCGCTAAGTTAGAAGATTATTATTCCATCAACAGTGACTCGCTCAGCGATCGGATCGTAGAGCCTGTTTGTTTTACGCGGCCTTTCGACTCGATTTATGCCTTGGACACGGTGGATAAACGAATGAAACTTTTTAAGTTGGAGCGAATCACGCATGTCCGTGTACTTGAAGAGGAGATGGAGTTCCAGTCCTTACACGAGCGCTTAGAAGAAGGCATTTTTGGGTTTATCGGCAAGGGAGCGCTTCCGGTGGATTTGCGCCTTTCGGCGCGCGCATGCCAGCTCTTACAGGAAGAAAATCCCAGCGTCTGGCCTTATTTAAACAGACAAAAGGATGGGTCGGGGACCCTGATACTAGAAGTGCCCGACTTCCGCGGTATTGGACGCTTTATTTTAGGCTTGCCAGGAGAAATCACCGTTCTAGGTGGAGAAGAGCTGATCGCCTATTTAGCTGAAAAAGTTGGTAGTTGGCACTTCGTGCAAGGGGATGGGCTCAGCCAAAAAGGGGACAAGCCGGCACGCAGGAAAAAAAGCGCTACTAAGCCAAAAAAATAAACAGCAGGCTGCATACACCTAAAAAGTGTCTACAGCCTGCTGTTTCTTCGCTTACACCCTACTGATGCTCTTCACGAAGCAGATCGTTGACCGTCTTCACGGGATTAAACGTAAGGATGGGTACCTCCACGAATAGGGTGTTCCAGCCTGCCATCGCTCCGTTCCAAAGGCCTGGCAATTCCTGAGCTTTTAGCACTTTGCCCGACTTAGATTTTTCTGTGATGAATCCCGTCTGTTCATCCCGAAAAGCCAATAAATCAAAGGGCTTGCCGGTATAATCTTTCGTAGCGCAAACTAAGTCTACCGGGTTAAAGTGGGAGGCCGTCTGAACGATCTCTTGCTGCGCGGGGTCACTTAAATCAATTTGGGCAGTCTCGGCGATCTGAAGGGACAGTGTGCCGTCGGCATCTTCTACCCAGAATGGGCCCCCACCGGGCTCTCCTGTATTTTTTACCATCCCACAGGCGCGAAGTGGCCGGTTGAGCTTTCGCTGCACATACGCCACGCGCTCTTCGAAGCTCCACTCGTAATAGCGGGGGCTCAACTTACAGCCCAACTTATCCTCTAGGAGTGCTTCGGCACGAAGCAAAAGTGCTTGATCGCAGCCCTTTTCCAGTTGATGCAAGAGCTCAAAAACCTGCTCCTGTGCTTGTAATAAGACTCCTGCCAGCGCTTGCTTGTACGTTTTCGTGGTGGGCTTTAAGTGGTCCGGTACCACATTATCGATATTTTTGATAAAGATAATATCTGCTTGAATATCGTTCAAATTCTCCAGGAGTGCTCCATGTCCTGCAGGGCGAAATAAAATGCTGCCATCTTCTTCTAGGAAGGGTTCATTATCGGCCGTGACCGCTATGGTATCCGTAGCTTTTTTCTGGGTGGAGAAGCTTACATGGATTTCTACTCCATAGTGCGCTTCGAGCGCCGGTCGGACCTGTTCTGTCAAGAGCTCGAAACGTTCTTGATGTTCTGGAGAGACGGTAAAATGCAGCCGCACACGTCCATCTTTACCTCGGGCATATTGGATGCCTTCGATAAAATGCTCTTGGGCTGCCGTACGAATTTCATCTGTATAGCGGTGGAACTGGAGTAGCCCTTTGGGCAAAGCCCCATAACCAAGTCCATGTTCTTCCAGTAGGGCGGAAACGATCGTTTTATAGTCCTTTTTCGCTAAAACTTCTTCTAGTGGCTTGCCTAAAGCAGCCAAAGCCTTCTTTAATGCCTCATAAAAGGCGAATTTATCCAAGTGCTGGATAAACTTTTGGGTAAAAGCATCCTTTTCGAGTAGACCATCCCCCTCTAAAAAAGCAAACAAGTCCTTAAACATCCGGCTAGCGGCACCGGAAGCCGGCACAAACTTCACTAAATCTAACTGCGCCGCGCGTTTTTCATAATACGCCACGGTCGCTTGCAACTGCTCTTCGTCTAATTTGGTGATGCCGGCACCCAAGGTGGCAGCCTTTACGATCGGTAAAAACGGAAAGCCCTCTTCGAAATGCTGTATTTGTTTCTCGGCAAGTTGTGGATCCATCCCCTGAGCGGCGATTTTTTCCTTCAAATTCTCTGTCATGATGCGTGAAATTTGTTGAATAGGTGTGAAAAAAGAGCTGTCTATTATGAAAATTTAAATTACAAAAATCTCCTGCCGCTCAAAAGCTTTTTTTTGGATTAAGTGAAAAAATAAACGTTTGCGCTGCTGCTAGACGGTAGAGGGCATGCCGGCTCTGTTCCGGGACGTATAAAATCCGCGGATAGCCTCCCGTCACTTGCGCATCGGGTCCGAGTAAAATCAAGTCGCCTGAAGGCGTCCACTGTAGCGTACCGGGTTCTGTGGGACTGCTTAATAAGGAGTGTGCATGCGGCCTTAGGTTGCCCACAAAACCTTGCCCCATCCGATGGAAGGCTTGTGCAGCTAGCTGAAAAGGCTTCCCCAAAAGGCGGTTCACACTGCCAGCGTCTAATAAATGAAAATCAGGGCCCTCCACTACGGGAAGTACATAGGGCGTTTTGCGAATAGGAAAAAAGGGTAGCTTTACCCGGGCATGTAAGCAGGGAGCTTGGTATTTTGGCCCGAGAGCCAATGTTGTCTTCTGGCCCAAACGACGTGTGGCGGTGGGAGATTCTTCTGGACTTAAACTTCGGTCAAAAACCAAATAACCGAAATAACTCGCTTTGAGGGTTGGGACTTTCAGTCTTTCGCCGGCTGCTAAGGAAAAAAATTGACCTGCTGACGCGCTTCCTTCGCCCACTTGAAACTGGAAGTTTGTATCAGGGGTCCAAAGTAGTCCTTGTAATGCGCAGGGGGCTTCCAGCTGCAAGCCGCCTAGAAAGAATTCCAGCACAGCTGCATCCTCAGGGAGTCCGAGTAACCTTCGCATCGAGGCAGCGATGTTAGGCTCCATGGGTCCTCCTAGGGGCCAGCCCACACCGAGATGTTCCCAATTAGGAAGCCACTGCAGGCTTGTAAATGGGCCTGCGTGAAGGAGTTTTAGCCTATCCATAGCGATTTTGAATTAGGGTCAAGGTAGCCTTTTCTTGCTGTATGTTCTGATGCTCTGTTTGGTTGATTGGATGGAAGCGCAGGTGATCACCTGCCTGCATAAGGGGTTCTTTACCGTATGGGGGCAGCAGGGCGATTGGGCAGTGGGCGATTTGCCACCAGCCTCCCGGACTTTCGCTGGGATAAATACCCGTCTGCTCTCCGCCGATGCCACAGGTACCAGCGGGGAGGCGCCGAGTAGGTCGGTCTTTTCGGGGCAAATGCAAGCGGCTATCCAGCCCGCCCAAATAATAAAAACCCGGCATAAATCCTTGAAAATAAACAGTGTAGAGGGTTTGGCTGTGTAGCGTAATAAAGGCCTCTGGCTCCAAGTTAAGGGTAGCACAAACTTCAGGTAAATCAGGTGCGAAAGTGGGCGCATAACAAAGTGGAACCACCCAGGTCCTTTGACTGTAGGCCAGGGGATTGATACGCTGCCATAGAGGAGATTCAGCATCCATAACGCTTTCGAGGGCCTGCTCTAGCGCGGCGTCAGGAGGGTGTAAAATACTAAGAATGTGATAAGTATGACGAATTATAGCCTTGGGATAGGCCACTTGGAGGTACTGCCGCAGACCGCGTAAGGTCTCTAGTTGCTCGGAACATATTTTCGCAGGCCAGTGCAGCTCTACATGGCCGGGGCGATAGCGAAAGTATCTTTGGGCCGGCTTAGGCATCGCGAAACTGGGCTGCGGTTCGCGCAAAATGTAAGACCAAGGGATGGTCTCCGTGTAGGCATAGTGTGTCGAACTGTACGGCCAGGACCATTCCCGAAAGGGTCCGAATTTTCCCCGAGCGCAATCCGTTCAGCCGTTGTTCGATTCCCTGCACATCTTGTAACAAGGCCTGCGGGTGGCAACGCGGCAACAGCTTGCCGTCTGCGGCATAGTGGCGATCCAAAAAACCTTCGCGCAGGTAATCCACATGGTGCGCTTGGGCCAGGCGGAATAGGTCTCCCTGTGGTGGCCCAAAAATTAAAATCCCAGGATGATTTTCTTGCAGCCAGTGGACAAAAGTTTCGGCAAGAAGCGGGCTAAAGGCCACGTCATGATACAGAGCACCATGCAGCTTGATATGGTGTAAGGGAGCCCTTTCTGCTGCCAGCCAAGTCATAAAATGCCCCATCTGCTCGTCTAAAAGTGCTACTAATGCCCGAGAATCGATACTTTGCGAGCGCCTTCCGAAATGCGCGCGGTCTGGATAGCCCGGATGTGCTCCGATGCTCACCCCGTGCGTGAGGGCTTCACGTATCGCGAATCGGGCGGCAGTCTCATCACCTGCATGCGCCCCACAGGAAATGTTTGCAAAATCCAGGAAGGGCATCAGTTGGGCATCATTTGCCAGCCCTTCCCCCATGTCACAATTCAATTTTATCGCTCCCTGCTTCATACCTATATAAGTAGAATATAGCCTAAAAAATTCCCTGCCCGGCAGAAAGGATCCAAGCACTTTTCTTTGGCGCACTGCGCTTAGGCTAAGGAAACTTTTTCGGGCATAGGACCGTCAATAGAAAGCTTGAGCGCCGCCATTTTTCCGCCACTGCGCAAGGCTTCCGCTGCTGTAGCACCTTGTAGATAAGCGCTTAGGAAGCCTGACCAGAAGGCATCGCCTGCCCCAGTGGCTTCCCCTAAAATTTGGACAGGCTCGGCGGGCACCTGCACATCTTCCTGCGCATTTACAAGGCGGCTGCCAGCACTTCCTTTGGTAAAGCATACCAGACCTGCTCCCCAGTGAAGCAGTTGAGCGATCGCCTCTTCCTCTTGGATCGCCTCTCCGAAAAGACGTCGGCAGTCGTCTAGGCTTACCTTCACCCAGGCGCCTAAGTGGCACCAGTGCTCCACGAGTTGCTGGGCTTCTTGTCGGTCCGGCCAGATGCTGGGGGCGTAATTCATGTCTAAACTGATCGGCACCTTATGTGCATGCGCGACTTCAGCAGCCCGTTTTAAGGTGGCTCTCGCCGGCGCTAAGCTTAGCGCAAAGCATGTGGTATGAAAAAGACCAGCTCCCTGTAGTGCATCGTAAGGAAAATCCTTCGCTTCGAGTGCAGCATCGGCACCGCGGTAGGCGATAAAATCGGGAGTCTCATGGCTGCGGGAAAGGAGGACCATACTTGTCGGCGCCTGTTTGATACGCTGCACATGCTTCGTTCCCACACGTAGTCGCTCTGCTTCATGCACGAGATAATCACCGAGGCCATCTTGACCCACGGCGGCCACCAGCTGCACGGAATGTCCGAGGCGACTCAGGTTAGCGGCTAAATTCGCGGGGGATCCACCCGCATACCGCCGGAAGGTATGCGTTCGAAAGAGCGAATCCCGTATTTCTTGTCCGATCAGGTCGACCAGGAGCTCACCGGCGATCCATAAGGTTTTTTTCATGATTAAGCGCTTAGAGAAAATCCATTGGTAATGCCTTGATAGAGGAGAACTTGACCTGCCGCACTCCAGGTGCAAGCTGGTACACCACATGGGAGTTCGCTCAAGCCGTGAAAACATTCGTTAAAGGAATAGTTTTCTTGTGCATTTAGCCTGTCGAGGCGGGCATACACCTCTTTGGCCGCCTCTTGGGAAAGGTGTTTTTGGGTGGCTAGGCCATAAAAGCCAAGTACCATGGGCCAGATACCACCATTATGAAATTCGTGGGGCTTGTTTCGGAAGGTGTAGCGATAATTTTGGCGCAGTAGCGCAAAGTCTGCTGCATTTTCATCCACTACGGGTGAAAAAACAGGGAGCATGGGAGCCAATTTTGTTACCGCTTCCAAGGTATGTGCCGGACTGGGATGTATATCGAACAGCATGGCAAGCGCATTTCCAAACAGATCCAAATAGGGCTGATAGCCTGCAGGATGAAAGCCTGCCAAGAGGTAGGGCAGGGGCCCCTTTTCAGCCAGCAGGCGCTCCCGTGCAGTCGGGTGAATGCAGCTCGCGTCGGGGTTGCTGGCCAACCAATAATTTTTCTCGATGGCCTGTTGAATGCGGGATCCTTTTTCGGAGTAGCCCTCGTCTTGCAGCGCCTTTCCGGCCAGTTTCAGTGCGGCGCAGCGCAAAACCTGGTCGTAGAGGGTATAGCCGTGCAGGAGGTATTCGTCGGCCCAGTCTCCTGCTAGTGGTACATAGAGCAGGTTACGGTTATTGTATTCCCAGGCTTGGTACAGGTTAAAAATCCGCGCGATGCGTTCCCTTTGCGCCAGCAAAAAGGCACGGTCACCTGTCCAGTGGGCATAAAGGCAAAGCCCGATGATCCACCAACTTCCTGTGTCCGCCCTGCCGGCGAGTCCGCCGAGGCTTACGTCTGCACGATCGGTGGCCACGTTAGAGGGAATATGGCCCTCTGGGCTTTGAAATTCTCCTAGGCGCTGCAGGGTGCGTCGAAATGTTTCGATAAGTGTTTCCTCACGGCTCGCTAAAGCTGCCAGGCCGGTGATCACCCCGTCGCGGGCCCAGATACGCGGATAGTTTTCTCCAGCGGCGGCGGAGGCCAAGAAGCCATTAGGATGGCTGGCTTTCCGCATGCAGGAAAGCGCTTCGAGATAACCTAACGGAAGTTCCATACGATAATAGCGGTTAGAATCAGGAGGAGGATAGATAAGACACGGTAGTTTTTATACCAGGGGAGTGCGCGTAGGGCGGCAGTTTCATCCGTGTAGATGCTGTTTTTCCAGGTATACTCTTCGATTTGATCCGGGCGCGGCGCTGGGGAGACCAAGCTTACAGCGACATAGATAATAGAGCAGCAGACGAAAAGCAGTGGTGCTGTGTGCAGGAAATGCCACTGACTAATGGCCAGCTCAGGAGCCACTACCTTTAAGGTAATTAGGGTAGCGGCGATGCCAAAGCCTGAGATCAGGCTGTAAAAGGCCCCATTGGCATTGCCTTTTTTCCAGAACATGCCCCAAATGAAGACCACTACAACAGGTGGCGCGATCATGCCGACCACGATCTGGAGATACTTAAATAAAGAATCGAACTTTTCGATTTGCGGCGTCCAAGCCGCGGCTAACAGCACCAAGATCACAGTGGAAATCTGTCCCACACGAACTAGCTGCGTGCTGCTGAGGCCTGGCTTCGCCTTTTTTACGAAGTCCATGGTGATGAGCGTAGAAGCGGAGTTTAGCGTGGCACTGATACTAGAGGACATGGCGGCAAGCAGTCCGGCCATGAGTAGACCGATGAGTCCTGCGGGGAGCAAGTTGAATACCAGCGTAGGAAATACGGTATCAGCATTTTCGAGGTCTGGGAACAGAACGCGGGCCATGGTTCCGGGAAGCACCATAAAGAAGAGCACGGGAAGCTTCAGTAAGCCAGCGAAGAGGGCTCCCCATCGGCCATGGTTCAGGTCCTTTGCGGTCAGGACCCGCTGCACCATAAATTGATTATTAGCCCAGAAATAAAAACCAAGCAGGGGAACCCCGAAGAGCAGGCCTGTCCAGGGGACGGAGGGATCGTCGATGGGGCGGATGAGGGAAATCATGTCTGGAGGGGTGACAGCGCGTACATTCTCCCAGCCGCCTACTTCGGTATAGGTGATATAGGTCAGCACCAAGGAACCTGCCAGGAGTAAGATGGCTTGAATGACCTCTGTGTGAACGACGGCATTTAGTCCACCAGGGATGGTGTATGCTGCTGCCGCAAAGGCCAGTAAAAGGATAATGAGCGACATGCTCACTTCTGGAAAGACGAGTTTTAAGATTAGGGAACCGGCGTAGAGTCCAGCAGCTGTTTCGATGAGCACATTCCCGATGAGTGTGATAAAAGAGAAATAATAGCGACTGCGGCTATCGTAACGGCGTTCCAGAAATTCGGGCATGGTGTATACCCCTGAGCGCAGGTAAAAGGGTAAGAAGAAAATGGAGAAGAACACCAAGATGACTGCAGCCATCCATTCATAGTTATAGACCGAAATTCCCGTGCTGTAGGCGTCGCCAGCCAGTCCGATGAGGGTGGTGCTGGAAATGTTCGCCGCAAAGAGCGATATCCCGACGACAGGCCAGGTCATGCTGCGACCGGCCAGGAAATAATCTTCGGAACTGTTACGTTTAGAGTGGTAGAGCCCATAAAAAATCATGCCCACCAGGTAGACGAACATGATGATGAGGTCGATACGATGCAGTAAAGTGGTATCCATTTAGGTTAAATTTCAGGAGTTTATTTGGGGATTTACGAACTAAACGGCTTTGATACTGTTTTTTTTCGCGCCCTACAAGAATGCGGAAAGTTTTACAGATAGGCAAGAAATAAAATACTGCAATCGATTGCGGGATCGGTTGATATTTTATTATTTAGACAAACTCTAAATAAATAAAGCTAAAAAAAACTAATTGGAAGCTTTAGGTGCTTCAAGATTTTTTCCTAATTTTAAGAAAAAGATTCATTATTTCACCTTTATCATCCATTGATTCTGAACTGACAGACCATGAGCGACAAGAGTAAAGTGACACTTAAGGACATTGCGAAAGAGCTTGGAATTTCAGTGTCTACGGCCTCCCGGGCATTAAAGGCGCACCCGGATATCGCCAAGGAAACCGTGCGCGCGGTGAAGGAGCTGGCGGAAAAATATCAGTATGTGCCTAACTCCCTTGCGATCAGTTTTCGGAAAAAGAAGACGTTTAATATCGGCTTGGTGGTGCCCGAAATTGTGCATCATTTTTTTTCCAACATTATCAGCGGGGCCATCGCCACAGCGAATCAGTCGGGGTACAATGTGATGGTTTCCCAGTCGAACGATGTGCTACAGGACGAGAAGGCTGCTGTAAACGCCATGCTCCACAGCGGAGTAGATGGCTTGCTCATAAGTATTTCTAACGAAACGGTATTAGGAGAACATATCCAGGAGCTCATGCATGCAGGCAAGCCCGTGGTGCAGATGGATAAGGTGACGGATCATCTGAAAACGCCTCAAGTGATCGTGGATGATTTCGATGGCGCCTATCAAGCGGTGCAGCACTTGATTCAAAATGGCTATCGTAAAATCGCACATTTTCGCGGTCGTCCTATAGTGAAAAATGCCAATCAGCGTTATTTCGGTTACCTGCAAGCGTTAAAGGATGCCGGCATTAACCCAGAGAAAGACTGGGTAAAACACTGCGTTCACATCAATGAGACCGAGGGCTACCTTTTTGCTAAGGAGCTATTAGAGGGCCCTAATCCCCCAGATGCTTTTTTTTGTATCACCGACTTGGTAGCCCTTGGGGTGCTCCGCTACCTGAAAGAACATAAAATTCAAGTACCCGGTGAGGTGGGGCTGATGGGATTCAGCAATTGGAAGCTGGCGGAAATCTCCTCCCCATCGCTGAGTACAGTGGACCAGCACGGATATGAAATCGGCGTACGCGCCACCCAAATTTTATTGGACTCCTTAGCCGGGGCCAGCATCTCCTCTGATGCAATTACAGAGATCAAAACCAATCTTGTCATCCGTGAGTCTTCCCAAAAAAAATATGCTTCCCACCAGACACCAAAGGCTTTAGTAGGTAACAATTAATTCATTTTTCTTGGTGCTCGCATAACATTCCCGTAACTTTGCGGCATATTATGGAGTTTGATACAATTTTCGCTTTCGTTTTCCTTAGTCTCGTCTATGGTTTGGCCATCCTGGCACTCCTCCCTAGATCTTGGGCAAAAAAATTTAGCCACGCACCCGGGTTCTATTTTTCCCCCTATGCTACACCAAAGAAATCACTTGTAGGACCGGTATTTTTCTCCTTTGTTCTCGGCTATTTCATCGCTGCCATCATGGTTTATTTTTACATGTAAGCAAAAAGTATATTCTTTCACGCAATCGATTTTTCTTTTCTTCCAAGAGCTTTATTCCTACAACAAATGGTGTTTTAGGCGCACTCAGCGCTTTTCTTTTCAGAAGGTAGCTTTGTGAATAGAAAAATGTTTCCGTACCTTGAGCCTATACGCTTGAGATTATGAAGGAATCTACCGACACCTTAGCCTTATGCCAGGAGCCCTGGTTGAAGCCTTATGCTTCGCTCATTCAAGACCGCCATCAGCGCTATCTACTTGCCCTTCAGAGTTTAGAAGACCAATACGGTGATGTGCGCGAATTTGCCTCCGCCCATCAGCTATACGGGATTCACTGGGACCCGATTCGCCGCGGTTGGTACTATCGAGAATGGGCGCCTGCGGCAAAGGCCCTGTACCTCACCGGGGACTTCAACTGGTGGGATCGTCGTAGCCATCCACTAAAGCGCAATCATCGAGGCGATTGGGAAATTTTTCTTCCTTTCGCGTCCTATCGAGAGACCTTCGTTCATGGAAGTGCGATAAAAGTAGTGGTCATCGGCGCTAATGATACCGAGCTTGATCGAATTCCCGCTTATATGCGCAGGGTAATCCAAGATCCCGAAACGCATAATTTCTCGGGCCAACTCTGGTTTCCGGAGCGAGGCTACCAGTGGAAAAAAGAATCTTTTCAGGCACGCCATAAATCCGAAGGCTTATTCATTTACGAGTGTCACGTGGGCATGGCTTTAGAAGAAGAAAAAGTGGGGAGCTATGTAGAATTTACACAACAAATTCTTCCACGCATCCATGCGGCAGGATATACGGCCATTCAACTCATGGCCATCATGGAGCATCCCTACTATGGATCATTCGGTTATCATGTGAGTAATTTCTTCGCAGCCTCCTCGCGCTTCGGCACGCCGGAGGAGCTTAAAGCCCTGATCGATGAGGCGCATGCGCGCGGTATCGCTGTGATTCTGGATGTCGTGCATAGCCATGCGGTAAAAAATGTCTATGAAGGTCTTAATGAATTTGACGGCACGCCAGATCAGTATTTCCATCCCGGCGAAAGGGGCTATCATGAAGGCTGGGATTCTAAATTATTTCAGTACGGTAAGTGGGAAGTGCTACAGTTTTTGCTCAGCAACCTCCGCTTCTGGATGGAAGAATACCGTTTCGACGGTTTTCGCTTTGATGGCGTTACCTCTATGCTGTACACGCACCATGGACATACTGACTTTAGCGATGCCGCTCGTTATTTCGATGAAGGCGTAGATCAAGATGCTGTCCTGTATTTCCAGTTGGCCAATCATCTAATTCATCGTATACACCCCGATGCCATAAGCATAGCAGAGGAAGTTACAGGCATGCCTGGACTGGCGCGCGCGCTGGAAGAGGGTGGCTTAGGGTTTGATTTTCGACTAGCTATGGGGATACCGGATTTTTGGATCAAAACACTCAAGCATGCTCCGGATGAGCACTGGGATATGTTCGGCCTCTGGCATGCACTTACTGACCGTCCTACTCATGAGGCCACAGTAGCCTATGCCGAAAGCCATGATCAAGCCTTGGTAGGCGATAAATCCATTGCCTTTTGGCTCATGGATAAGGAAATGTACCATCAAATGCACGTAGGAAGTGAAAGTTTGGTCATCGATCGTGGCATAGCATTGCATAAGCTAATTCGTATGCTGACACTATCTTTAGGTGGAGAAGCGTACATGAATTTTATCGGAAATGAATTTGGCCACCCGGAGTGGGTAGATTTTCCCCGAGAAGGTAATCAGTGGTCTTATCAGTACGCCCGCCGGCAGTGGTCGCTGGTCGATAATGAAGCCCTTCGCTTTAAAGATCTTTTTGCCTGGGATAAGGCGATGCTGGCACTAGCGAAAGAAGCTGGTTTTTTGACCTTCGGTCAAAGGATAATTCAGCATCACCTAGACGCAGATCAAAAGGGTCTCATTTACGAGAAAGGAGGGTATCTAGTGCTTGTCAATCTTCATCCAAGTAAAGTGTGGGAGATCCCTTGTGCACTTTTGCCCGAAGGGCCACTACAGCTCTGCCTGAGTTCGGATGAAAAGCGCTTCGGAGGTTTTGGCCGTGATGAGGACTTATTCGGGCAGGTTTGGGCGGTTGGAAAAGAAGGTACACACCTGCTGGCGCCGCGTAAGTTGCAAGTATTTAAGCGTTTAGTGTCTTGACGGGTACTTGAGATAGGCTGAGGCCTTAACATGAAAAATGGGGGGCATAAAAAAAGGAGGGGATCGAAACCCCCTCCCTTGCCAATAATTATTTTCAACTAAACTAAACTACAAGAAAAGCTCACTCTCCGTATGAGTAGTGTTGGTCTTTTCAGGATTGGCTATTCCTTTTAACGCAGGCAGAGCGACGATGTTACACGTATTAGGCAGTATAACGCTTAGAATTGTTCTTATTTTAGGGTGTAAATGAGAAATTGACCTTGTAACGTAGTGGATGAAACGAAGGACCCTAATTCTTGTAATCGCATCAACGTTGCAAAAAGCGTATTTTTGAGTTAACTTGCAACATCATTTCATCAAACACGTATTTGCTTGAAATTGTCTTGGACTACCCCATGTTGCTGCGTCTGCCCGTAAGTATATTTTTCTTCCTGAGTCTGCTTGTTTGTAGTAAAGCACTGCATGCGGAGCAGCTTTTTGTGGTTCAGGGTAGAGTCTTAAGTGAGACCGGGGAGGGACTTCCTGCGATGGTGTCGCTAAAGGAAGTACGTAAAGGCACTGTCGCGGACATGGAGGGCAATTTTACGCTAAAGGATCTTCGTCCAGGCACCTATCACCTACAAGTATCCATGTTGGGCTACCGCACGGAGCAAGTCCTACTGGAGCTAGGAGGTACCTTTACCGAAAAGTTGGCCATCGTTCTTCGAGAGTCCACTCTTGATCTGCAAGAAGCTGTCATTCAAGCGAATCCATTTCGTAATGGTCCCATTCAGTTCAGCCAAACAGTAGAGGTATTGGATCGCTCGTACGTGGAGCGCATGCAGGCCGTCACCTTTGCAGCTGCGCTGGAAAAACTTCCCGGACTGACCACCATAAATACGGGAGTAGGGATTTCTAAGCCGGTGATACGGGGCTTAAGTTTTAATCGGATAATGATAAATGATCGGGGGATTAAGCAAGAGGGGCAGCAGTGGGGGGCCGACCATGGGCTGGAAATCGACCCTTTTGATGTGGAGCGCGTAGAGGTGATAAAAGGCCCTGGAAGCCTAATCTACGGTTCAGATGGAATGGCAGGTGTAATTAACTTGCTGCCTGCGGCCCACCCTGAAAAAGGGATTTTGCGCGGTGATATTATCAGCTCATATCGTACCAATAATGACATGTGGAGCACTTCTGCAGGCCTAGAAGGTCGAGAAGGGGACTGGGTGTTCCGTGGAAGACTTACTTTTCAGGACTATGCAGACTACCGAATTCCTACGGATCGTTTTACGTATGCTGGCTTTGTACTCCCCATTTTCGATGGGAGACTTAAAAATACCGCAGGCCGAGAACGGCATTTTAGCCTTTCAAGTGGAGTGGTAAAAAAATGGGGTGAGAGCACACTGACGGTGAGTCGTTTCCATCAGTTGGCAGGGATATTCCCTGGAGCGGTGGGGATTCCGAATAGTTTCAATTTGCAGCATCGCGGGGGGAATAGGAATATTTCTTTGCCCCAGCAGGACAATACCCACTGGAAAGTCCTGCATAATACCCGTATTCAACTCGGAAATAACTGGTTAGAGGTGGATTTAGGGTATCAGCGTAACCTTCGGGAAGAAAATAGTCCGCCTCATGTGCATGGGCAGGCTCCTACGCCGGAGGGCACTTTGGCCTTAGGCCTAGATTTGGATACCTACACGGCAAATGCCCGCTTTTACCGGCATTTTGGACGTGGGGTGCAACAGATTTTCGGTTTTCAGTGGCAGCGCATGGAAAATCAGCAGCGTGGCTTCGAGTTTTTGCTGCCAAACTTTACAAGCGAGCAGGCTGGATTCTTCTTTTTTCACGAGCAATCCGCGCGGGAAGGGTTTACCTGGAATGCAGGCCTTCGCTTGGACTTCGGGACGCATATGATTCAGGAGCATCTCCAGCCTATCTTTCGGCGTCAGCAGCCTACTGGAGAATTTGAGCAGCGAAATGCTGATATCGACCGTTTTATGGGAAATCTCAGTGGTGGTACGGGCCTAAGTTGGCTTATACATCCGGATCATTTGTTGAAAGTAAACCTAGGTTCGGCATTTCGTATGCCTACTGCCATCGAACTTGCTACAAATGGTGTTCATCATGGCAATTTCCGGCATGAAATCGGTAATCCCGACCTGCGGCCGGAGCGTTCGTATCAAGTGGATGTTAGCTATGCATGGCAGAGGAAATCGTTTTATCTGGCGCTTACACCGTTCTGGTCCTTCTATGAAGGGTTTATTTATTTAGCACCTACGGGGAGATTTAGTACACTCCCTGCGTCCGGCATGATGTGGGAGTATCGCCAGCATGATGCCGTCTTTATGGGAACGGAGCTAAAGGCGGAATGGAAGCTACACCGTCGCTGGACGCTAAGCAGTGCATTTGAATATGTGTATAATTATAATTTGGATACAGGACTTCCTTTACCTTTAACTCCCCCTTTATCGGTGCTAAACGGGCTGCGTTATGAGGCAAAGTCTAACTCTGGAGCAGTGCGCCAGTGGGGGGGCTTTATCGAGCATCGCATCAGTGCTGCACAGAATAGAGTGGATCGAAATGAGCTCCGTACCGATGGATTCATGCTTCTAGAGGCAGGATTTCATGTTAATCTTCGGCTTTTCCAGCAGCCTATTCAGGTGCAGGCCTCCGGCCAAAACCTACTGGATACTTTTTACTTCAATCATCTTTCTCGGTACCGCCTACTGAATCTGCCCGAGCAAGGAAGGAATTTTATCCTCACCCTAAAGGTACCCATAGGAGAAAAGAATGAAAAAAATTAAAGAAAATTTAATCGGTTGTGTAACCTTGTTGCATAGTCGGCGTTCTTATCCTATATTTGCAATAATATTGCATTAAATAACTACCCACATATTTATACAATGAAAAAGAAATTACTATTTCCCGTGATGCTAGCAGGCGTAATCGCCTTTGCATGTGACAGTGAAGATGACAGCGTACGCGACATGGAAGCTCCCACGATTACGTTCGCAGAAAATCGCGATGGATTCCGTCCGGCCATGAATGAGATTCGTTCGCGTGCCACCGATCATATGCACGTCCGTTTCAGCGTACAGGATGAGTCAGGCATTCAGCAGGTACGCATCGATATCCATGGAGGATTTGATGGTCATACGCATGGTCGTGTTTCTGGAGCTTTCGAGATGTTGATGGTTAATGATATCATCGATGTCAATGGTGATCGTTTTTACAACCATGACGACTCTAGTTTAGACGTGTATTGGGAAGGAAATGATCCTCGTAACCGCATCGAGACTAACGTCTTAGCAGGTCCTTATCACATTTCAATCGATGCTACTGACATTTTTGGAAACGCTACGGGGCATGCAGACGGTTCAACAGTATCGAAAACTTTCTTTATCGAGCGTCCTTACGCACCGGAATTTTTAATTGATAATGCCGTTAATGGTGCATTTACGGCCGCTGCTGGTGCGCCTCTACAGGTTGAAGGAAAAGTAGAGGTGACCAATCACCCATTGAGTTCTGAGCTCGCCTTCTTTTGGGCACGTGTGAGCACGGAAAATAGCGATGATGAAGATCTTGTGTTGGCTGGCAATGACATTTATGAGCGTATGTGGGGCAGAAGTATGCACCGCGTAGATAATAATGGCGATCGCTTCCGAGGCCCTGCGCTTCCCAATACTTCGATGTTGGATTTCGCTACTTTATTCTCAGGAGACGCTGCCATTAATGTGCCGACAGGTAACGATACTTTATGGCTCATACTTTGGGCAGAAGATACCGCTGGAAATGTGACGAGACGTGCTTTCCGCATCAACCGATAATAGAATTGGATTTAGAATTATTTAACCCCTTGGTTATTGCCGAGGGGTTTTTTTCGTTAAATATCAGGTAGCTATAGGACTAAGGTCACCTAATACTCGTGTCCTATTCGTATCTTTGTAAAAGAATTCAACGATTAAACTAACTAAAGCTCGATCAGCCACGTTATCCATCATATGTTTGCTATGAAAAACCTCTCATTACTATTGCTTGCTGGATTACTATCCCTCTCCTTAGTCGGGTGTAGGGATTCAGAAGACAGCCCCCGTTACAGAAATCAAGTGGAGTACCCCTTATTCCAGGGGAATGCCCCTTTTGCCTTCGATGGAACGTTTACCGTTCGTGAGTTGGAAGACGGCACGCTTACCTTAGATCTTCGCATGAATGGTCCGAAGGGAGATGCTAGCGTGGCATTTCCTGCTCACCTGCATTTTGGATCCTATAATGAAGTGGATGCAGACATCGCCTTTTTGCTGACACCTGTAAACAGTGAAACTCTACGTTCGGAAACAGTCCTCGGGTCTTTATCGAATGGCAAAACGTTAACCTTCGCCGATTTCCAAAATTTCGATGGCCATATAAAAGTACATCTAGCCGATAGCGGTCCTGAGTATGAGCAGATACTGGTGGCTGGAAATGTAGGTCGTAACGATACAAGTCCAGAAGCCTTCGATGCAACAGCCATTACGGTCTGTAGCCCCTATTATTAATACGAAAGGCCATCTCTTCGTGCCAGTAGGTAGCAAGTAGAGATGGCCTTTTGGTAGCTCTTCTAAAGTTTTCCTCATCACTTTTATTATTTTCTTTTTAGGCCTTCTTTAGTAAAATGGGAGGAGTGAATGTTATTTTTTTATCTTGATCATTTAGAATTAACACTTTTACATCTTTGTTTTCCGAAAAATAGTTGCTCTAATTTTTTTTGTTTTCCATAAAAAAGTAACAATTTATTGCGAATCACTGTATAGTTATTTTAAATTAGCGCCTAACCACACAATTATTCCTTTATGACACGTGTTTTACTTTACCTCGGGATATTCCTGCTGGTGCAGGGGGAGTACGCCCACGGACAATCCTCGTCCACCAAGGTTCCACTAGCGGGCAAAGTATACGCGAGCTCAGAATCTGAACTGAGGCCAGCCGCTTTGCTAGTAGATGGTGACCTCAGCTCGTCTTGGCAATCTACAGCGCCTTTTCCAGATGCATTTTATGCTTCAGAGCGGCAAAATTCTCTACTTAAAGCAGACTGGACCGCTCCTGCAGGCCTAAACTTAAATCTGGCCCTAGACGGCAATCTGCAATCCTTTACCCCAAATATCCCCGTTTCGGAAGGCCTGGCTGAGGTGCGCTTTACTTTTCCTGTTCCTGAGACCATTCATCGACTGGGGATTCGTTTGCGGAATGTGAGCCAACCGGTTCATGTGCACCTGCAAGATGCTCAAGGAAACACCCTACAGACCCTTACCTACGCAGCGAGCCAAAACTTTCAACATCTGCGTTTTTCTCCCGAGCAGGCGGGCGTCACAACACTGCTCCTGAGCAGTTCTGCTTCCTTCGGCATTTTTGAAATCGGAACTACTGCAGGACTCTTAACGGAATTTGTGGGTATAGAATTAACTGAAGATCAGCTGGTAACCTCTGTTGAGCTGAAGCATTTTCCCGGAAGTGGCAGTGCAAGTGCAAGTGCCTTATACGGTGGGCTGGACCGGGAGCATTTAAATCTCCTGCAGGCTTTAGATCCCAACTACCCAGGAACTGTCACGGTAGATCTTGCCGAACCGACGCTTTTGCGTTTTATCGAGATTCGACATACCGTACTTCCTGAAAACTGGCGTCGGGTTAGTGCTTTTCATCTGCAGGCTTTCGCCGAATCTAGTGATACTTCCGCCTCTGACGGGGATTCTGGTACCGGACAAAGTCCAGATTTCCCGAGCCATTGGGACCCTTATGCAGGAGTTTATCCTAGTCTTTCTAGTACCTCCACTGCTTCTGCCAGTTCCACGGTGAATTTGCAGACGAACGCCCCTGATTTGATCATAGACGAAGACTTTTCGAGTAGTTGGATTTCGAGTAATCCACTTCCTGATCGCTATGCCAGTGCGAACCATCAGAATGTGCTCCTGCATCTTTTCGGCTTTGCCTCCGGCAATGTGCCCGTACAGGCAGCCACAGACGGTGCATGGGGCATACGTACCGCTACCATTCCCGTAGATTCCCAAGCAGGGCTGGCCTGGTATGAACTCAGTGTACCTGAAACCAGTATACGTGGTCTAAATGCTCGTTTTGCCAATCATACGGCACCTATTTTCATCCGCCTCAACACAGCTGATGCCCGTGACACGACGCTCGTTTATCCGGTAGGAGGGAGTCCGAATCGTCATTTTATGCCGCAGCTTGCAGGAGTTACCGATATACGGATTACTTCTGCCGCGCCATTTATCATTCATGAAATCGCTGCCTATAGCCAACCGCTTCGGGAATACGTAACCTTAGATCTGGGTGAGCTGAAAGAGGTAAGCTGGGTGCGTAGTAGACATTTTAATGGCGTCGGAAATGTCCTAGGTAGCTACCTGGAAGTCGGGCAGGATTCTACAGACATGCGGCAAGTGGCCACCCTAAATCCGTCGGCAATCCATTACGAAAGTATACGTTTCGACAGTGCTTTAAGCATCCGATATGTGCGTGTTGTGCATGAAATCGTCGATGAAAACTTTAAGAAAGCCAGCGTCCAAGAGCTCACGGTGTACGATGCCTTCGGTGCCTTTGGGCCACCGCCCCAAGCAAAAAGGCAACAACATAGCTTTTCTGATCTCTTAGGCATCAACACCGTGTGGGCCTGGGGAACCAACCGCATTCCTAGCTTACAAGGGCCGGAAGAGGGCGCACAAAAATTTATTCGAGCCGGCAGAAATGCGCGTAACTATCATAATTTACATTGGGATACAGCAGATCCAGACGAAACCCCCAGCTACACACGCGGTGATGTGCGGGTCTTACGCGGCTGGACGCAGTGGCTTAGAGAATATGCTGACTGGCAGGAAAAAGGCTTCACGGTGAATGCCACCTACACCTTCGATCGTTTCCAAGAAACGGCATGGAATACTCCTTACGCCTCAGCTGCTGCTTTGGGCACCGCTTTCGCTTCTGTATTCGGTCCCTCTCATGAAAATTTGGTGCAAACTGTCGAAATCGGAAATGAACCTTGGGATTATAGTGATAGCACGTATGTCGCCATCTTAGAAGGTATGTCCAAAGCCATGAAGACGGCAGATCCCCATTTGAAAGTCTTGCCAGCAGCACTTCAGGCTTCCAATCCTTTTATGGGCAACACGGGCGTAAGTAAAAACTTTATGGGCTATAAATTGTCCCCACGAGCGGCTCCCTATTTGGACGGCGTAAACATTCACGTCTACAGTTATACGCGGGATGCTGCAGGAAATCGCATCGCTGTGCATCCCGAACATCCTGAATCCGGCATGCGTAATCTCTTCGCGGGCATTCGCTTCCGTGACCACAATATGCCAGGGAAAGAGATCCATGTCACGGAGTGGGGCTGGGACGCGTCTAGCCTGAACGAGCAGGCCGTAAATACCGAAGCCGTAAGTGAGCAGGCGCAGGCCCTGTATGCGCTGCGGGGATTGTTTTGGCTCAGCCGTATGGGAGTGGACCGCGCAGATTGGTTCTTCTATGCGAATGTGCCCATGGAAGATGGGGGTACGCCGATCAACTATGACCGCTCGGGATTGACGGAGTCTCGACTGTTTGGTTTCCGAGAAAAATTGGCCTTTAAAGCCATGGAACGCATGCAAAACCTCATGGGGGATCTGTATTTTCATGGCATCGTCGAAGAATCGGAGCATGCCTATATCTATGTGTTGGCTAATACTGCTGGGGAGCCTTCCCATCTCTTGGCATGGCGCCCTGTGCCGGGAGACCAACTGGAAGAGCTGGAGCATGCCTTTTTCTACCCCTACGCAGCTCAGGAGGCTTTCCGCATCAGCGGCCAAAGCACTGATTTGGAGCCAATAACACTGGATATCCAAGAAGGTGAGTTTCGACTTCCACTTTCTGCAGCACCGCTATTAGTACCCCTACTTCCGATGCAGCAGACGCTGGCAGACCAAGCGCTACGATTGGAAGTAAGCCAAAAAGAGGGGCTTAAGGCAGTTTTACGCCTGCAAACCAAGCAGCCTTTAGAGCAGCTGGGGGAGGTAGAGCTCGCTGGCGGATTTCAGCAGGCCCAGCTGCTTGCAGACGCTGAGAAGCATTGGCAGCGACAAGACCCACATACCTGGATTTTGGAGCTGGACGAGATGCCCTTAGGCTGGCACCAGACGACGGCAGTACTCAAGCAGTATCAGTTGGAATCGAACCGCGTAGAAGTGGAAATTAAAGGTCAGGCAAGTTTATTCCCTAATCCAGCACGGGAAGTTAGCCACCTTGTTTTTCGCTCAGCTATCCGTGGTGGAGTGGATGTTTACGTGCATGATACACAGGGGCGCCTGCGGCAAAGTTTTTCAATCGCGCCCGGGCTGAGCCGCCTAGAGCTCTCGCTTATGGATTTAAAGGCTGGGGTGTATATCATGTCTGTGGACTTCGGGGCCTACACCGAGCGTATTCGATTTATTAAGCAGTAAAATGCTTTCTTTAAGCACTTGTTCGATGTCCCCATCCTACGCCTTGAGTACGGATGGGGACTTTTTTAGGGTATAGTACTTTTTAAACGGTTTTAAACGCTTCTTTCCCGACTGTAAGCTAGTCCGCGCATTAAGTTTACAGTCTATCGAAAAATTTTTTATGCGTATGCGCAAGTCATCACTTTTTCCTCCTGAAATTATAAAGGGCACTGTAGAGGTGTACGATGCCCGAATCGGAGTGACACAAAAATCCATCTACCTCTTATTAGTGTCCTTAGTGCTATGTGCAATACTGGCACTTCCCCTGGTGCAGGTCGCTGTGAGTGTGGATGCAGCAGGGGCTCTACAATCAGCAGTCCGAGCGAATGTGGTCCAGCTTCCACTCTCTGGTCGGGTGCAAGAGGTTTTTTTGCGTCAAAATCGCCAAGTGAAAGCGGGGGATTTATTACTTTCCCTGGATGTGGAGGCTGTAAATTCTGAGCTGGCTGAGCTCCGCCAAAGTTTAGCCTATCAAGAAGGCGTACAGTCAGATCTAGCCTACTTATTAGGAACGGCAGTTGAAAAAAAGGAAGAGCGGCCATTTCGGAGTAAGCGCGTGGAAAACCAGTGGAAAGCCTATCAGGCGCAGCTAGTGCAGCGCCAAAGCCCTATTCGCAAGGCGGAGCGGGATTTTGAGCGCGCACAAAACTTATTTGCAGCCAAGGTTTTGCCTTTCACCGAATTCGACGAGGTCCAGGTGCACTACCAGCAGGAGCGTTTGCTATTTCAAGCGTTTCAAGAGCAAAAGTTGGCGGAATTTGCACTAGCAATGGAGCAGGTAGAGCTGGAGATTTCGCGCTTGAAGCAGCAAGAGGCGCGCTTGCTGGCCAATGTCTCTATGCATCATGTTTACGCGGGTGTGTCCGGGAATTTATTGCAAGTGGCTGACATCCGCCCGGGAGATATGTTGCTGGCAGGTGAAAAAATAGCCCAAATTTCACCTCAGGAAACGCTACGAGCGCATGTGCTCGTTCCAGCGCAGGACATCGCTTTTTTACAGGAAGGGCAGGAGGTCTGGTTTCAGGTAGATGCCTTCCATCATCATATCTGGGGCCTGCTGAAAGGGAAAGTCCTCGACATCGGTGCGGATCGGGAATTTTTTGGCGAACAGCAGGCAGGATACTGGGTCGTATGCGCTCTGGATGCCGAAGCGCTCACGCGCAAAGATGGAACGGTGGGAGCACTTAAGAAGGGGATGCAAGTGCAGGCTCGCTTTCAAGTTGGCAAAAGGAGCCTCTGGCATCTGCTGTATCAGCGGCTAGACCGCTGGTTTAGTCCACATCAAGTATCTACGAACTAATTTTTTAAACGATGATACGAAAAGAGATCAAGCAAAGAGACATTACTGACTGCGGAGCGGCTTGCCTGGCTTCCGTCGCAGCGCATTATAAGTTGAAGCTTTCGGTGGCCAAGATCCGGCAAATGGCGGCAACCAATACAAAGGGAACCAGCGTGATGGGCATGTTACAGGCAGCCGAGAAAATGGGCTTTTCTGCTAAAGGAGTACGCGGAAACGCAGCGGCACTGCAGGAGATCAATTATCCCGCGATTGCACATGTGCAGCTGAAAAGTGGTCTCCTGCACTTCGTCGTCCTGTACCGCCTGGCCAAAGAGAAGGTACAGTATATGGATCCGGCAGATGGGCGCATGCATGTCGAAGGGCTGGAAGCATTCCTAGAAAAATGGACGGGTGTGCTTCTCCTTATAATGCCGCATGCCGACTTCCAGGCAGGCGATCATACAATCTCCATTTGGCAGCGCTTTGGATACCTTTTGCGCCCGCACCGCTCCGTGCTTTTACAAGCGCTGGTCGGAGCGATTCTTTATACCGTGCTGGGCCTAGCCTCTTCGCTGTACGTCCAAAAATTAGTAGATACTGTATTTGTAGGAGGAAATGTGGGCTTACTCCATCTACTTTCCTGTGCCATGCTCTTGATCTTACTTTTCCAAATGGGCATTGGGTTTTTAAAAAATCTATTCGTCTTCAAGGTAGGCCAAAAGATTGATGCCCGGCTGATCTTGGGCTATTACAAGCATGTGCTGCGGCTACCGCAAAGCTTTTTTGACTCCATGCGTGTAGGTGAAATCGTATCACGTATCAATGATGCGGTTAAAATTCGGCTCTTCATCAATGACACACTTATCGGATTGGTTGTCAACGTTTGTGTTGTTCTTTTTTCCTTTGCACTCATGCTGCTTTTTTATTGGAAACTAGCACTTATCCTGCTAGCGATTATTCCCATATATGCCTTGCTCTATGTGATCACCAATAAGCTCAACAAGAAAACGGAACGGAAGCTTATGGAAGATGGCGCGGAGTTAGATGCCCATCTTGTTGAGTCTCTTAACGGTATAGGTACGATTAAACGCTTTGGCGCCGAGGAATTTGTGAGCATGAAAATGGAAACACGCTTTACAGATTTGCTTCGAAGTGTGTATCGCTCTGGAATGGTAAGCTTTTTTACAGGCACTAGCTCTGAGTTTGTGTCACGTGCATTTGCTTTATTGATCATGTGGGTGGGCGCAGGGTATGTGTTGCAACAAGCCCTGAGTCCGGGTGAACTGATGTCATTCTATGCCTTGAGTGGTTATCTGACGGGGCCGATTAGTGCTTTGGTAGGCATGAACAAGACGATTCAGAATGCCTGGATTGCGGCTGATCGCCTTTTTGAAATCATGGAGCTGACCGAAGAGGAAAAAGAAGTGGAAAGTGTTTGCTATGGTTTACCGGCTGAGCCGATTCGGTCTATCCGGTTTGAGCAGGTACACTTTCGCTATGGGGCCAAAGCGCCTGTCTTCACTGACTTTTCGGCCGAATTTCAGGCTGGTAAAATCAGCGCACTGGTGGGAGAGAGCGGCTCTGGAAAAAGTACCCTGATGGCGCTATTACAAGGGATTTATCCCCTGGAGAAAGGAAAAATTTGGTTCGGGGGGCATGAGTTGCGCTACCTAACGCCAGAAAGCTTACGCGAACGTATCGCTGTGGTGCCTCAGGATGTGACCTTATTTGCTGGGGATTTATTAAGTAACATCGCACTAGGTGATTATTCGCCAGATGTGGAGCGTGTCTTGGAGCTATGTTCACGCCTGGGAATGGATAGCTTTATTGACACCCTTCCTCAGGGCCTGGCGACGCATGTTGGCGAGCATGGCGCTACACTTTCTGGTGGACAAAAGCAACGGATAGCCTTGGCTCGAGCGCTCTATCGAAATCCAGAAATTGTCATTTTGGATGAAGCCACAGCGGCCTTGGATGCGCATTCGGAGCGTATCATCCAACAGTGCCTGCTTGACTTAGCCCAGCAGGGCAAAACTATTCTTTGCATTACACATCGCCTCGCAGCAGTGCAGCCATACGACGAAATCTTTGTTTTAGCAGCCGGAAGGGTGGTGGAAAAAGGAAATCACCGGCAACTGATCTCTCTTCAAGGTGTCTACTATGAAATGATTCGCAAACAAGCTGTGTTCCTGCAGGCCGCTTGAACCGATTACCCCCAGTACCTATGGAACTTTTTCTCCAAATCGAACGCATTAAATTCCTCAATCAACTTCTACAACAAGAAAATACAGGAACTCCGGATATGCTTGCCTCGCGCTTAGGAATAAGCCGTTCTAAATTATACACGATTTTAGAACAACTACGCGATATTGGCTTGGAAATAAAGTATTCACGAATGCGCCAGACTTTTTATTGTGAAGAAGGCAGCGAGTTACAGTTCGAGGTTACCATACGTGTGATAAAAAAGAATCGAGCTTCGGCGTAGGATTTTCGCGCAGACTTGTAGCTACGCTTTTTCGCCTGTGGACACCGATCGAGGCGACTAGACCTAACCTCCAATCGTTGACATGGATTCCGTGACAACACCGCTACTACGCATTTTTTCAGCTTCAAAACCATCGCGTGCCCGCTGCTGAAAAACGTGACGTAGTGCTTGCAGAATTGTTTCATCTGTAGCTCCTGAGCGCAGAAGGTCTCTGAGCTGTAGTACAGGGTCTCCATACAGGCAGGTTTTTAGGTCGCCCTGAGCAGTCATACGAATGCGGTTACAGCTCCCACAGAAGGTTCTGCTGAAGGCTGCAATAATGCCAAAATTTCCCTTGAATCCAGAAATTTCATAATTGGTAGAAGTTGCTCCGGATGCAGTCGGTAAGCGCTTGAGCTGAGGGTAGACTTCTTGAATATGTTGTAGAATTTTCTTGTGCGTCCAGTTCAACACCGAATAATGCTGCCCTTCGCCATTAAAAGGCATTTCTTCGATAAAGCGGACGGAGATAGGATTGTCTTGTGCTAGAGCTACAAGCGGCAGGATATCTGCTATGTTTTGGCCATCCATCACCACTGTGTTGATTTTTGTTTCTATACCCGCAGCTAAAAGTTTTTCCAAGCAGTCCATGACAGCATGAAATTTATTGCGCCGTGTTATGGCATAGAAGCGGTCTGGGTCTAAGGTGTCTAGGCTCAAGTTCACGCTTTTTATGCCCATCGCCTTCAGCTCAGCGATGTAAGGAGCCGTCAGCACGCCATTCGTGGTGATGTTTACGGCTTCTATCCCTTTTAATGCGGTTAGTTGATATAAAAAAGAAACGAGCCCCTTTCGGACAAAGGGCTCGCCACCCGTAATGCGTACTTTGCTAACGCCATTATCCGCTAATACACGACAAACTCGCAACATTTCCTCATAGCTGAGAAGCGATTTTTTGGGTACATACGGAACTCCCTCTGCAGGCATACAGTAAAAACAGCGCAGATTACAGCGATCTGTAACAGATAGGCGCAGGTAACTAATCGGTCGTCCGTGATTGTCGTATAAGGTGTTCATCTTAACTTTTTGCTTTTTCGATCGAAATGACAACTAACTTCGAGGTCGGGGTATGGCTATGGTCTGCTTTACTGCGAATAGGTACCAGCACATTCGTTTCTGGGAAGTAAGTAGCTGTGCAGCGCTCTGGAATATCGAAGGGAATGACTAAAAACTTATACGCAAAGCGCTTTTCGTCCTCGTAATGCCCAATCAAATTCACCACATCTTTTGTCTGCAGCCCAGCCTTCTCCATGTCTTTAGGATTCATAAAGATAACCCTTCTTTCATTATTCACCCCACGGTAGCGATCATTCAATCCATAAATGGTCGTATTAAACTGATCATGGCTACGAACCGTCATCATCAGGTACTGATCATCCGCTATTTGAAGCTTTTGCGCCTTGTTAATGGTGAAATGTGCCTTACAATCCGGCGTCGTAAAATCTCCTGTGCGCGAGCCATTCGGCAAATAGAAACCGCCCGGCTTACGAACCCGCTGATTGTAGGAGTCAAATCCTGGAATAACCGCTTCTATAGCATCGCGGATGTTATCGTAATTTTGTGCCATCTTATCCCAGTCCACTTTTTCGCTGCCCAAAAGCTTTTTCGCAAGCCCAGCCACGATGGCAGGCTCACTCAGCAGGGCCGTCGAAGCTGGTTTTCTGTCGCCACGGGACATGTGCACTACCCCCATAGAGTTTTCTACAGTTACAAACTGAGCCCCAGAAGCCTGTATGTCCTCTTCAGAACGTCCCAAACAAGGAAGTATAAGAGCAGTTTTTCCATGGATCAGGTGACTTCTATTCGGTTTGGTAGACACATGCACCGTAAGGTCACAGTTCATAAGGGCCTTTGCGGTATAGTTGGTGTCTGGCGTGGCGGAAAGGAAATTGCCGCCCAGGCCAAAAAACACATCCGCTTCTCCAGCATACATGGCTTCAATCGCGCTCACTGTATCGTGTCCGTGTGCACGTGGTGGCTCGAAACCGAATACACGCTGTAGACTATCCAGAAACTCTGGCTTTGGCTTCTCCCAAATCCCCATGGTACGATCTCCCTGCACATTGCTATGCCCTCGTACAGGGCAGGTGCCCGCGCCTTTTTTGCCAATACTTCCTTTTATCAACAGGATATTGACTAGCTCGCGGATGTTATCGACACTGTTTTTGTGCTGTGTCAGGCCCATCGCCCAGCAAGCTATGATTTTCTTTTTGCTGCAAAGCAGCTCAGCCGTTTCCTGCACCAAATGAAAAGGAACACCACTATCTGCCGCTAAAGCTTCTGCGTCATAGGTAGCAATGTCCGCATTTAAGGCCTCAAAACCTTCTGTTTTTTCACGTATGAAATCATGGTCGAACACACTTCCCGGTAGTTGCTGCTCCTTGTCCCACATCAACTTAAGCAAGGCTTTGAATAAGGATACGTCGCCGTTAATGCGTACCTGAAGGAAAATATCCGTCAGTGGGGCGCCCGTGATCATGCTAATGCCCTGCGGGTTCTTAAAGTTCATCAGGCCCGCTTCAGGTAGCGGATTGATAGAGACGATCTTAATGCCTTTGGCTTTTGCCTCCTCCAGCGCAGAAAGCATACGGGGATGGTTCGTTCCCGGGTTTTGACCCGCGATCAAAATGACTTCGGCATGTTGAAAATCATCTAAGGTGACAGATCCTTTCCCGATGCCCACCGTCGTGCTTAGCGCATAGCCACTGGATTCATGGCACATGTTCGAGCAATCCGGCATGTTATTCGTCCCATACATACGAATCATGAGTTGATACAGGAAAGCTGCCTCGTTCGAAGCACGTCCAGAAGTGTAAAAAATGGCTCTATCCGGCGATGGAAGACTTTTTAACTTGTCCGCTATCAGCTGGAAAGCCTCCTCCCAGTTGATCGGTTCGTAATGACTTGCGCCAGGGCGCAAAATCATCGGATGGGTGATACGACCGGATTTACCCAGCTCATAATCCGTCCACTGCGTGAGTGCATGCACACTGTGCTTTTTAAAAAAAGCAGGGTCGGCACGCTTGAGGGTGGCTTCTTCAGCAACAGCCTTCGCCCCATTTTCGCAGTATTCGGCTAAAAATGAGCGCTTTTCATCAGGATCCGGCCAGGCACAACCCGGACAGTCGAAGCCGTTTTTTTGGTTGAGCTTAAACATGGTAGCTAAACCGCCCACGCCCATCTCACTGACTACATGCTCGATGGCCACCTTCACACCCATAAAGCCTGCTGCAGACGTGCTGGGCTTTTCTAGTCGTATTTTCTCAAATTTTTCAGGCGGCTGGGCCGCGGGTATGTTTTTTTCAGTAACTGCCATATACTATAGTTGATTTATCCTTTAATATCTTCCTGATTATGGGTCGCGACTAGCTCCTGCACCCGTTCCGGATGGCTGTAAATATTGAATCTGCCTGCTTTATTAAAACCGACAAGCGTGATGCCTGTTGCCTCGGCCAGCTGCACTGCTAAGCTACTCGGCGCCCCCACAGCGGAAAGCAAAACGATGCCCGCTCGGCCCGCTTTTTGGACAAGCTCAAAACTGGCCCTACCACTCACTTGTAGGAGCAACGCTTCCTGTGGACATGCACCTGCCAAAAAACGAGCACCGATTACTTTATCTACTGCATTATGGCGGCCCACATCCTCATGAACGGCTATACAGGTACCGTCTGCCTGAAACAAGCCCGCAGCATGAATGCCACCACTGGCCGAAAAATTGGGCTGTGCCGCCCGAAGCCGCTCGGGCAGGCTTACTATCAGGTGCGATGAGATGCGCTGCGATCCTATGGGAATGAAAGAACACTGCTGCTCCACAGCCTCTATAGAGCTTTTGCCGCAGACCCCACAGCTGGAGCTGGTGTAGAAATTGCGCTGAAAGCGAGTAGGATCCATCGGCAGCTCTGGCGCCAGTTCCACTCGAAGCACATTGCCATATTGTTCGGGTTTTTTTACACGCGTACAGTGTTTCACAGAAAGTAAGTCACTCGGCTGCTGTATCAGCCCTTCTGAAAAAAGAAACCCTACTGCCAGCGCAGCATCCTCGCCAGGAGTGCGCATGGTCACGGCTAAAGCCATTTCCTCCCGAAAGGGAAGTTCACCATAGCCTAATCGGATTTCCAAAGGCTCCTCCACAGCGACTAAATCTGCCATGGATTGGCTGCCTTCCGCTGTAACACGATAAACCGTATGTTGATGTAAGCTATTTTGGGTCATGCAAATAAATTTACTGCACATGCGCATAAAACACATGTAGGTAATTGTAAAATTATACCTTTACCTACGACTTTAATCCCTCATAAATATCGGATTTACAGAAAATGTTGACATCTATCAGGTATTTTTTTGCATGCTAAATGAGTTACTTGCATAGTGACAAAAGCTACAAAACAGACAGATGCATACCCTGTAAACTGAATTTCTTACGCTAAAAACAATAAACCTATGGGATTTCTTAGTTTTCTCGACCGGGAGAGAAGTATTGCCAAACCCGGATATAGCCGATGGCTCGTTCCGCCAGCCGCGCTAGCCATCCACCTCTGTATTGGACAGATTTACGCCTACAGCGTGTTTAACGAACCGATGACGCGTATTATCGGTATCGATGCCCCTGCAGAGGGAGATTGGCAACTCACCACTTTGGGTTGGATTTTTAGTATTGCCCTCTTTACTTTAGGTGCCAGCGCGGCGATTTTTGGGAAATGGCTGGAAAAAGCGGGTCCCCGCAAAGCCATGTTTGCAGCAGCACTTTGTTTCGCAGGTGGTTTTTTAATTGCTTCTTTTGGCGTATCCATTCATAATATTTGGCTAGTGTATCTGGGACACGGTGTCCTGGGAGGTATTGGCCTGGGTCTCGGCTATATTTCACCTGTATCGACTCTCATCAAATGGTTTCCTGACAGACCTGGGCTAGCCACAGGGATGGCTATCATGGGTTTTGGTGGCGGAGCTATGGTCGCCTCCCCCTTATCCGTTAGTTTGATGGACTTCTTTGCTTCCAGCAGTAGCACCGGCGTGGCGGAAACCTTTTTGACCATGGGCCTCATCTATTTTATCTTCATGCTCTTTGGCGTGTTTATGGTGCGGGTTCCCGCAAAGGATTGGAAACCGGAAAACTATACGCCTCCCGCGACTACAAACAAAATGATTACAAAGAATAACGTCGAAGCGGATGTGGCCATTAAAACGCCCCAGTTTTATCTGTTGTTCGTCGTACTTATGCTAAATGTAACGGCAGGTATCGGTGTCTTGGGCCAGGCTTCAGTCATGATCCAAGAACTCTTTTCAACGGACTCTGTGGGTGATAAAGCCATCGGTGCCGCCGCCGCTGCGGGCTTCGTGGGCTTACTATCGCTTTTCAACATGGGGGGGCGCTTCTTCTGGAGCTCTATTTCCGATAAGATCGGTAGAAAAAATACCTATACCATCTTTTTTTTGCTAGGTGCCGTCCTTTACTTCGTGATTCCTTCACTCGGTAACCTAGGCTCTGCAGTACCTTTTATTGTTGCCTTTTGCATCATCATCAGCATGTACGGAGGTGGTTTTGCCACGATCCCTGCCTACTTACGAGACATGTTCGGCACCTTTGAAGTCGGAGCCATCCACGGACGACTACTCCTAGCCTGGTCACTGGCTGCTGTCTTTGGCCCTAGCCTTATCAATTATCTTCGTGCCTACCAAATCGAAACGGTGGGCCTACCTGCAGCGCAAGCTTACTCCTTTACCATGTACATTATGGCAGGACTACTCGTTATCGGAATGCTGGCGAATCTTATGGTTAAACCTGTAGATGCCAAATACCACATGCAAGAAAGCCCTGCAGGCAGCACCTCTACTAAAAACCTTCAAACCGCGAAATCATGAGCAACTCTGAACAGCAGTCAAAAACATCTCCTATTCTGATCGCCCTAGCCTGGGGTTTTGTCAGCATCCCTTTACTGTGGGGCGTAGGACAGGTCTTTCTGAAAACCCTTGCGATCTTTCAGTGAAGACGAAAAACTTAGCTTTACCCTATTTTGGACATAGAAAAGGATGTATCTTTGGTACATCCTTTTTTTAATCCTTACAAACTCTAGCGCCAGAAGCGAGTTTAATCAAAAAAAAACATGGAAATAAGGACTACGCATGTGGATACTATTCTTACCGAATACTATCAAAGTCTGAAGGCAGAAAATAAAAGTAGACTGCAGCATGTGGAGCAGGCCATGGAGAAAGCAGAGGAGCTGTTTTATGCGAGAGGAGCGATTCAAGTGGTCAAGTCGCACACGCTTACCGTACCTGCCATCAATCAAATTACCCTCGAAGAGCATAAGGCACAGATACATCCCTGGGAAATTCAAGGACAACAAGTACATTTTAATACTGAGCTGGTCGACACCATCAAGGAGGTTACGGAGAATACGGTGACCATATTCCAGCGCATCCCAGAGGGATTCTTACGTATCGCAACGAATATCTTAAACAGCGATGGCAGCCGGGCGGTGAACTACTACATCCCGAACCGCTCCCCCGTAGCAGCATCCATCCTCCGGCATGAAAACTACCGGGGCTCTGCCTTTGTCGTGAATGATTGGTACCTGACTGCTTATAATCCGATCATCCAAGAAGACCAGTTGATCGGCATGTTTTACGTGGGGGTTCCCGAGATGCAGGCTCAGGCGCATACTAAATATATACAGGAAGAGTTTTTGGAGCTTGTAGATTTTATTCTTCATGCCGATCAAAAAGACACCCAGGAGATTCTGGCGCGTATCGTTCATTACTTCTATAAAGACAGGCCTATGGATGGACCGGGAGCTATCTTGGAACTCGCCATGAAGCAGTTCGCTCGTCTGCTGGTAGCCCAAAATAGGGCAAATAAAACGCTCCCATTGGTGCCAGCTCCAGCTCCTCAGGGGCATGTAAGCCAAGCGGGCGATTATTTGCGCCAGCATTATCAAGAAGAGCTAGACATCGAAAAGTTAGCCGATATGGTGCACATGAGTGTTCCCACTTTCTTTCGAGCCTTCAAAACGCAATTTGGCACCACACCGCTGCAGTACCTGCACGAACAGCGGATACGGGTAGCACGCGAGATGCTAAAGAACCCCGAAATGAGCGTGGCAGATGCCTGTTTCGCACTGGGCTACTCGAATACGTCGTACTTTATAAAAACGTTTAAAAGCCAGATCGGCCTCACCCCGAAGCAGTACCAGTTGAAAGTATGCAAGCAATAAATGCCTTTCCTCTATACATTTTGGCCGGAGGCCAAAGCACGCGCATGGGACAAGATAAGGCCAGCATGGAACTTCAGGGAAGACCCTTTTGGTACTGGCTGGATGCACGTTTCCGGCAGCATGGTTTTGCTACCTATTTACTTAGCAGACATGCCGCACACCAGGTACTTGATATCCCCTGTATCGCTGAAAATCGCCCCAATAAAGGTCCGCTTGCTGGCTTAGAAGTGGCCCTTCAGACGAGCAGGGCTCCATTTCTCTTTCTGCTGAGCTGTGATATGCCCCTGCTTCCGTTTTGGGCCCTGGAGCTCCTGTATCTGCACCACCTGCAGCGCTCTGCACCTGTTGTGGTCTTGCAAATAGCAGGAAGGCCCTGCCCGACAGTAGGCTTTTATGCACAACAAATACTGCCTACTGTAAAACGTGCATTGGATGCAGAGCGCCTGGCGCTGATGCCCCTGCTCCAGGAGGTGGAAGCCTTAACGGTGGAGGTAAGCGGGGATCCACGCTATCAGGCAGCCGAGTTTCTAAATGTAAATACTGTGGAGCAGTGGCTCCAACTAAACGCATATACAGAAAAAAACCGAATAAAATGGTAGATATCACCCATAAAACCACCACCCTACGTAAAGCCATCGCACAGGCAGTGGTGCTGGTAAGCCGTGCGGAGACGATCCAGGCGATTCAAGAGCGGCGCGTACCTAAGGGGGACGTCCTGGAAATGGCTAAAGTAGCAGGACTTTTTGCCGCGAAGCGGACCGCAGACATGATCCCAGACTGCCATCCACTGCCTATCGAGTTCGCTACCGTTCGTTACAGCATCGAAGGCCTGGAAGTGCGCATCGAAATGGAAATCCATACCATCTACAAGACAGGGGTGGAGGTGGAGGCGATGCACGCCGCCTCGGTTGTGGCGCTTACCATGTATGATATGCTCAAGCCAATCGATAAAGGGGTGGAAATCTCGTCTATCCGCTTATTGAAAAAAACAGGTGGTAAAACCGACTATGCTACTTTGGCGCAAGACTATAAGGTAGATGCGGCGGTGTTTTTCTGTGCGGAGGATGTGCTAAATGGAAAAAAATCGGATGAAGCGGGGCAAGTGGTTCGCCAGGCGCTTCAGGCCAAAAATGTGCAGATAAAAGCGTATCAGGTGCTTCCGGAATCAGCAGAGGCCTTGGAAAAGGAATTGCTGGCAGCCGTGCAGGCAGGTCGGCGGATGGTGATCGTTATCGGCAGCAGCGGCTTCACGCAGAAGGATATGGCCGCCCAGGTGATTCGCCCGCTCCTGCAGCGCCCACTTCCGGGCATCGAGGAGACGATTCGTCGCTATGGACAGGAGCGCACCCCCTACGCCATGTTTAGTCACTCGGTAGCAGGGATGCTCGAGCGTACACTGGTGCTCAGTATTCCGGGCAGTACGGCTGGCGCCAAAGAATCCATGGCAGCGATTTTTCCTGCAGTGCTTCATATTTTCCGCGTACAAGACAAGCTGGACTCCTCGCCCGAAACCTAACTGAGAGGAAAGTTAAACCCCTATTTGCGCAAGGGGAGTGCGTCTGATACTTGAGGTAGGAGCGAAGGGCTTATTTTTTGTTGCGCTCGTAGAGTACACTCATAAGCCCATCCTTTAAGCCTACATCGGGGACAAACATCCGCTTCGAGGTGGCAGCTGTCATGGCGGCCAAATAAATCTTAGAGGCCGGGATGATCACATCCGCGCGGTCAGGGTTTAAGTTGAGCTTATTGACACGTTCCTCGTAGGAGAAACCTTCTAAATAGGTTTGAATTTCGATGATGCGGTCCTTAGAAATGTAGCGATTTCCTTTACGGGGCTTACTCATCTCGAAAATTTTGTTGATATTTCCCCCTGTTCCGATGCAGGTGATGTTTGCTTTCTGAGGGGCATGCTTGGTAATAAAATCATGCATGCCTTTCCAGACAGAAAGAGGGATATTGCTTGACTCGAGCGCACGCACGGAGCCAATTTTAAAGGACTTCGAAGCGATTTTCTGCTTTTTGTGGTAGATATTGAGCTCGGTACTGCCTCCGCCTACATCTACATGCAGGTAAGGTTTTTCATCGATGTAGGACCATAGGGCGACATTGATTAAGTCTGCCTCACGGTTTCCGTCGATGATATTGATTTTTAGGCCGATGTCTTCGCGGACCTCCTCGGCGATTTCTTTGCCATTTAAAGACTCTCGCATCGCTGAGGTAGCACAGACCATATAATCGTCTACCTCATAGAGGTCGATGAGGAGCTTAAAGGCCTTCATAAGCTTGACAAACTTGCGGCGATTTTTCTCCGAGATACGTTGATGGTGAAAGACATCCATACCTAGACGCAGTGGGAAACGTAGGTATTCTAATTTTTTAAAGGTGGCTTGTCCATCGTGGTGGGTAACGTTTGTGATCTGGAGACGGATGGCATTCGATCCGATATCTACGGCGGCTAACTTCAAAAGATAGGGGGTTGGTGAAACATGATTCAATTACTAATATACTACTTTTTTACAGGCGTCCATGCACTATAGAAAGGATTCGCCTCTATGCTTTTGGAAAAAGGGGGCTTTAAGAGGCGGCATGCTTGTCCCGATAATGCTTCCAGGAAGCTGCGATACTGATACTGAGAATGGAAAATACAACCAAAAGTGAGAAAGTTGCTGGCACGTGAAAGACGGCAGAAAGCAGCATTTTAGTACCTATAAATGCCAAAATTAAAGCCAAGCCATGCTGCAAATAATGGAACGCATCAAAACTATTGGCCAAAAGAAAATATAAGGCACGTAATCCTAAAATGGCAAAGATATTTGACGTGTAGAGGATCAGCGGTTCATTCGAAATCGCAAAGATCGCAGGAATGGAATCCACCGCAAATAGAATGTCGGTGAACTCAACCACCGCCACGACGACGAGCAACTGTGTCGCATAGCGCTTACCATCTGCGAGGCGAACGAAGAAACGGCCCTCATGGTAGCGGGGGTCTACGCGAAAGAGGCGATGAATCAAGCGCGTCGCCAGGGAAGAAGAAAAATCCTTTTCTTCCTCTTCCTCGTCAGATTTCCAACTTTTAATGCCTGCATAGAGCAAGAAAAAGCCGAATAGGGTCATGACGACGTTGATTTTGACCGATAGGTCGCCTACAGAAAAGGTGGGCAAATAGGTGATTTCGATGAGCGCTACGCCAAAATAAATGAAGATGGCCCGGAAAATGATGGCCCCCAAAATGCCGTAGAAGAGGACCTTATGCTGATACTTATCGGGCACTTGAAAATACTTGAAAATCAGAATAAACACGAACAGGTTATCCACGCTCAAGGCCTTTTCGATTAAGAAGGCCGTGTAATACTGGGACGCGAAGCTTTTGCCGTAGTCCCAAGCGATGTAAAGTCCAAAAAGAAGGCCAAGGCCCACCCAGACGATGGACCAGTTTAATGCCTCTCGGGTACTGACCTTATGGGCTTCCCTGTTGAAAACAAATAAATCGATTCCCAGCAATACGAGAACCAGGAGGAAAAACCCAATAAGGGTGTACTGTTCATGTTCCATACATTGGCCACCCTACATCTGCTTGTAGTAGTGCTTTTCTAACTTTCTTTTGACCCGGAAATAGTTGTAGAATCCTAAAGCCAGCAGCCCTACAGAAAGCGCGAAAGCCACGTAGCCTAAGTCACTCACGTGATCGAGCGCTTTTACCTCGATAAGGGCAGTGCCGCTGACCAGAAAATACAGCGCTGTTCGGATATACGATAATAAGGTACGGTCATTTGCCATTGTGGTTCGCTGGCGAGCCAAATAATCACGTACGATTAGCTCTTCTTCATTTTTAGGATCTGCGCTCATAGCTGTATTTTTTAATTTTTTCACAAATTTATCTTATCTCCACAACTCAAATAGGTGACAGAAGTCACCTATTTGAGTTCAGACAAGAAAAATCTCAGCAGGTTCAAAACTCATGCGCGCAGTGTCACGGGCTTAGCAGGGTGTCGGACGGGTGACGGCATCTTTGCGCACCACATACTTCCTTAGATCACTGTGGAGAAGTTGCTCCAACTCCTCGCGCTTCTCCAGCGGCGTCTCGGTAAACACAAACCCGAAAACGCCATAGGTGCTAAAGGGCAGCTTACGCACATGTAAAATACCCGTGAGATCCCTTTCCAATGCTGGAAAATTAAACCCAGCGATTTCATCGGCAGGAATGCCACTCGTATTATCTAATAAGACAAGAGCAAAAAGAGAGTCTGGCTTCTCTTGCATCATCGCCTCTATATCGGGGCGCTGCTCCTGCATAAACGCCTCATAGGCATTTAGCCCAAAAGCAAAATGAGCCACATCTGCTGTGGTACAAAAGCCACCAAAGCGCATCGGATTCACCTCGATGGGAAGGATGCGGCCATCTTCTTGCTGCCGCACTTCAAGGTGCAAAGGGAAATTTTTCAAGCCTGTCACTTGTGCTAAGACCTTCAAAAACGCTAAAACTGGCTCGTGTAGACGCTTCCAAGTCGCCAAAGAAGCACAGTAAACGCGATCAGAAACGTCCGCCTCAGAGGTAAACCAGTGGTGCATGATATTTAAAATCACCGGCTGACCCGCTGAATCAAGATAACAATCGATCGCATACTCTTCCCCGCGAATATACGATTCGATTAAAAACTTTTGCGTATTCACGACTTCGCCCGGATACATGTCCTTTGTGGCTAAGAGCTGCGCCTGCAAAGCAGGAAGCACCTCCTGCCAGTGTTCTGGGCTATCCACCTTAAAGACCCCTAAGCTGAAAAAGCCTACGGCCGGCTTGATGATAAAAGGAAAAGGAAAACGACTCACGTCGAGATGATCTAACTCTTCTTCGGCTACTTGTGTGAAAAAATAATCTGGAAAAGCCGCTTTTACCAAGCCTCGAAAACGATGTTTATCTTTAAAAAAGGAAAGACTCTCGGGGATAGGGGTATGGCCGGCAAACTGCTGCAACCAGTAAATAGTGTTTTCAGAATTGGTGTATAGCTTCGGCCGCTCCGGCTGCTCCATGCGCTTTATCGCCTCGGAAACCGAAATCCATTTGGGCGAATAGCCCTCCATAATTTCCTCTGCTACAGGTGTTTTGATAACTGGCGTCTCACTGCCAGCCAGCGTGCTTTTTAGAAAATCGGATACGTACGGGTAGTCAATCAAGAACATAATTATAGGCTTAGTTTTTGCACACACAAATATAGCGTATGAACGCCAGTTCCACGCCACTTCCTATCAATTTTCAGGCCATTTTAAGCGACAAAAACCGCTTCAGCACGGGCTTTTCTGCTATAGCAGCAAGAGACCTGCTTCCAAAAGCCCCATCCAAGCTTCTGACTCTGTGAAGGCATCGAAATCCTGAATCCCCGCCGCCACACAGGCAGCCTGAAAACGGCTCCAGCTAAGACTTTTTTTGTCCGCGCCAGGGGCGCAAAGGGGCATTACCTGCTCCATAAACGCCCGAAGTTCTGGGCTGCCATTAAGTTCTACCTGACCGCTTCCCAACTGGGCACGATACAGCGCTTGGCGACGGCCTTTCGGCAGCTCAAGCGTTCGCAGTCGGAAAGGATGACCGATATAAACGATTTTCGTGCTCGGCTTGATTTCTGCCTCATCTTCCTCACTTTCCAAGGCATCGTAGATAAACTCCGGTGACACGCTGCTTCGGGGTACCTTAAAGTCAAACCAGTCAGAAAGCGGAAAGTCTAGGCCATGACCATGCATGTAATTGTAAAGGGCCTTACTCAAGCCAGGTCCAAAACGCTCATGCGCTGCACCACTAGGATCCTCATGGAAACGGTCATTATCGGCAAATCCTGCAAACACAGGCCCCACCTCTGCCACTCCAAAATCCTCCGGCGTCAAGCCAACCGGCGCATGGGCTGTCATCGCAAACTGATGCCAAAAGCCACTTTGAAGGACACCGTGCCCGAAAAGCTGACGCACCATTTCTAAACTATCGACCGTTTCTTGGGCCGTTTGCGTCGGAAATCCATACATGAGGTAGGCATGCACCATAATTCCCGAGGCGGTAAAGTTGCGCGCCACCCGCGCTACCTGCGCCACCGTAACCCCTTTTTGCATCTTCTCCAGGAGCCGGTCGGAGGCCACTTCCAGCCCTCCTGATACGGCGATACAGCCGCTCGCCTTCAGCAGACGACAGAGGTCATAGCTGAACCTAGATTCAAAGCGAATATTCGTCCACCAGGTACAGATGAGTCCACGTCGTAGAATTTCAAGAGCAAGCTCTCGCATCAGCGCAGGCGGCGCAGCCTCGTCCACAAAATGAAAGCCTGTGGTTCCCGTGGCTGTGATCAATTCCTCCATACGATCCACCAAAAGGCTGGCGCTCAATGGACTATAATCCTGAATATAAGGTAAACTGATGTCACAAAAGGAACATTTTTTCCAGTAGCAGCCATGGGCCATGGTCAGTTTATTCCAGCGGCCATCGCTCCACATCCGATGCATGGGGTTGGTCCATGCGATAACGCCCAGGTAATCCCGAAGCCGTAAATCACTGTAGTCAGGCGTGCCTAATGCAGTAAAGGGAAAGTCCGGCTGCTCAGAAGAATCGATGAATTCCACTTGCCCCTCCGCATTTTGCAAAAAAGTACGCTTTAATTGTGCATGCTCCACCTGTCCTAACGCATGCCCATAAATCTGCAGCAGAGGACGCTCGCCATCGTCTAAGGTCACATAATCGAGGAAGTCGAACACACGCGGATCCGAAAGCCTACGCAATTCAGTATTCGGATAGCCGCCCCCCATCGCTACTTTTACTGTTGGAAAATGCCGTTTCAAGTACTGCCCGATGCGCAGGGCACTGTATAAATTGCCCGGAAAAGGCACGGAAAGACAAACTAAAGTGGCATTGCCTAACGTCTGTTCATGTAGCGCTAATCGCTCAAAAAGCAGTTGATCGATGAATGTAGGAGCAGCTTGTAAGGCGTCCAACAGGCCGGAAAAGCTGCTGGCCGAACGGCTGAGGCGCTCCGCATAGCGGCTAAAGCCAAAATAGGGATCCACAGCCTGGGTGATCAGGTCGCTGAGGTCCTCTAAAAATAGGGTGGCAAAATGCCGGGCCTTATCTTGAATTCCCACCTGCCCGAAAGCCCAGTCCAGTTCTTCCAACTGCTGAAAACGAGGCCCTTGGGGCAAAAAATCTCCTGCGGCTAGGGCATAACCTAAGGTAGGATCTTCATGCTGAAGAAAACGAATCACCGGATCTATGCTCCGCATGTATGCGTCCTGCATGTCAACAATCGCCTTTTGACCCTCGGTCAAGTTCTCATATTTCTCTTCCAACAGCTGAAAGAGTCGCTCCAGGCCTGTTCGGGAAAAGAGCGTTAAGATCACCTCCAAGCCCAAATCAAACTGATGAGAATGGATCTGCCGGGTGTTTAGAAAGCCTTTGATGTAGGCCGTGGCGGGATAAGGGGTGTTTAGCTGTGTAAACGGTGGGGTAATAAGTACGATCACTTCCTTCAGGACTAAATAGGCTGCAAGATAGCGCGAATTCAGCACATTAGGAAGTGATCGTAAAAGGGAGCGGCCTACATGCGGTCCCCAAAGTAGAGTGCATTAAAGAAAAGCCTGTTGGTACCGAACCAGGTCCCTCGGAAATTAGGATTATCGATAAAGTGCACCACCGTTCCAGAACCAAACTTCGACACGGAAACACTCATCGCCTTGGGGATTTGAGTCAAGTTCCGTTCCGAAACATAGCCGGAGAGTAGTGGCAGCTCTTCATAGCGAACGGGGTTTTGGAAGGGATCCGCCACGGGCGCAAAGAAAATGCTGCTGTTTCGGTATACCGGCAGGCGTTCTCGCGTATACCCAAAAGCCAGAGGATGACTTAAATCCAACCGCGTGGCGTAGATACTTCCCCCGATGCTTTGGGCACCGTAATAATCACGGCGGTTTCCAAAACCAAGTCCCTTTGCGGGTGGGGCCATCGGAACCTCTTCCAAGCTTGTTAAGGCGGTGATGCCGGCACGTGTCAACCATTGATTAGCGCCTTTAATAGCGATCAGAACTCCTCCCCGGGAGAGCCAGTCTTTCAGATGGCTAAGGCCACGCTCACCGATTCCACTGTAATCGCCCGAGGCCAAAATCAGCGTATTGTACGAGTGTAAATTAACCCGACTGAAACGCTCCACGTCTACTTTTGTAAGCGGCAGCTCCAACTGTGTATCTAGAAGATGCCATATTTCTCCCGCCTCCGTAGAGGTTACACCCGAACCAACGAGCATGAGGGCTCTTGGCTGTCGTATCGCGCTGACCTGGTTGCTGCCCAGATCGATTCCTTGCTTACTAAGGCCAGTGGAAACAGCATAGACCTGCTGAGAGAGGCTTTGCGCTTCGCGCAAAACCAAGGCTTCCACCTGTTCGGCTGGCAACTGCTGAAATGCCAGCGGGATGAGCAGCGTTCCCGACCCAAAGCTTCGCTCACCCAGATGGGTTTCCGAGGTGAATGCACCGCCACTGGCTTCCACATGTACACCAGCACGCTGCAAGCGCTGCAGCAGTTTCGGGGCATAATAGTCTTCCCAGGCGATGAGGTAGCCCACAGAAGGGCGGGTATCGGGCTGCTGCAAGGAGGCTGCAGGTAGCTCCGTAAGGGGAGAACCACCCGGATTTTGGCGTAAGCCTGCATGCGGCATGTCATACGCTAGGGCCATACTCCAAGCCGAGGCATCGTAAAAGACCGAGTCCGCAAATTCTGTCACACGCTCAAAGATGCTGCGCACCATGCGGTACTGAGGCTGTCGGGTGGGCACTAGCCAAGATTTTCCTGCCTCATAGCGCTGCCCGTCTTGATTTATAGTCGACTGATTTTCAATAACCTGTATCTTATGTGCAAGTAAAAGGTTTAAGAATAATCGGTTTTTACTTGCATCGTTAGGATCCCCGAAGACATAGGCCCGGGTAGGAGAGGAGGCCGCCTCTTGTTCGGCCATCTCGAAAAATTCCCGCAGGTAGCGATGCATGAATTCGCGCGACTCGATGGCCGCTTCTAAGGTCGCCAGCGCGGTCCTAAATTGGTTGCGAATCGTAAACGCAAAAGTAATGGGGCCGCGCTGTGAGTCTTGCACATGGCCGCGGGAGCTTCCCTGCTCGAAGACTAGGCCGAGGCCTCCCTGAATATCAGGGTAGGTGGAACCGTAGCCCGGGTAGCTATTGTCAAAAACCTCCTTCGTCCAGTAAAGTGAGCCGATTGCATCCAAGTTCTTGGCAAAATAAGGCACAAAGCGCTGCGTCACTTCTTCATAATTTTTACGTGGTACCACAGGATTTTCGGAGCTAAAGGGCTTGGTGGGCTCGAAAAAATAGGTACTATTCGTCCCCATCTCATGAAAATCGCCCACCACATTAGGGTACCAGCGGTGGTACCAGGCCATTTTTTGCTGTAGCTCCACCTGTGTCAGCGGCAACCAGTCTCTGTTTAGGTCGAACCAGTAATGATTCGAGCGTCCCCCCGGCCAGACTTCATTGTGCTCACGATCTAGCGGATCTGACACAGGTGGAAAGGCACGGTGCATGTTGGCCCAGTGACTATGCCGGTCTCTGCCGTCAGGATTAATGGCGGGATCGATGAGGACCAAAGCCTCTTGACGCACGCGCTGTGCCAGTTCACCCTCCGCCGCCACCAGCCAGTAGGCGCTGAGAAGGGCGGCCTCAGTCGTAGAAGGCTCATTTCCATGAACGGAAAAGGCTAAATTAACGATCGCGGGCATCTTACTTACATCAGGCAGCGCTTGGCCCGGGCGGGTGAGTTCTAAATGTTGCTGTCGGATTTGCTCTACGTGAGCAGGATCCGTGTTTTCGGACACATAAAGCACCAGTTGAGGCCGCCTTTCATGTGTATAGCCGATGATTTCCAAGTGCGCATAGGGGCTAGCTTCCGCCAAATACGCTAAATAGGCATGCACCCGGTCGTAGCGAGTATGGAATTCCCCTATGGGGTAGCCCAGAAATTCCTCGGGGGACTGGATGTTGGAACTAAAACGTTCACCTTCAGGGAAAAAGTAGCTTTGGGCCGGAGCCCAAAAGGAGAGCAAACAGGCTGCCAGTGACAGCAAGATACATTTTCGCATGGTTTTTAGGATTAAATCCCTGCCAACATCCAGCAATTTTCCGCTTCTTGCAAGTCTTTTCGGATGGAAGGTTGATGCGCTACCTGAATAGTTAGTTAAAAAGGGTAGTGGTGCAAGTCGATGTTCCAGACCAAGGGCAAAACCAGATAAACGAGCAGGCTGATCAGCAGGACAGAGAGCAAGTTGAGGAGAAAGCCTGTTTTCAACATATCGCGAATTTCCAGGTAGCCAGACCCAAAAACGACGGCATTGGGAGGGGTAGCGACAGGCAGCATAAACGCGCAGGAGGCCGCTAAAGTGGCACCTACCATGAGGCCGTAGGGGTGCATGCCCACTTGTAGGGATACGGCAGCTAAAATAGGGAGCAAAACAGAGGCTGTGGCGACATTAGAGGTGATTTCGGTCAAAAAATTAACGACGAAGACGATACAGAGCAGGAAAAGCAAGTAAGGCAGTGTTTCCAGCAGAGCAAAGCGCAGCCCGATCGCTTCGGCTAGGCCAGTTGCCTGAAAACCATCAGCTAGGGCCAAGCCACCTCCAAAAAGCAGCAAGATACCCCAAGGGATGTTTTCAGCTGTTTTCCAATCTAAAAGCTGGACCCGAGGTCGATTTTTCTCGCCTGCAGGCAAAATAAACAAAAGTAAAACACCTCCTAGGGCGATGAGAGTGTCGTCTAATGCAGGAATAAAAGTTTGGAGCTGGCTCCGAAACATCCAGGCCATGCTCACGAGGCCAAAAACGAGGGCAACGCGCACTTCTGGCTTCCGGATGGGGCCAAGGGCGGTAAGTTGCTGGCTGACTTCGGCGCGTGCTTCTTGCAGTCCCGGAGCCTTTGGGAAGGAAAAGGCATGATAGGCGAGGTAGTACCAGCAGATGGCCAGCAGCAGTAGGGAAACGGGTAAGCCAAAGCGCATCCATTGGCTAAATCCGATGGAAATGCCATAAAACTGTTGGATCATCGCCGAGAGGGTGATGTTCGTTGGGGTACCAATCAGGGTGGCCAGTCCACCGATGGAGGCGCTGTAGGCGATGCCCAGCATGAGGGCTTTGCCGGTAGGCGAAGGCCGACTGCTGCTGTTAGCCCCATCCAGCTGCTGGGTGACAGCAAGTCCGATGGGGAGCATCATAAGGGAGGTGGCCGTATTCGAAATCCACATGGAGAGGAAGGCGGTGGCGCACATAAATCCGAGCAGGATGCCCCGGAGATGGTTGCCAAGCAGCAGGATCACATGTATGGCCAGGCGCTTATGCAAATTCCATTTTTCGATGCTCACGGCCAACATAAACCCACCCATGTAGAGCAGTACCATAGGATGTGCATAGGGAACGGCTGTGGTGCTGATGCTGCTGATCCCCAGTAGCGGAAAAAGCAAGAGCGGCAGTAAGGCGGTAGCTGGAATAGGGACGGCTTCGGTCATCCACCAGGTGGCCATCCAGAGTGTGATGCCCAGCATGGCACGTGCTTCCGTGCTGAGCTCGGCAGGAATTCCGGACCAGAGAAAAAATAGAAAAAAGGCGGGGCCTAATAGGCGCCCGATGCTGCTGGCTGTCACGTGGCGTAAAGTGTTAGAGGAGCTTTTGCTGACGTAAATTTACTCAGCTCATCGTTTATACGCATGCATGTTACGCAATTTGATTTTAATTGCAAATGCAAAAGCTTTTTTTGTGTGGAAGGCAGTTCATTTCTGGGTGTTTTGAGGAGAGGTTTGAAATTTTTACTTCATTTCTACGTGGGCCGAGGAGGTCTTTAAAATCTCTATTTAACATAATATAAATTATATAACAGATAATCAAGTAGCCATAGCCTAAAAAAAACGCCCAGACACCATCTTTTCGTGTCTGGGCGCATTACCCTTGTACTGCGGCTTTTTCAACCAACAGTTTTACTTTTTGATGCCTTGTTTGCACAGCGGCATCTTCTAAAGAAAACCGTTTATTTCTTGGAACTTACTAAACTTACGCCTACAGCACTCACACCACGTGGCGTCTTCGCTGTATCGTAATAAACTAAATCGTTCGCCGTTACCTCTTCCACACAGTCGTTGACGTGAAAGAAATACTTCTCACTCGTTAATTGATCTACGATAAAACCGTAGCCTTTCATTGGATTAAAGTAATTGACCCTGCCTGTGCGCTGCTCACGCTGACCAGCAGCACTGCCCGCAGGGGTACTCACATGAATGTCATTCGGGTCGATCTTCTTCTTCGGCTTCGTCTCGTCTGGTGGCGTGTCTGTAAAGTTGCCAAATTCATCTACATACACCAACATCTCATCTAAACTTACACTGCCGCGCTCTGCCTTGGCTTCCTGACGTTCTGCTCGCTTCTCAACTTTCTGTTGCTTTTTCTTTAATTTCTTTTTTTCCTTTTCTTTTTTACTGAAGGTCTCCCTGCTTTTTGACATGCATTTAATTTTATATGATACAAGCTAAAAATATCCCCAAACCCTGAGGATCCTGAACACACTTGCGCCACCAAGCATCCGTCTTAACTTAATAAGTTAAAAAATTTTAACAAATGTACGAAAAATAGGGATAAATTCCAATTTTAAGGCGAAAATCAAAGCTCCATCGCATGCTCTAAGTCAGCTAAGCGCTCCTCATAGTCGTACTGCAGGTCTTCATGGATTTTTTCAAAAAGCCGCGTGCACTTACGCACCTGCGTAGCATAAACATTATCCACCTGTCGGGCATAAAAACGAAGTAAATCATAACGCAGCATCTCCTCACAAAAGTGTAGGATCAACTCCAACTGCTCCACAGGGTCTTTGGTCATGCGCAGGGTTTTGGTCAACTTATTCCGGACCTTGACGATGCTTTTTCGAGCCGTATGATAGTTGGAAAAATTACTCCCCGAAAACTGCTCACTGATAAACGCACAAGCATCCTGAACAAAAGCCTGTGGCTCATAACGCCGCTGAAAATAATAAGATATAAAGAGTTTGTTACTAGTCTCAAACCGCAATAAAGCCTCTACGGTCTCTCGAAGTTGTGCTTCGTCCATCAACTTCAACTCTTTTTTTAATTCACTCAAAGATTGCGCTTTCATGGTTTAAAATAAAGCAGTACTGAGCGAGAAAAAAAGCGTGCGCAAACAAAATTGCCCAAAACAAGCGTTATCTTACCGAAATTAAGGATTCGCCAGCCGATTATTCCCCATGTTACACGAAATAAAAGCCATTTTAAACGCTTACACCACCTTTACCGCAGCCGGCAAGCGCTGCGCACTCGCCACCGTCGTCGACGTAGCAGGTTCCGCCTACCGTAGACCCGGTGCCCGCATGCTCGTAGCTGAAGATGGAGACTTTGCAGGCGCCATCTCGGGCGGTTGCCTCGAAGGCGATGCACTAAAAAAAGCACGCACAGCTATTTTAAAACAGCGTCCTTCCCTGCTCGTGTATGATACGCGCCAGGAGGATACGAAAAATTTTGGCGCTGGACTGGGTTGTAATGGCCTGATTCACGTCTTGGTAGAACCTATTCTACGCACCACACCAACTCCAATCGAAGCCCTACAGCAAACCCTAGACAGCCCCGATGCAGTCCTGCTCTGCACCGGCTATGACCCACAGCCGCTGGCTAAAAAACATGCCGGTACCCACTTGCCGATTGCCGCTAATGCGCTCCAGATCGAGGAAGTGACTTCTATTTTAACCAGCAGTCAATTTATACAGCAAGAAGAAGGTCAGCTGTTTATATCCCAATGTGAGGAGGCCACTTTGCTCCAGCGCAACCTTCGCTGTAACCTTTCCCAGCACCACTTTTTTCTTCAATATATCCCCAAACCGCAGCGACTGGTCGTCCTTGGAGCAGGAAATGACGTGCAGCTTTTGGCCCAACAGGCCCTCCTACTAGGCTGGGATCTCCTGCTTTTGGACGATCGAGAATACTATCTGCGCCCTGGACGATTCCCCGAAGCTGTGCAGACCCAACTCATCACAGCGGACACTTTTCCTTATACGCTGCTACGTCCGGAAGATGCCCTCCTGCTGATGAGTCATAATTTTACCCAAGAAAAAAATTTCTTGGCTGCCTTACCCGTGCAGCCCTATCGCTACATCGGCATGCTGGGACCGAAAAAAAAGTTTGTAAAAATGCTGGATGCCCTTCGTGCCGATGAAGTGCCCGAAGATGTGTACCAACAGGCAGCCGCTGCATATGCGCCGATCGGCCTGCAACTGGGAGCAGAAGGGCCAGCGGAAATTGCCTTAGCGGTTTGCGCAGAAATCCTTGCGGTACGCAAACAAATGGCGCCGAAACATCTTAAAGACATAGAAGGACCCATACACAAACATGTCTTAGGATAATCGCATGCAAACACCTCAAATCGGTATTTTACTCTTGGCAGCAGGCGCTGGAAGCCGCATGAACGGCGGCGTAAAACAGCTTCTGCCCTACCAGACCCTCACCCTGATCCAACACAGCATTAATGTCTATCAAAGCCTCTCTGCTGAGGCGCGACTTGTAGTGCTCGGAGCCCATCAAGAGGAAATATCCAAACAAACGCATTGGCAGGATTTTCAAGTTGCCGTGAATGCCAACTGGTCCCGAGGCATGGGCCACTCCCTCTCCTATGGCCTTGAACTATTACTTCAGGGAAACCACTTGGATTATGTGCTCATCGCACTGGCCGACCAGCCTCTGATCGAGCGCCCACATCTAGAAGCTCTCGTGGAGCTAGCCCTACAAAATCCGGGTAAGATTATTCAGAGCGCTTTCTCCGGTGAAACGGGTCCTCCTTGCCTCTTTCCAGCACGTTTTTTCGATGCGCTTTTGCGCTTAGATGGGGCCCATGGGGCCAAAGGGATCGCGGCCAAATACCCAGAAGCTTGTCTGACCCTTGACTTACCCGAGGCGGGCACAGACATCGATACTCCAGCCGACTATCAGGCGCTCTTACGCCTCCATACGGGCAGTTAAGGGGCGTAAATGATCCGCCAAAAGCGCCAAACAGTGCGTGATGTCTGCAGACTGAGTCTCTAATCCGAGAGAAAAACGGATCCCTTTTGTTGCCGCTTCCTCGCTTTGGCCTACGGCCAAAAGCACATGCGAGGGACGCAATCGCTGCCCACTGCTGCAGGCAGCACCACTACTAAGGGCCAATATGTGCCCTGTCCGCTGAAAAAAATCGGCTACAGCATATCCTGGAAAGCTACCATGGCACACATGGGGAAGACCTTCCCGATGGCTATGGATATGAGCCGCTGGAAAATGCTTCCGTATACCTGCTTCCAATTCCAAACGTAGCGGTCGAATATGCGCAGCGTAGCGCTCGGGATAGCTTCTAGCCTTCCATGCCGCGAGTCCCATCCCCACCAAAAGGGGCACGGCCGCAGTTCCCGCACCGTAGATAGGGGCCGAATTTCCCCCATGTAGCAGACGGAAAGACTTATAAAGTGGGCGCAGCTCTTCTGCTAAGTAAAGAGCTCCAACACCTTTCGGTCCGTAAAATTTATGCGCTGAAAAAACACACGCGGAGAGTTGACCGTAATTCAACTCTATTTTCCCGAAGCTTTGGGCGGCATCAGTAAGGAGTGCCAAACCTCGTTCACGGGCGAGTTCAGCCAAGGTTTCCAATGGATAAATCCACCCTGTCTCATTATTCGCTGCCATACAAATCAATGCACGGGTATGGGGTAGTATACAATCTTGAACTTGATTCAAATGCAGCTTACCTTCCTTATCCACAGGTATGTATGTAATATCGGCACCGTTCAACTTAAGCTGTTCCACACAGGCCAGCACGGCCTTATGTTCCGTGGGATTGACCAGATAGTGTCGTTTTTGCCTAGCATGTGCGGCATCGAAGCCCAGTAGCATGACGTTTAGCGCCTCTGTAGCACTGCCATGAAAAGAAAAGCCATCTGCTTCCAAGCCACTTGCCAGCGCTAAGCGCATGCGCGCTTCTTCCACCGCATCTGCTGCGAGCCAGCCGGCACCATGCAGCGCCGAGGCGGGATTTGCGAAATGCGTCCGAAAGTACGGCAACATACCGTCGAGGACTTCTTCATCGAGAGGCGTAGTGGCATTGTAATCTAAATACAGCATGTGGGAGTTGGAATTTGCGAAAGCCAGCGTCCTGAAACGCTAGGAAAGTTTGTTAAAATAAGCCAAAAGCCCTATCTTAAGGCCTGTTTTCACCCGATTTTAGACAAACGGCTATTCTAGACCTTTAGTGGTTAAACATCCCTACTGGGCAAAAAGTTGAAGGCCTAAGTTAAAATCTGAATCTATATACATCTTTATATGCTAACAAAATCCCTCGTGGTCAGCGCCTTCGTTGTGCTGCAACTGTTTTCCTTAGCGTTATCGCAGCAGGATGATTTGGCGGCCAGTAAGGCACGCGGAGAAGTTATCTACGGACGTTCTTGCAGTTCCTGCCACATGGCGGATGGCAAAGGAATGGCAGGCACCTTCCCTCCTTTGGCGCAAGCCGATTACCTCCTAGAGGATCCGGAGCGTGCCGTACGCATCATCCTAAACGGACAGGCAGAGGAGATCGTGGTTAATGGGGAAACCTATGATATGCCCATGCCCGCACAGGCCCATCTGGAGGATCAAGAGGTGGCCGATGTAATGAATTACATTTTGAACAGCTGGGGAAATGAAGGCGGCACGATAAGCGCGAAAAAAGTAAAAGAAATACGTAACAGACCATAAACCCAATTCCATATGGCAAAATTCACCTTGAACATTAACGGCAAGCAGCATGAGGTCGATGTAGACCCGCAAATGCCCCTCCTATGGGTGCTGCGTGATGAGCTGCAGCTGGTGGGCACCAAATACGGCTGCGGTGTGGCCCAGTGTGGCGCCTGCACGATTCACCTTGATGATACTGCGATACGCTCTTGCTCCCTCCCAGTTTCGGCGATCGGCCAGCGGAGCGTCACCACCATCGAAGGCATCAGTGAAAAGGGAGATCATCCCGTGCAGCTGGCTTGGCGCGAGGTGGATGTGGCCCAGTGCGGTTACTGCCAAGCGGGGCAAGTGATGCAGGCGGTAGCACTCCTGAAGCGAACCCCGAATCCAACAGACACGGACATCGAAAATGGTATGTTTAACATTTGCCGCTGCGGCACTTATACGCGGATTCGCAAGGCCGTAGCACTGGCAGCTGAGAAAGGAGGTAATGCATGGAAGGAGTAGGAAAAATAGCCCGCCGGGACTTTTTAAAGGTCACGAGCTTGCTGGGAGGAGGTCTTCTCATCGGCTTTCCTTTCGTAGGCAAAAGTGAAGCAGTAGCTGCCACCGACTTTATCCCGAATGCCTATATTAAATTGACGGCCGACGGCCAAATCACCCTTTTGGCTCCCAATCCAGAAATCGGACAGGGCGTGAAAACGGCCTTGCCCATGCTGCTGGCAGAAGAGATGGACCTGGACTGGAATAGCATCAAGGTGGAACAAGCACACTTCGATGCCAAGAAGTTCGGAGTGCAGATCGCTGGCGGGAGTGGCTCGGTGCGCAATCGCTGGGAAGAAACCCGGAAGGCGGGAGCTACAGCACGGCTGATGCTCGTGCAGGCTGCCGCCCAAAAGTGGGGTGTTTCGCCTGAAGCATGTACCACCCAGGCCGGCAAGGTGATCCACCCCAAGGGAAGTCCGTCCTTAGCGTATGCCGATCTTGTGGCTGAGGCTGCGAAGTTGCCCGTGCCCGAGAACATCAGACTTAAGGAGAAAAAAGATTTCCGCCTCATCGGGAAGCGTATCGAAAATGTGGACAACCCGGCGATTTTAACTGGAAAGCCACTTTTTGGCCTAGACTACAGAACCGAGGGGATGTACATGGCAGTTGTGGCCCGTCCTCCCGCCTTCGGGCTCAAGTTGGGGTCCTTCGATGCCAGCGCAGCGGAAGCCATCCCCGGAGTACATAAGGTGGTGCAAGCAGGCGATGTGGTGGCCGTATTGGCCAAAAATACCTGGACAGCAAAAAAAGGACGCGATGCCTTGAAAATTGACTGGGTAACCGATAGCCCTGCAGAAAGCAGTGCCGAGCAAGAAAAAACGATGGCCGCGCTGACGGAGACTTTGGCCGAAAGGCCTACCCGAAAGGATGGGAATCCCGAAGAGCAGCTGGCTAATGGTACTGTGCTGGAGGCCTTGTATGAGGCGCCTCTCCTCCCCCATGCCACGCTAGAGCCCATGAACTTTTTCGCTGATGTGAAAGGAGATCGGGCCTATCTGTATGGGCCCGTGCAGACGCCTGCCCGTACACACGCCGAAGTAGCCCGTGTGCTGGGTATACCAGCAGAAAACATCGAAATAGGACTGAGCCGTATGGGCGGTGGCTTCGGTCGTCGCCTGATGGCAGATTTTACCTTGGAAGCTGCGCAAATTTCTGCTGCTGCACAAGAGCCGGTGCTGCTCGTTTGGATGCGCGAAGACGATATGCAGGCCGGCATGTACCGTCCGAATGGGCGCTATCGCTACAAAGCGAAAATTTCCGATGCGGGCCAGATCCAAGCCTGGCATCTTTCTGCTGCTGCACTCAACAGCCGTAGAGCTTCTCTCGGGCCCAGCTTTCCGGCGGGTACCTTAGAAAATTTCCGTATCGACGATCATAATCTCTCCAGTAACGTCACCACAGCGCCTTGGCGTGCGCCCAACCACAATATCGTCTGCTGGGCAGAGCAAAGCTTCCTCGACGAATGTGCCCACGCTGCTGGAAAGGACCCCCTGCAGCTGCAGCTGGAGCTCCTGGACCGAGCCATCGCCAATCCTGTGGGTGAGCTCAACTATGACCCGAAGCGCTATAAAGGCGTTATCGAAGCGGTAGCGCAGATGAGCAAGTGGGACAATAACCGTTCCGGAGGCCCTCGTTTTCAGGGTTTTGCCGCGCACTACTCGTTTATGAGTTATGTGGCCGAGGTCGTTGAAATCGAAATGGTCAACAACAAGCCCAAGATTGTAAAAGTCTATGCTGCGGTGGATTGTGGCCAGGTGGTGAACCTTTCGGGAGCAGAAAACCAGATCGAAGGGGGTATCGTGGACGGTATCGGGCATGCGCTCTTCGGTGAGCTGACGCTCAAAGAGGGGAAAGTGGCCGAACAAAATTTCAATGCCTACCGGCTAGCCATGCTCCGCGATGCCCCAGTGCAGATCGAGACCAAGTTCCTCGACACACCGTACCCGCCGACTGGTTTGGGAGAACCGGGCCTGCCCCCCGCCATTCCTGCCTTTACAAATGCCATTTTCGCGGCTACAGGCAAGCGGGTGCGTCGCCTCCCTTTATCCAAAATGGATTTTTCAGCTTAAGCAAGTGGCAGCTTCGGCAGCCACTTCCGTTTAGGGTCATTTACTTCCTAAAGCCTGGCTACGGCCGGGCTTTTTTTTATAGGACATCCTCAATAAGCTGCTAAGGGCCAGCTAGCCCCCCAAACGGCTTATCCCCATTCGTGGAGAAACAGAAAGATGCTGAGCTGCTGCCCCGCTGGACGGGCAGGAAAGGATTTGCTGTGAAAACAGCCCTAAATAAAGGAAAAGCCGTATATTTAGCCTATTAAACCTATCCTAACCATGAAAAAAACCGACACTATTAATGCCGCCATTGTGGGCACTGGATTTATAGGCCCCGCTCACCTGGAGGCCCTACGCCGTATTCCGTATGTGCAGGTACTGGGACTTTGCGAAGCGAGCCCCGAACTGGCTGCTGAAAAAGCAGCCCAGCTGGGCATTCCTCGCGCCTATTCTTTCGAAGACATGCTGCAGGATCCAGACATCCATGTGGTCCATATTTGTACGCCCAACTTTCTCCATTACCCTCAGTCGAAGGCTGCGCTCTTAGCAGGCAAGCACGTGATCTGCGAAAAGCCCCTAGCAAATCGTGCGGAAGAGGCGGAAGAGCTTTTGGCTATCGCTAAGGAAAAGGGGCTCATCCATGCTGTACATTTTAACTTACGCTACTACCCGATGGTGCGCCAGATGAAAGCCTTGCGCGAAAAAGGAGAGCTGGGTGAGATTTTTGCCGTGCTCGGCTCCTACCTCCAGGACTGGTTGTTCCTGCAGACAGACTATAACTGGCGCCTGGAGCCAGATAAATCGGGCGACTCACGCGCCATCGCGGATATCGGAAGCCACCTACTAGACATCACCGAATATGTGACCGGGCTTTCCTTAAGTGCCGTCATGGCGGACTTCTCTACTGTGCATAAGACGCGCTTTAAGCCGCTAAAGGCGATCGAAACGTATAGCGGAAAAAGCTTGCAGCCAGAGGATTACGAAGAGGTGCCCATCCATACTGAAGACCATGCCACTGTGCTGCTGCGCTTTACGAATGGCACCAAGGGTTCCGTGACGGTCAGCCAGGTACATGCAGGAAGAAAAAATCGCCTCAATATCGAAATCGCAGGCTCGAAGGCCAACCTAGAATGGAACTCGGAGCGCCCTAATGAGCTCTGGATCGGCAAGCGGGAGACAGCCAATGGCCACCTGCTAAAAGATCCTGCACTGGCAGAACCTGCGGCGGGACAACTCATTTCATTCCCGGGTGGGCATAATGAGGGTTTTCCCGATACCTCGAAGCAACTCTTTAAGGAGGTCTATGCGGCCATTCGTGCAGGACAACCGCAAGAAGGACAATATCCGGACTTTGCCGCTGGCCTGCGGGAATTAATCATTTGTGAAAAAATCGTGGAAAGCGCTAAGAAAGACGCTTGGGTCCATATCTAAATGCATGGAGATCCGTTTACCTGAATTGCCCATTTCGGGTGCGCTAGGGCAAATCCAACAGGCCCTAGCCACCCATCCCAACCTCATTTTACATGCGCCACCCGGTGCTGGAAAAAGTACAGTGGTTCCCCTCGCGCTGCTAGATGCCCCCTGGTTGGAGGGTAAAAAAATTGTTATGCTCGAACCCCGACGACTGGCTACCAAAGCCATCGCCGAACGGCTCGCTTCCCTTTTAGGGGAACCTCTGGGCGGTACGGTAGGTTACGCGATCCGATTTGAACGAAGGTCAAGTGAGAAAACACGGCTACTCGTGGTCACCGAAGGGGTCCTCGGGAGGATGTTGCAGAACGACAATGCGCTCGAGGAAGTTGGCCTGGTCATCTTCGATGAGTTTCATGAGCGCAATTTACAAGCCGACCTGGCCATGGCTCTTTCCCGGGAGGCACAGCAACTGCTTCGGCCTGATCTGCGGCTTTTACTCATGTCTGCTTCCATGGATTTTCAGGCGCTATCTGCCCTGCTGGAGGCTCCCGTACTGGATGTTCCGGGCCGAATGTATCCTGTGGAAATTCACTACATCGGCGATGTAGTACCGGAGCTTTTGCCGCAGGCCGCTGCCGCCACCGCACTTCGCGCTATGCAGGAACAGGAAGGTGACCTCCTCATTTTTTTACCCGGAAAAGCAGAGATAGAGGCCTGTTGTGCTGCCCTACATGCTGAAGTAAATCGGCAGGAAGTAGCCATAAAACCTTTGTATGGCATGATGAACCTGGCTGCACAGCAGCAAACTCTCCTGCCTCATCCAGGGGGTAAAAGAAAAATCGTGGTCGCGACGAGCATCGCTGAAACCTCCCTCACCATAGAGGGTGTCAGCATCGTGATCGATGGAGGGCGTAATCGACAGGCCGTTTACGATGGACAGTCTGGCCTGAATCGGCTGGTGACGATTCCAGTGTCTTTAGATGCCGCCACGCAGCGTACGGGAAGAGCCGGTCGCTTGGGGCCCGGGCATTGCTACCGCCTCTGGTCGAAGGCCAGTGAGTTGCGCATGCAGGCATTTCGCCAACCGGAAATAGAGACGGCAGATTTAAGCGCCCTACTGCTGCTTTTATTGGATTTTGGTGTGCAAGACCCCTTTAGCTTGCCTTGGCTGAGTCCCCCGCCGAAAAAAGCCATTTATCAGGCTTGGGAGCTGCTGGAAGCTTGGGAAGCGGTAAAAGGCACAAGGCTGACCCCACATGGCCGTCAGCTTTTGGCCGTACCCGCCCCTCCTCGACTGGCTCAGCTGCTCCTGCAGGCCAAACGCTTGGGTATCGGTTCCTTAGGGGTGGATCTAGCGGCACTTTTGGAAGAAAAAGATCCGCTGCCGCAACTGGGGAGCGTGGATATCACGCTGCGTCTCGAGGCTTGGTATCGTTTGCGAAGCCAAAAAAAGCCCGATGGCCTTCGGAATTTCAGCAAACTGGAGAAGGTCGCTCAGCAGTATGCCCGGCATTTGGGAGTGAAAACCAACCAGAAGCCGCCCGACCCCTACCAGGTGGGCCTCCTGCTCGCCTATGCTTTTCCAGAGCGCATCGCCTGCCAACTTCCCCAGCGCAAGGGACATTTTCAGCTGGCGAATGGCACCTTGGCCCAAATCCCCGGCCATGACGACATGGCCTTCCAGGCTTGGCTGGCCATCGGGGAAGTAAATCCTCGGGAGCGAGTCGGAAAAGTCTTTTCTGCTGCACCGCTAAACCCTGCGGATCTTAAGGATTTCTTACGTGAAAGTAAACGTCTTCAGTGGAACCGAGAGGAAGAAAAGGTGCAAGCGCATCTCGTTTTGCGCTTGGGCGCCATCGAGTTAAAGCGAACACCTACAGCGGATTATACAGATGATGAGGTCTGGGAGGTGCTGCTTCCAGAGCTTCGTAAAAGAGGGAAGGCGCTTCTCAACTGGGACGAAAACGTCATGCAGTTTATTCTACGCCTCTATTTTCTGCGCTGTCAGCAGGGAGAAAAATGGCCGGATCTACGGCCCGACACGCTGTTGGCAGGAGATCTGGACTGGCTGCGGCCCTACCTGACTCAGGTGCGTGATGCCAAGGCCCTGCAGGCGATTGAGCTGGAGCAGGTGCTGCTGGCATGGCTTCCCTATGAGCAGCAGCAGGTCTTGGATCGGCTGGCGCCAAAGTCCATCTTGGTGCCCACCGGCGCCGCCATCCCCCTCACGTATCGGGAGGATGGGGAGGTGCCGCATCTCCGCGTACGTCTGCAGGAAATGTTCGGGCAGCTGGAGACGCCTACTCTTCTGGAGGGAAAATTACCTTTGGTGTTGGAGCTGCTGTCACCGGGTTTCAAGCCGGTTCAGCTGACGAAGGATCTGCGAAGCTTTTGGGCGGAAACCTATTTTGAGGTGCGAAAAGAATTGCGCCAGCGTTACCCCAAGCACGCCTGGCCCGAGGATCCTTTGCAGGCCGCTCCCATGCGTGGCGCCAAGCCAAGGCCCTCTAAATAAAACATGCAGCCTCCGCCCTGTTGGGGGCTGCATGTTTTTCGGATACCCTGCCGCAATTTGCTCTTTGGTCCCGGACGGGCCTAGCGCACCTGGTAGAGAAAATGCTTTTCTGTGAGATGCTTGTGTAAAGAATCAAACTGTTTCAGCTGGATCACCGGGGTCCTATTCCGCTTCAGCTGCTCCAAATACTGCTCCTTCACCTGGTGGAAATCCTCAGGTGCGCACATCGCCGCCAAGGTTAAGGCCCGGCAGGCTTTGTTGACATAGGCCTGCATCTGTAAGTTGAGGTGAATTTTTTCCAAAAAGATCGGTGTCAGCACCTCGGGTTCCTCATGGCGGTCCAGCCAGCGAAAGCCTTGATGCACCATAAAGCGCTCGAACTTGTCATAATGCAAGGCGAGCTCTCCTGGGTGATTAATAAACTGGCGGCGGGGCATTTGGGCATCTACATGATCAAGCGGGCTGATGTAGGTGAAGCTTTTTTGGCGGTACTGGTGAAAGCTGGGCAAAAAGGTGTAAATGGTCTCTTCTACCTCTTTCACGCGGATGCCAAGGTGAAATTCTAAATAACTGTAGGAGTCGCTTTTGATGTAGTGGTGGAGCACCACCTGCTTGCCGTAGGCACTGGGCTTGGTAAAAGCCTCTATCTCTTTATCGTAGTGAAAGCCAAAGTCGGTTAGGAAGTCTTCTATCTGATCCATAGGGGATTAAAGGTGAGGATGAACTGCTTCTTAACCCCCATGGTTTTAATTTGTTTTAGTCGGCACGGAACATGTCCTCTAATTCGGCGATTATGGCCCCTACCTCGGCGGCTTTTTCGGCCTCATCGGCCAATGTTTGATTGCTGTTATTGAGGAAATGACTGAGGTGTTTCTTTGCTTTTTTAATCATTCTTGGACTAATCGAAAAATCAGTATAATCCAAATAGTTTTTGGCTAAACGGCTGGCTTTGAAGTTGCCAAACAAATAAATGCGTACCACTTCTACGAAATGTTCACTTAGGTCAAATCCCTCTAAGGCTTCTACTAATGCCCCGTTTCGCTGCTTGTTTTCTGGAGCTAAGATAAGGGTCATGAGGGGTTCTAAGGCGGCGGCATTATCTTCCATCCCACTCAGGGCGCGTGCGGCCAGGTACTGCAGGGCCTCATCTTCCTGATGCAAGAGGTCCACCATCGCCTGCAGGGCTTCGGGTGTTCCGAGCTGTCCGATTCTGTCGGCAAAAAAATAGGCCTCCTCTTCGTTTGGATCGGTGATTTTGGCGATGTAGTAGGATAAGTCTCGCATCTTTTTTTTGCAAAGGTAGGCCTTTCGTCTGAATTCCCCAGCACTATTTTTGGTATCTTTACCCCTTATGGAGAGGATTCGGATCTCAGAACAGGAGGCCCTGAGGCTGGTGGAGCACTGGAAAAAGCAGGCGGGGCTGTCGCTGCATCGCCCGGAGAAAAGTATGCTGCTGGAAGTCTATCAGGGGCAGCAGCGCCTAGCCAAGTTGCGCCCGGGCATCGCCCAGTCTTGGAAAGGGCTTAACCTCCAGCAGGAGCACGATGTGCATGTGGCCCTCTGCTACATCCAGTCCGGCCAGGCCTTAACCGCTTTTTATGAAGGAGATACGCTCCTCGACCACAAGGTTTTCCGGGCTTATATGGTACGTAAAAAGCAGGGGAAAAGCCAGCTTAAGCATTTGAAAACCAAAGGGAAGTCGCGGGCTGGCTCGCGGATACGTCTAGCCGAAACGCAGCGGTTTCTGATAGAAATTCATGCTCGCATGGCGCATTATGAGGCGCTATATCGGGTGGACCGCATAGCCTTTCACTGCTCCGCCTTGTTGCTCCCACATTTTTTTGGGCAGGGCGCCAGCTTTACCAAGGAGGATGCACGCCTTCGCCTGCTAGATGCTACCGTGGAAAAGCCTGGTTTTGCCTATTTGGATGACATTTGGGCGCAAGCCCGCTACCCGGAGCTCAGGTATTTTCCAACTCATGCGGATGCCCTCGGCCTCTCGAAAAAAGGGCTAAAAAGTGACGCGTTTCTAGCGCCTAATTCCGGAGCTGCCCTTCCCTATCCGAGCCCGGAGGAGCCGGCACAAAAAAAATCCTCGTCAGCCCCTGGTGAAGAGGAAGACGAGGATTGGTAAGCCTGCGATGTGCCTGCTAGGGAATCCCCAACAGGCGGCCTTCGCTGAAAATTAAGGGCGATCGGGCACGGACTTATTAAAGAAATCGCGCACGAAGGCCAAAAGCTGATTGGCAGTCATCTGGTCCGCAGATTCTACGGCGATCCACTTCTTTCCGAAGGTTTTATTCTCCTTTATATGGTTAATGAACTGGTCTTTAAACTTGCCAGGCCCGAAAATCAAAATGTCCTCATAAGGTACCAGCTTTTGCTCCAGCAACTTCAGGTATTCGTTAATTTCATTTTGGGTGATGTTATTTTTCCGGTATTCATTATTAGAAATGTGCTCGTTGTTCGTGCTAAAGCGGGTGGTATCGGGCTCTTCTCCGGGAATACGTTTAACGGTTTCTACCGGTGAGTCCACGATTTCGTACAGTTCCGCCTGACCATTTTCATATTTAAAGATGCGGGCCTTGGCTTGGTCAAGCCATACCCCTACTTGCGGAAAAGAGTTTGTTTGCATGGTTTTGGGTTTTAAAATGGAACAATTCTTTGAAAGGTGTACGTAATTTACACAAAAAAGGCCCAAAATCCCTGCCAAAAGTCCATTTCCTCCCAAAGAATCCTGCTTAGGAAGGCGTCATTGTCTCGGAGGAGTCTGCCCCCATGCGCTGCTCGCACCAAGTAAGGGCCTCTTCATTCGTCTTGAAGAGGGCATAGGGGACGGGTTGGCGCTGAAGCGCAAAAATCGCTTTCAAAACAGTCCGCACCAGGGTGTTTCGGATGACATAGGCCGTTCCCCGACAGTAGCGCTGCATCAAGTCCTCATGGGTTTTCAACCAGTCGGCCTGCATTTTTTGGAGGGCGGTTCCGGGAATGCTGGCCTGGCTGGCGTCGAACAAGAGGCAAAGCGGCTGCTTTTCGGCATAAAGGGCAAGGGTCTCTTGGAGATAGTTTTCGAAATTTTCTTTCGTTCCTGCCGCGCCAGTAAAACGGATCAGGACAATTCCCTGCATAAGGGGGGTAAAGGTGGCGTATGCTTCCATAGCCTATCAACCTTCCTACCCGACAGAATGTTAGCGTATTTTTTGGTGAGGTCCTAAATTGGCGGTAATTTTATCTTTTGTAAATAATTAATGTCATTTCTCCATTTTATATGCGCTTAGCTCACTTGCTCATCGGGTGCCTTATAGGCCTTTTCCTGCTGGCCCAGCGGCCGGTTTTTGCTCAAGATCCTTTTCCAGAAGCTACCCTCGATAGCTTGTTTGCGAATCTTTTAGAGGTAGAAGCATTTAATGGCAATGTGTTGCTCATCGACCAGGGAGAGATCGTGTACCAGAAGAGTTTCGGCTGGGCAGAAGAGCCCGAGCGTCGCCCGTTAATGCCCGACACACGCTTTGAGCTCGCCTCCGTATCCAAGCAGTTTACTGCCATGGGCATCGTGCTGCTCCAGCAGCAAGGGAAGCTGACCTATGAACAGACGTTGGCGACTTTTATCCCCGAGCTGGCATTTTATGGGGACATTACGCTGCTCCAACTGTTACAGCATACCAGTGGCCTGCCTGACTACATCGAGCCACTGGCCGAGAAGGCCCCTGATGTGGAGTTTGTGACCAACGAGACGCTGATTCAGTATTTTGAGGAACAGCAGGTGCCGCTGGACTTTCCTCCGGGGACAGATTTTGCGTACAGCAATACCGGCTACGTCTTGCTCGCCTCCGTGATCGAGCGGGTTTCCGGTCGTTCTTTTGGGGAATTTTTGGAGGAGGAGTTGTTTCAGCCTTTGGGCATGGCCCAAACTACTGTTTACCAACGTTTCTATGCGCCCAGAGAAATGCCAAATAAGGCCCTCGGCTATGGCCTGGGCACCGATGGTCAAAAGGTAACTACTGCGGAGCTGGGAAAGGATTTTTTCACCTATTTCCTCGACGGTATCGTGGGCGACGGTATGGTCACTAGCACGGTGGGCGATCTCTACCTATGGGATCGGGCGCTGCGGGAAGGCGACTGGTTGGACGCTACAAACCGGGACCTGCTCTATACGACGGCGCGAACGGCAGATGGGGAGAAGCATCCGTATGGCTTGGGCTGGTTCGTGGAAGAGGACCCTGTTTTCGGTAAAATCGCTTTCCATGCTGGGGGCTGGGCTGGCTTCACCACGTACATAGAGCGCCACTTGGACACCGACAAAGCGCTTATTTTGCTTTCCAACAACAGTTTGCCGAGCACCACGCTACCCGTTCGCCCGATGCGGCGGGCCCTGTATGGCGAGCCTATCCAGGAGGAGCGCAAGATCAAGCCCAGCCAGCAAACCTTGGAGGCCTATGTGGGCGTGTATGGGAGTGAAAACTTTCCTTTGACCATCACGGTGACGGCAGAAGCGGGGACCTTATTTACGCAGGCCACGGGCCAAAGTGCCATTCCGATGGTGGCCTACGAGGGGCATGTTTTTAAATTTGAGCCGGCCGGGATCACCCTTATTTTCCAACCCGAGGTGGGTCAGTTCACCTTATTGCAAGGCGGTGCGGAGCTGCTGTTCGAAAAAATCACGGATTAGCAACACTGAGAACGAATTCTTATTCAGTTATTTATAACCAAAAAAGTAGTGCGATTTCTCTAAAAGGGTTTGAAAGTGGCAACACTTTTTCGCATTTTACACGCTTAACATCTATGGTCAGATATTAACGTGGAGGATGAGCTCGGTTTTCAACGTATTAAATTGGATTTCGGAAAGTAAAAGCCATAGCAAAATGCTTGGCTGTTTTAACTATCCTGACACCATCTCTTCCTACTTCACTCTTGCTGCATGGTAGACTGAAACGTTTTGTATCTCTGGCTTTTTCTGTATATTACCTACATGAAACCAGGTAGTTTTTATTTATGCGGCATTACCTTTTTGCTGTCCTTTTATATTCTTTTTGCCTGTTCCTCCAAGGACGGGCAGAAAAGCCGGGATGTTTTTTATGGTCATTTAGTTGATTTTATACAAGATACGGTTTATTTAGAAAAAGACGCGCAAACCGCAGCGCTGCCAGCTAAGTGGCATTATGTTCCTACCGCATCAGCGCTTTTTGCCATAAACCAGGGGGAGCTGCTACAGGTCCCCTATCCTGCTTTAGCTCCTTTGCGCAAAACTCCTTTGGATAAAGAAGGGCCAGACGGCATTGGTCCTTTTAGTTATGGAAGTCTATTTACTTCTGAATTTTTCTTGGTGCTAAACAGTCCCAAGGAGTTGATTCAACTTAATTATTCAGGTAAGGTGATTAAGCGCATACCCTTTCCGCAGGAAAGCGATTTACCGCACAGCATTTTCACTACACTGAAAGGTCAAAGCATGCATTTTGATTCGGCACGGCAGCGCGTTGTGTTACCACGTATTCCTTTTATCCTTAAGGAGGAAAGCTTGCGTCCTTTGCCTTGGATTTGGGAGGTAGATATGCTGAGGGACAGCGTACAGCCTTTACAGACCTTTTCATTTCCTACTGGGTATAAGGAGTTTACCGATGATGTGGAGCTAGGCACTTATTTCAATCTCTATCAGGAGGCTACGGGTATGCATGTAATTTCTTTTGCGGCATCGGACTCTTTGTTGCGCATCGGGAAAGAGGGCGAAGATTGGGTTTTTGCAGCTCCCGCTGCAAAGATGAACTTCGTAAAGGGAAAAGCAGTGGAACAGGGGGACATGGTTTACTTTGTACCTAATCCCGAGAGCAGTCGCTATGGTTCCTTGCAGGAAGATCCATATCGTTCGCTTGTATTTCGACACGTGCTTGTTTCTGAGGTGCGTGAAGAAGAGAAGGTGCGGCGTGACAGTCGTTTTTTGGTATTTGATGCTCAATTTACGCTTTTGGCCGAGCTAAAGTTCGATGGCGGGCGTCTCTCTTCCCAGGCCTTTTTCACTCCTACCGGCATGTACCTGAAGCTCCTACAGCATGAATCCGATGATTTTGTGGGTTATGTACGTATTGATTTAGTGTTTTAGGGCATACGTATTCCTAAGGAGAATAGACTTGTATGTTAAGTCCTCTTCTACCTTCCTGTAGGAGAGGAAGTAACGCGCACTTTTTATATCTGCCAACTTTCAAAACCTCTTTTTTCAATCAGATACGCACAGCTGGTTTGGAGTTGGGTGATGGCAGTGTATGAAATCATTGTTTTATCATGATCATTTCCAAAGTCACAGCTTCAAATGCGAAGGAGAAAGAAACCTACGTCAAGTTGAACGTCACTAAGTGCACAGACCCTGATTAGTATGGCAAAACACGCACTTTCTCTAGTATGGGAAGATGGATCATAGGAATTTTAGATTAAGCTCTTCGGGTTTTTTGTTTTATTTGATTTTTTGTCCATCCAAGCGCTAAGGACTATCTTTACAATTGCATAATTATACATGAGACCGACCCCAATGAAGATATTTTATCAACGCTCTGAATTTCTAAAAAAGCTTTTTCCTTCTATCGATATTCATGATGACGAACAGGTGTTAGGTGCATTGAAAACTTTTTTCAATAACAGTAAACTTAATCCGGAAATCAAACTCTCAGCAGATACCATTGAAGTACTATTTCCAAAAGAGCAATTAAAAGAAGACCCGAAGGTTTTTTCCAAGGCTACAAACTTATGTGCACAAGGAAGATTCTCAGAAGCGCGTCCTCTATTAGAAGAACTTATCAGCAGGTATCCAACGGTTAGTGAATATCATAGAAACCTAGCGCAGACCTACGAAGAGGAAGGCAATTATCAGGAAGCAATTGATATCTTGATAGAAGCACTCAAGTGGGACCCTAAAAATCACTGGGCTTTGATCTTGATGGGAAATATTTACATCCGCTATTTCTCAGATGTGAATACGGCTATGACCTACTTTGACCAGGTGATGGAAGCAGATCCGGATAATTATGTCGCTTTAAACAATATCGGAGGGACATTCCTACAATTGGGCAAACTCACGTTAGCTGAAAAATTCCTCTCCAAAGCCTATAAAGTAAATCCAAAATTTCCTCATATCACCTTGGGCTTAGGTTTGGTGAATTTTGAGAAAGGGGAATTCAGAAAGGCTTTTGAACTGGCAATTGACACGATTAAAAATGAAGAAAAGATAGATGGACCAGTTTATCAAAAAGCTCTCCAGCTTGCATTAGAAGCTGCCAATACCCTCGTCAAACAACAAATTGGAAAAGAAACCCTCGTTGACTACATCAACGAAATCGAAACCTTGACAAGAAAGGAAGTCAGAATTGAAGAGGATTCCACGATCACGACAGCGGCAAAAGTTGAGTTTGCAGAAAATTACAATCGAGATTTTCACTTGGTCAAAACCAATCCAAAATACCCTAATACGGACCATCTAATCGCACACGAACTTACCCACCTCAAACTAGCTGAGGAAGCTCGGCAAGAAGGCGTAAACATGCGCTTTATCGGGAAAGACAGCAAACTCGAAGAGTTCAAGGGAAGCATCAAGACATCCTTGAAAAAACTGGAAAAAAGAGGAATACCTGCGGCGAGCATTTCTAAATATTCGCACGATTTGTTCCATGGAATCCTTGGGCAGGTGTACAATGCACCAATAGACCTCTTTATAGAGGATTATTTATTCAATCAGTTTCCCGAATTGCGCTATGTGCAGTTTATTTCCCTCTATCAACTGAATCTGGAAGCGCACCAAGCAGTCAATGATCCAAAAATCATCGAACTTTCACCTCCCGATATCCTCACCAAAAGCCGAATTTTCAACGTGGTATCTGCCAGACACTTTGAATCACTCTATGGAATCAAAATGGAAAAGGCATATACCGTCAAACCCTTTGAACAGGAACAGATAGATGCTTTCTGGGAAGAATTCAACGAATATCGAACTGATAAGAAGCCGGGGGAAGAATACGAATTGGTTCAGCATTGGGGCGAGGACCTAGAGCTGGATGCGTATTTTCGATTGGAAGAAGAAAAGACAACGAGTTCCGAACCATCTGTTCTGACCAAATCAGCAGAGGATATCTTGGAGCAGATCGAAAATGATCCTTTCCAAAATTCCACCTTGGAAGAGGATGAAGCGGCTGAACTGGAGCTTTTCAAACAACAGCACGCAGGCAAGGACCTCAATATGGCTGTGGCCATGTATATGGTGGGTGCTTTGAACTACTTCAAAAACATGTCAATCGATAAGGTCAAGGAAATAGCCTTTGAAATAGCTATGTTAGGTAGAACTGGTATTAATCCTCAGAAAAAAGGGTACAAATTGAATCTGATTCCTAATACTTCATTTTCTGGATACAAACTTCTGGCTTTTTACTATGTCAGTTGGGCAATTGCCATGCCTGAGGTACTGGGGGACCTTCAGATGCCTTTCGAGAAGGAATTTGAGCTGGCAAGACAGCTAACTAAATAGGTGATATCTTTATCAATCATAAAATAGAATTGCCCTAAAAAGATGAAAAATGCTATTTTAGGTTTTTATTAATTTTTGAGACCAAAATAGTGATGTGAATGAAGCTGATTAACAACCAAGACACGCTCCTTTTAGACGAATTAAAAAAAGTAATTTCTAATCAATCAGAGATTTATATTTCCTCAGGATACTTAACTCTTCCCGCAATCTTCGAATTATGGGAGGAGTTATCACAAGTGAATTCCGTCAAAGTATTGATTGATGGGTCTGTAGAATCGGATTTACGTTTTGTTTATGATGAATCAGAATATCAGAACTACTTCAGTCTAAACTCCTCCTACAAATCGAAGAAAGTTATAAAATTAATCGAGGAAAAATTTCAAGTTAGGACGGGGCATGCTGGTGGTCAGAGATTCATTTTGGTCATCAACCCTGACCAATCCCATTGTTTTTTTATTGTTTCACAAAACCTCAACCTA
>NZ_JBSZCV010000021.1:0-53313 GCF_054166705.1 Nitritalea sp.
AACGATAATACATAAAACCCTTGCTTTTCGGCTGTTTCATCATAAAATCCATCTGCTATGTAACGTCTGTCTGCAACTTTACCAATCAATCTAAATTTGCCAGGAACAGCTATATCCGAAACCAACTGCTCTGACTTATAAATCTGTAATCGAAGGGGATTTTCCGATTCTTCACCAATTGTCTGATTGTTGGTTCCTGTTCTATACGTGCGGAATACGAGATTTGCCTCTTCATCCACAAAAATATCTTTGTAAAAGCCGTCCTTAAACCGGGATTGTCTATACAGGTCAGTATCAAATGCCACATCCAAGGTCCTGGTCTCTGGATAGGATGTACGCATATTTACTCCTGGGACTCCAAAGGTACCAACTAGACTTTTTGATGCATCATAAACATAAATGGTAGGATCTATCTCAAAGGTCAACCAATGCTTTCCAGAACTTCCTACATGGAAATCAAAAAATATATGGAAGGGCACAAATCGGTATTGCTGATAGGTTTCTGGAAAATGATACAGCAATTCCTCCATTTTACCATCTCTTCGACTGATTTTGGCTACTAAAAATGCCTCTTTATAAAATGATGGATTGATAAATGCATTGAAAGTAGGGTGTTCACAGTCCACCTTGGCATAAAAATAGTCTCCCGACACAGGAAAATGGTCATTGTAATGCTGCAGTTCATACATCATAGTGGAACTGGCTACAGGATTTTGAATTAATTGATCTACTTCATAGGCTGCATCCGTATAGACGGTATACTTTCTCTGAAACTTCCACTCTTTATCATACTCATAAAATGTCCAATCCTCTCCTTTGACTGTAAAACCATATTCATGGGCACTAACCGAACTGACACTAGCCAATTCTTCAGGCCCTTGAAGGATTCTCAGTTCACGCTTGATAAAATTGCCATCAGGAGAATAGGATTCTATAAACCCGTACAAATGGTCAATATATAAGACTTCACTGCCTGTCCATTCAAATCTGCCTACTTGCGAACTTCTTGAAGGTTGGATTAAAACCGTATCCAACTTTACCGAAAATTTATCATCAACATCTGTGACTAAAACTGTGTTCTCTTTTTTAGCACATCCATATAAGAACAGAAACGCTATGCTATTAATGAATATTTTTCTCATACTGACTAATAATTTAATCAGTGAAGGTGAGTATCACCCTCACTGATCCATAATTTAGATTTTTTTTAATTTATTTCTCACAATCTGATGGACCATTGCATGCTTTTCTAAATGAAATACATGCAACTGTTATACAGTCAAGGTTTTTACAACGTTTCTGCAGAGCACCTGATTCTCGAAGATTGTCACAACCTTTGTCAATACCCTCTGCAATCACTTTAGCGAGTGATATGGCATCACTCAATGGATTAGGATCAGCTTGAACTTACTGACTTGGAAGGGACGCGGTAAAGAATACTCCCAAGACGATAAGAAATGTTAGTTTTTTCATTTGAAACGATACTTTGATTGAAAACTTGACAGCAGTCAACCCTTGACTGCCCAAGAAAAATAATTTTTCGGCGCCAATCTTTATCTTTCTGTACTAAAAATACCCCCCCCAAAACTATAAATGCAAGTGTAGTTTGAATTTTTTTTAGCACTTTTTAATAAGTTGTTGATTTTCAGAGGATAAAAATATATCTCTAAGCTAACTACCCCATAATCAGCAACATACCTCAAGACATTCCCATACAAAAAAAACTTATCCCGCCTTTTAACGGGTTAGACGTTTGTGACAGATAAGCAGCAAATTCATCGATGTATTTCTGCTTGGAGGGGAAAGTTCGGACCTGGATGACGTATACTTTTCTAATAGCACTCTTCTCACCTGCTCGTTTTCCTCTTTATTTCCAGCTGTCAGGATAATCTGCAGGACAGCTAGCCAGTCGCGAATTGTATCCTACACCATTAATATATAAAAAAAGAAAACCCCGAAAAAAGCTGATAACAGCCAAATCCGGGGTTTAGGTATTTTATTTTTTACTACCTAGTTGTTGATTTTCAACTAATCAAGCGGCAAACACGGCGCCCTGCATAAAGATCACAAGCGGTAAGCAAGCTGCGGACCTCTGTAGGAGGACCGCACACGATGCGGCGCGATTAGTCCACGTTCTTATCCAAGAAACGATTTCCGCCACGCACGAGACCCTCGGTATCGTTCAGGCTCAGCTGAGAGGTACGCACTTCAGCACTCGAAGGCACGGGCTGCAGCTTGATATCATGCCGAATGTAGGCGGGCTTCTCCAGTTCTTTAAGGCTCTCCGGGTTATTTAACTTTTCGCGCAGTGCTTTCAACTTATTTCCACGTTCACCGAGTCGTTTGTCTACGATGAAAGAGGTTTCCTGATACTGTTTTTCATGGTTAGAACGATAGGAATTCGTCTCTGGCGTCTCGTTCGACGGGCTTTTATGGATGATGCGAAAGCCCTCGGCATCACTATAGGTGTTCGCTGAAGGCTCCTGCTTGGCGGGCTTCACCTCATCTGGACCAGCTAGACGCTGTGCCGGCTGCGGGGACTTTTGAATCAGGTTATTCCCGCCGATTGGACGAAAAGGCTGCTGCCGGATACGTGGCTCCTCCTGGTGGGCTTCCTCCTGTTTCTTTAACGGAGCTTGCTGATGAGGGATGTTAAAGGTAAAGGTCTTTCCCGAGCTGAGATGGTCCTCCTCCACACGTTTGCCAGAGTCTAAATGCACGACACGCGGAGGGGTAGCATCTTCAGGCGCCGCCTGCGGACTTGGAGGCGTAGGGGCTGCAGCTTCCGGACGTTCCACCATCGGAGCAGGAGTGGACGGTGCAGCTGGAGCCACCACTTGCTGATCAGCGTCTCTTGGCTGAGCGCTCTGCTCCTGAGTGGCGGCGCCTGAGGCCTTATTCTCGCCAGGAGCATTTACTAGAGGAAGTGTCTCTGTTAGGAAGCCCGTGGCGATTACCGTCACGCGTACAGCCTTGCCTAGGCTAGGATCGATGCCCTGTCCGAAGATAAGCTCTAAGTCACTACCCGCACAACCGTTAATATAGTCCGTAATTTCAGTCAACTCATCCATAGACAGCTCATCCTCCTCTCCGGAAGTAACGGAAAGTAAGATTTTTTTCGCACCCTTGATGTCAACATTATTCAGTAGCGGAGAGGCGATGGCGCGCTCAGCAGCGAGAAGCGCTCGATTTTCGCCTTCTTCTAAGGCAGAGCCCATCACGGCCGCACCGGCATTCTTCATCACCGTCTTGACATCTTCGAAATCAACATTAATATCCTGATGCACCGTAATAATTTCTGCTATAGACTTCGCCGCCGTGGTCAGCACATTATCTGCCTTCGCAAAAGCCGACCGGATGCCTAAGTTGCCATACACCTCCCGAAGTTTATCGTTTAGGATGACCAGTACCGTATCACAACTGTTTTTCAGCTCTTCTATTCCGGCCTGTGCGGCCAAAATTTTCTTTCTCCCTTCAAAAGCAAAGGGCGCTGTCACGATACCTACGGTCAAAATATCCATGTCACGCGCGATTTTAGCGATGACAGGCGCAGCACCGGTGCCCGTTCCACCACCCATTCCGGCAGTGATAAACACCATTTTGGTACCGGTACCGAAAATATCCCGAATTTCTTCCTTACTCTCTACAGCCGCCTCTTTTCCACGCTCTGGATTGGCTCCCGCTCCAAGTCCCTCCGTTAGGTGCGTGCCGATCTGAAGCTTATTCGGGACGGGGCTGCTTTGTAAAGCCTGCGCATCCGTGTTCATTACCACGAACTCCACATCTTTAATGCCCTGATTGTACATGTGGTTGACCGCATTCGAGCCACCACCTCCCACGCCGACCACCTTGATGATGGATTTATGGTTCTTAGGGAGATCAAACATATATTCTCTCGCGTTATCTGACATATCTTTTTTCTTTTAAATTGCTGCTGGTCGTTATAAAAAATTAACTTGAAAATTTCCTAATACGTATCGTCTCCTGAATCCTTCATGGTTCGTTTTAAGGTCTCACTTATCGTCTGCAGAAATCCGAAACCACGTGTTTTACTCTCTTTCGGTGCTTCTTCAGGCGCGCTATGGCGCAAACCTGAATTTTGTACCACACCCTGAGCATACTCTGTCCGGTACCTTTCTTCCCTATTATCGATAGACATAAACCCTGCCAGCACTAATCCAATGCTGGTCGCATACATGGGGCTTTTTAATTCCTCATCGGGGCACTTGCCCAAGTGCTCATTCGGGTAGCCAATGCGCGTATCGATGCCTGTGCAGTACTCGAACAGCTGTGTGAGGTGCGGCATAAGTGCCCCGCCCCCAGTCAGTACGATACCTCCTGCCAGCTGCTTCTCATAGCCACTCTGGATCAACTCACTGTAGACGAACTCGATTATCTCCTCCATGCGTGCTTGAATGATGGCGGCTAAATTTTTCATAGAGATTTCCTTCGCTGGTCTGTTCCGGATGCCCGGTATAGAAACGATTTCATTTTCGCTGGCCTCCTCGGCGATAGCCTTTCCGAAGCGGGTCTTCAGCAGCTCCGCCTGATGCGCCAGCACATTACAGCCCATGCGAATGTCCGAGGTGACGATCTCTCCCCCGAGTGGAATGACAGCCGTATGGCGAATAATATTATCGTAAAAAACGGCGATATCCGTGGTCCCACCCCCGATATCTACCAAGCAAACGCCCGCCTCCTTATCGATGTCGCTTAATACAGCCAATGAGCTAGCGATGGGCTCCAAAATCAGTTCAGAAGCGACCAGGTTCGCGCGGGAAACGCAGCGGTTGATGTTTTGGATCGCCCCGATTTGTGCCGTGATGATATGAAAATCAGCTTCCAGACGATTTCCTGACATGCCGACGGGATCTTTTATTCCATCTTCATAGTCCACGGTGTAGTCTTGTGGCATCACATGAATAATACGGTTCCCTGCTGGAACCACGATATTATGCATGTCATTCGACATTTTTCGAATATCTTCCACGCTAATTTCCTCCTGCCCTTGGCTACGCACCAAAGAGCCGTGGTGAACAGAAGAACGAATATGCTGTCCAGCGATGCCCACCAGCACTTCGCCGATGTCCGCCTGTGCCATGTCGCTAGCATCGCGTACAGCCTTCTCGATAGCTGTCACCGTTTTGTCGATATTAGCTACCATCCCGCGCTTTACCCCATCAGAAACAGCTTTACCTACCCCCAAAACTTCTAATTTACCGTACTCATTCTTGCGCCCCACTACAGCACAAATCTTCGTCGTCCCGATGTCTAGACCTACTATCAGCTTCTCATTTTCCATAGCGTTTCCCTATTCACATATTATTTGATTACTAAACTTTACATTTACACGCTCGTAAGCGTTCCATCCCTTCTTGGGCGCGATCTCCTCATAAAAAACAATCACCTTTTCCAGCTTTTGCTCAAAGAGCTCCGCCGTCCCGAATGCGATAACTTGCTTCCCTACCTGCTGGTAGAGCGCTAGCTCCAGCTGCTCATCTACATGCGCATGAATGAGCTGAGAAAACCAGAAGCTATCTTGATACACATACTTTAAAAACTCAGCCAGCGGCTGCACCTGCTCTTCACTTACATCATGATTCACCAGTGCCTCAGCGCCTGGCCCTGATAAGGTGAGTACGCGCGCAGAAAAACGAGTGGAAACAGGAATCAGTACGCCCTCATCTGTCAGATATGCATCTGCTGCCCGGCTACGCACGATACGAGCCACCGGCTGGTGCTGCCGCACCCATAGATGCAGCTCTCCTGCCGGGTTTAGCGTCACACGAGCGGCCTTCACATGATCATGCGCCAGTAAGTGTTGCTCTAACAGATGCAGATCGATTTCCTTCGCCTTCGTCTTGCCAGAAACCAGCGGCAGCACGGCCCCTACATGGGCGAGCACTGCCTCTGCATCTAGAAAATATACCTCTGGCAGCACTTCTACCTCTGCGGAAACACGCGTTAAGACCTGTTCCTGCGACCGAACCCAAGAGAAAGCCATCGTGCCTACCAGCACCAAGCCTGCCAGCAGGGGTGTGATAACCTTAAGCATCCAGACCTCCTTTCGCTGTAAGTAATGCTGTAATCGGTGCTACAAAGCGGTCAATGTCGCCCGCACCCAAGGTGACCAACAACTCCGGCTGCTCCTTTCGAATAAGGGGGAGTAGCTCTTCTTTTTCTACCTTACGCTTCTCTCCTGCTTGTATAGCTGCTAAAAGCATCTCAGCCGTGACCCCCACGATCGGCTCCTCGCGAGCAGGATAGATATCCAGCAGCCACACACGATCCGCCAGGGATAAGCTTTCTGAAAATCCTGCCGCAAAATCGCGCGTACGTGTAAAAAGATGCGGCTGAAAAACCACGGTGAGCGTTTTTCCAGGATACATCGCTAACACCGAGCTTAAGGTCGCGCGAATTTCCTCAGGATGGTGGGCATAATCATCGATGTAAACGTGTGCTTCTGTCTGCACACAGCGCTCAAAACGCCGCTTCACACCTGCAAAGGACTGCAAAGCCGCACGCACCTGCACCACCGACAGCCCAGCCGACAGCGCCAGCGTGATGGCAGGCAAAGCATTTTCCACATTATGGTACCCGGGCATCGGTAAAATCAAGTCCTGAATAACTTTATCTGGACCATAATAGTCGAAAACAAAACGGTCCGCATGCGCCCGAATCGCTTCAGCACGCACCTCGCCTCCTTTTAATCCGTAGGTGAGCACACGTACTTTTTTCGCTAGTGGCAGTGTCCCCAGCTTTTCCGCAGCCGTATGCTGCAGCAGTAAAATTCCTTTCTTACGGATGCGCCCAGCAAAAAGCCGAAATGCCTCCAGCAGCTGCTCCGCATCCTTATAAATATCCAAATGATCTGCATCCACCGAGGTAATCACCGCCCCTGTCGGATGCAGGTGTAAAAACGAACGATCAAACTCGTCCGCCTCCACCACCATCGTAGCCTTCGCCTCCTCTCCATGCGGGGGCTGGATCAAGTTACTCGCCACATTTTTCGCGATGCCCCCTAAAAATGCGGACACCGGAAGCCCCTGGCTATGCATAAGATGCGCTAACAGCACCGAGGTGGTCGTCTTTCCATGTGTCCCCGCTACAGCCAGACAGCTAGACCCAGCACTTAACAGCCCCAGCACCTCCGCCCGTTTCAGCAGGCGATAGCCTGACTCTCGAAAGTATGTTAGCAGCTGAGAAACCGCAGGCACCGCCGGCGTCCACACCACCAAAACCTGCTCCACAGGCAAGGCAAGTAGCTCCTCGGAGAGTGTCTGCACGCTGTCGTCGAAATACACCGGAATACCCTCCTGCTGCAGCTGCTCCGTCAGCAAGGAAGGCGTACGGTCATAGCCGCTAACAGGTAGCCCCTTCCGGTGGAACCAGCGCGCTAAAGCACTCATCCCGATACCCCCGATCCCGAGGAAATACACATAGCGTAGCTGATCAGTCTGCATCTATAAGTTGCTCTATTTCATTAATGATCGTCTCTGTGGCCTGCGGCAATGCAAGGGCTCTAATCGCTTCTCCCAACTGCTGCCGGGCTGCTGCATCCTGGAAAAGGTCCAGCACCGTATCTCCGAAGCGCTCCTTTAATGCTGCATCTGCTAAAGCACGGGCCGCGTGAGCCCGTAACAGTGCCGCAGCGTTTTTCGTCTGATGGTCCTCCGCTACATTCGGCGAGGGTACAAAGACCACCGCCTTGCCTACCACACATAATTCAGACACCGAAAGTGCTCCCGCTCGGCTCACGATCACATCTGCCGCTGCATAGGCCTGCGCCATATCGGCAATAAAGGGACGCAGCTGTACATGCGAAAACGCGCGAGCCTCTAAAGCAGCCTGTAAGCGCGCCTCATAAAGCGCACCACACTGCCAAATCACCTGTATGCCGGCATCCTCCAGACGTGGAAGATGCTCCAGCACCGCCTCATTCAGCGCCTTGGCACCTAAGCTGCCCCCTAAAACCAATAAGGTCGGGCGCTCAGAAAGCCCCATAAGCTGCCGAGCCTCCTCCTGACTGTAGCGGCCCTCCACAATTTCACGGCGTACAGGATTCCCCGTAACCACAAGCTTCCCCTGAGGAAAGAAGCGCTCCATCTCCGGATAGGCCACACAAATCCTGTGCGCACGCTTGGCCAACAGTTTATTTGTAAGGCCCGCATAAGCGTTTTGTTCCTGCACCAGTGTGGGAATGCCCTTGTTTTGCGCAGCAAATAAAACCGGACCGCTCGCATATCCCCCAAAGCCCAAAACCACATCTGGGCGCTCCTGACGGATAAGGGCGCGGGCACGGCTAAGGCTTTTCCAAAGCTTTCCTGGCAGCAGTACATGCTTCCACGTTAGGGTGCGCGGGATGCCCATCACCGGTAGGCCGATGATTTCAAAGCCCGCCTTCGGAACCTGCTCCATTTCCATTTTGCCCTCCGCACCCACAAATAGCACACGACTGTTCGGATGACGTGCCATCCAAGCTTTCGCCACCGCCAAGGCCGGATAAATATGCCCACCGGTGCCACCACCGCTTACAATGAGTCGATAGGGTTCTTTTCGCTGCTTCATGAGGCAAGAGCAGTTCGTTTACGATTTCCAAAAGAAGTCGGCTCCACACTCATCCTCTGCTTCTCTGTCTCCATGTGATCCTGACGACTCACACTTAAAATCACTCCGATCGAGATACAGGTGAAAATGTACGAAGTCCCCCCCATGCTGAGCAGCGGAAGGGGCTGACCCGTAATCGGCACCACCCCTACAGCAACCAGCATATTCACCATCGCCTGTATGATCAGTGAAAAGCTAAGACCCGCTGCCACCAGCCCTCCGAAAGGCTTGGTCGAAGCCGCCACCACACGCGTGGCGCGGTAGAGCAGCACGAGGTAGCCCACCAATACGCCGATTCCTCCTATAAGACCATATTCCTCTATAATCAAAGAATAAATAAAATCTGAGTAAGGATGCGGCAGAATATTACGCTGTTCCGAATTCCCAGGCCCTTTACCGAAGACCCCTCCCGAGGCGATCGCCACATTCGAATGGTGGCGCTGAAAGCTCACCTCCTCCGTGCCGTAAGCATTCGAAAGGCGGTTCATGGCCGTTTCTCCCCGCTGCCCGAAAAGATAGGCCACCCCGATACAGCCCACGAAAAAGAAGGTGTAAGCCGCTAAACGCAGGATAGGCACCCTGCCGATCACCATCAGTAGCAGCGCTGAACTCATTAATATCAAACCCGTAGAAATATTCGCAAAAGCAATTAAGCCAACCACTATGCCCGCTTTGATCACCAGGGCCATAGAAAGCGCCCCGGACTCCTTCACTTTTAGCTGGTTCAGCGCCAGCCGCTTCGCCAGTAACAGGATCACAGCCAGCTTGGCCAGATCAGAAGGCTGGAAAGACTGCCCCAAGCCAGGAAGCGTCACCCAGCGGCTAGCCTCATTCACCGTGCTCCCCTTTAAGGTCACATAGATGAGCAGCCCGATACTGAGTAGGTATAGCGGAATAGCCAGTCCCTTCAAAAGCTGATAGGGCATGCGATGCACAAAATACATGGCGATTAAGCCTAAGACCACATTTTGGCCATGGCTAAGCAGAAAGCGCTCCGTGTTTCCACCACTGGTCTTTTGCGCCAGCGTACCCGTGGCCGAATAGACCACGATCAAGCTAAAGGCCGCCATCAGCAGCACCACTGTCCAAATGTAGGGATCCCCCTTCAAGTGCCGATCTAAAAACTCCTTAACCGAATGCATGTCTCCTCCTTTCTATAAATGCCTGAACGGCTTGCATAAACTGCTCACCCCTGTCTTCGTAATTCCGAAACAAATCAAAACTCGCGCAGGCAGGGGCTAGGAGCACGGTATCCCCCGGTGCCGCCGCCTGAAAACCCAGCGCCACTGCTTCCGAAACATCCTGCGTGTGATGCAGCTGTGGAACTTTTCCCTGAAAAGCCGCTTGAAACTTGCCTGCATCTACCCCTAGCACAACTAAAGCCTTAATGTTCGATACATAAGCATCGAACTGACTATAATCATTCCCTTTATCAATCCCGCCAGCGATCCAGACGATGCCTCCTGTACAACTTTTGACCGCTTGCAAGGCTGCCTCTACATTAGTGGCTTTGCTGTCATTTACAAAACGTACCCCCTCCAGCTCGCCCGAAAACTGTAGACGATGGGGGGCATTTTGAAAGCTTACCAGGCCTTCGGCCAAAAGTTCCTCCCGAGCACCAGCTGCCAGTGCCGCCGCCAAAGCATGGAGTGCATTGCTGGTATTATGCGACCCTGCCAGCGGAAATCCCGCCATGGAAACCTCTTGCTGGCCACCTTCCCTACGGAAGTAGGCTGTTTCCCCTGACCGCCAGTTATCTCCCTCGCGACCCACATAATGGAGAGGCGCTGAAGAGAAAGCCTCCGCCGTCTTACAGGCCCAAGCGTCTGAAGCAGTCACCAGTACACGCCCGGAAGGACGGGTATTGGCCAGCAGCCAACCTTTAGCGGCAGCATAAGTGCTGCCTTCTCCCGCATAGCGATCCAGATGATCTGGACTTAGGGAAGTCAATATGGATGTGTCCGCTTTAAATTGACGCAAGCCCTCACACTGAAAGCTACTGACCTCTAGCACCCATACTGCTGGAGATGCCCCAGCCGCGAGCTGCCCCGCCCAGCTTTGGCCCACATTTCCGGCCAGACCTGCCGCCACGCCTGCCTGCACGAGGAGGTGGTGTGTAAGGAGAGCCGTCGTGGTCTTACCATTCGTACCGGTGATGGCGATGATATGTGGCGCGCGCTCCTGCGTCGCAAAACGGAAGGCCAGCTCCAGCTCATCGATAATTTCTATTCCCCTGTCCAGTCCCGCCTGCATCAGCGGATGGGTAAAGGGAATTCCCGGGCTTTTCACCCACAGGGGAAGAGACAGCAGGCGCTCCTGATCATGGCCGCCCTCCTCAAAAGAGATGGCAGCTGCTAAAAGCGCCTGCTTGCGCGCAGGCAAAAGCGTGCCCCCCTCAGATAAAAATACCTGAAGTCCAGCGCGTGCCGCCAGTAAGGCTGCCCCTACGCCGCTCTCTCCTCCTCCTATGATGCCGATTCCTGCTTCCATCTTACCTAGCGTAATTTTAGCGTGGCTAATGTGATGATCGCCAGCAAGATGCCGACAATCCAAAAGCGCGTGACGATTTTCGCCTCGGGAATTTGTTTCTTTTGATAGTGATGATGCAGCGGTGCCATAAGAAAGACCCTTTTGCCCTCACCGTATTTCTTTTTTGTATATTTAAAATAAGTGACCTGAATGATGACCGATAAATTCTCCACTAAAAAAATCCCGCAGACAACAGGCAGGAGCAGCTCTTTGCGCAGCGCCAAGCTTAACACAGCGATCACACCACCCAACATCAGGCTGCCCGTATCGCCCATAAACACCTGGGCTGGGTAGGCATTATACCAGAGAAACCCGACACAGGCCCCCACGAAAGCGGCGCAGAAAATTACCAGCTCCCCAGAATTCGGGATGTACATGATATTCAAATACTGACTGAAAATCACGTTTCCGCTCAGATAGGCGAAGATCGCGATCGTCAGCCCGATGATCGCAGAGGTGCCCGCGGCCAGCCCATCGATGCCATCGGTGATGTTCGCCCCATTCGAAACGGCTGTGATGATGAAGATCACCAAGAAAATGTACAAGAAAGGCGTCATCGCATCCCCTAAAAAGCCGAGCACCTCTTCGTAGTTCAACTCATTATTTTTCAAGAAAGGAATGGTGGTTTTTGCCACCTTCACATCCCGGTAGGCGGGCGCATCCACGACCCCTTCTTCTACAGAGACAGGATTCGAAAACTGCCGCACCACTACCCCCTCATGGAAGAACAGGGTAGCCCCCACGATGATGCCGATACCTACCTGCCCGACGATTTTAAAGCGGCCCGCCAAGCCCTCCTTATTTTTTCGGAAGACTTTAATATAGTCATCGATAAACCCGATGGCTCCTAACCAAACCGTGGTGATGAGCAGCAAAATGATGTAGATGTTCTTCACGTTCGCAAACAGCAAGGTCGGAAGCAAGATGGCAGCGATCATCATCAAGCCCCCCATCGTAGGCGTTCCCTTCTTTTCAGTTTGGCCGGCTAGGCCTAAGTCCCGCACGGTTTCTCCGATTTGCTGTCGACGAATCCAGTGGATAATATGATGCCCAAAAGTGATGGTGATAACTAAAGAGAGTAAGGCCGCCATCCCCGCGCGAAAGGAGATGTAGCGGAACACCCCCGCTCCCGGGAAATCCAGTACCTTATCTAAATAGTCGAAAAGCGAATACAACATTACTTTTGGTTTAACAGCGCTAAAATTTTCTTTACTTCTTCTTTATCGTCGAAGGGATACTTTACCCCTTTAATTTCCTGATAGGTTTCATGCCCCTTTCCGGCCACCAAAATCATATCGCCTTCTTGGGCCCCTAAAATGGCCGCCTTTATAGCCGAGCGACGGTCGGCGATGCTCAGCACTTTACGGAGATCTACAGGAGAAAGTCCCTGCTGCATATCCGCCAGAATCTGCTCAGGGTCCTCGTCCCGAGGATTATCTGAGGTAAAATAGGCTTTCGTGCTCTTAGCGGCGGCGATTTTAGCCATCAGCGGACGTTTGGCGGTGTCGCGATTTCCGCCACAGCCGACCACGGTATAGATATGGGCTCGTCCATCATTGATTTCTTCTAGTGTAGCCAGCACATTTTCCAGAGCATCTGGTGTATGCGCATAGTCGATGACTACGGTCAGCCCATGGGCTTGTACCGTTTCGAAACGACCCGTGGCACTTTTCAGACGGGAAAGCTGCAGCAGCACTTCCTCCTCCTCCTCACCGAGGAGCAGGGCGGTGGCCAGCACGGCCAAAAGGTTATAGGCGTTAAAGCGGCCGATGAGCCCGAACCATACCGCATGCTGCTGAATGGAAAGCTCCAGGCCCTCCAGGGTATTGCTTAGCACCTTTGCCTTAAAGTCGGCATCGGTTTTCAGGCCATAGGTATGAATCTGCGCCGCCGTATTTTGGACCATGACAGCACCGCGCTTATCATCGGCATTCGTCAGCGCAAAAGCTGTTTTTGGCAGGCCGTCGAACAGCTTCTTTTTGGCCTTGATGTAGGAGTTAAAATCACCGTGGTAATCCAGATGATCGTGGCTGATATTCGTGAACACAGCGCCTGTCACATGTGTACCCGCCATACGCTCTTGAACGATAGCATGCGAGCTGGCCTCCATAAAGACATGCGTACAGCCTGCTTGCAGCATCCGCTGCAAAAGGGCCTGCAGCTGCACCGCATCGGGAGTGGTATGCGTAGCCGGAAGCACCTCCTCATTAATTTTATTCTCTACCGTGCTGATTAAGCCGACCTGATAGCCTAGCGAAAGAAACAAACGGTGGAGCAGGGTGGCTGTGGAGGTCTTGCCATTCGTGCCGGTGATGCCCACTAGCTTGAGCTTTTCAGAGGGATTTCCGTAAAAATTGGCTGCCATTTCTCCTAGGGCCACCGCCGCAGAGGCCACCTGCACATAGGTAACGTGGGCACGCGTTTCTGCTGGAAGCACCTCACACACGATCACACGAGCCCCTAGTTCGATGGCCTTCGCGATGAAAGCATGCCCATCGACCTGTGTTCCGGGCACCGCAACGAAGAGCCCATCCTGACGCACCTGACGACTATCGAAGTAGATCCCCGTCACGCCCAGTTCCATGTCTCCCTGCGTGGAGCGTAAGGCTACTTTATATAATATGTCCTTCAGTTTCCGCATACTACTCTAGAATTAATTGTATCGTCTGCCCTGCACAAGAAGTCCCTGCAGGGATAGACTGCCGTTTTACACGACCACTACCTGTATACTGCACGGAAAGCCCTCTATTTTCTAATACATACAAGGCATCCCGGAGAGGGAAGCCTATCACATCCGGTATCAGGTCGGAAAGGTTGTCATCACCTCGGCGATAGACGATCTGATTGCCCGCCAGGGCAGTATGTACGAAATCCACTTCCTCCGTTAACGGTCTTGCCGGAAGGGCTAGGCGCTCCGTCACCTCGCGAATCCCCTGATAAGCGCCTCCCTGAATTACAGGGAAATCCCCAACATTTGCCAGGGCTCCTTGAAAGCGGCGTGTGTTCAACTCTAGATCCTGCGACATAATTTTATCTGCGATATCTTTAAAAACAGGTGCAGAAACATCTCCTCCATAGGCATGCAGTCCTTCCGGACTGTCGATTACCACGATGGCGCTGTAGCGCGGCTGATCAGCAGGAAAGTAGCCCGCGAAGGAGGCGTAATATTTCCGCGTGTAGCTCCCGTTTTCCAAGATTTGTGCCGTTCCCGTCTTTCCAGCAATTTTATAGCTCGCGTGCCGGATGTTCCGTGCCGTACCATTTTCGACCACCCCCTCCAGAAGAACTTGTAAGTCTCTGATCGTCTTATCCGAAGCGATTCGTTTACGATAAACCTCCGTAGGGAAAATTTCTTCAAATTCATTTCCACGCCCCACAGCTCGCACGATCATCGGCTTCACCATCACACCCTGATTCGCCACTGCATTATAAAGCATCAGTGTATGCAGCGGATTCCAGCGCAGCTCATACCCGATCGACATCCAAGGGAGCGTGGTACCATACCAGTTTTTCGTTCCAGGTGTCTTCACATAAGGGACCCCTTCCCCTTGCATTTGAAACCCGATCGGCTGGTCCAGGCCTAATTTTTCCAGGTAGCCGGTGAAGCGTTTGGGCTGATGCCCAAAGTGCTGATCCACCAATTTCGAAATGGCTACATTCGAAGACTTTTCGAATGCCTCCTGAACCGTAATTTCGCCATATCCACCCACTTTTACATCCCGCATCGTGCGGTCATAAAAGCGATGCGTCCCATTTCCTGTCTCCACTTTGTCCTGCAGCGAGACCTTTTTCTCCTCTAGCAGCGCCAGCATCGAAAAAAGCTTAAAGGTACTGCCTGGCTCCGTGAGCCCTTGATCGCCGACAGCATAGTTATAAGACTCCACATACACTCCCGGTGACTTGCGCTCATAATTCACAAGCGCCTTAATATGTCCCGTCTGCACCTCCATTACGATGACCGACCCGAAGCGTGCATTACGGTCTTTCAACTGGCGAAGCAGACTCGCCTCCGCCACATCCTGAATGTTCACATCTAAGGTGGTGAAAATATCATAGCCATCCTCCGGCTTGACTTCATTCGCATGGGATACCGGGCGCAGCACGCCGCCGGATAGCGCTTGGAAGAAGCCTTTCCCGTTCACCCCTGCTAAAAAGGTATCGAAACTGGCCTCCAGGCCGACACTATGACCGGACTCACTAACATTGCCGATGGTGCGCGAAGCCAATTGCCCGAAGGGCTTATACCTCCGCTCCTCCTTAGTAGGAATAAAGCCCCCACCATATTTGCCATCACGGAAAAGGGGCCATGTTTTAATGGTCTGCAGCTCATGATGACTGATTTCTTTCGAGCTGAGGTATAAAAAGCGGTTCCCTTTCGTGCGTGCCTGCTCCATGAGCTGCTTATAGCCCAGTGCCGATCTGTCTCCGAAGCGGCGGGCCAGCAGGAACGAAAGGGAATCTATGGAGGCATAAAAACGCGCATCCGAAGCCTGCACTGGATCTATGGCCAGTCGATAAAAAGGTAGGCTAGTAGCCAAAAGAGCCCCCTGCGCATCGTAAATGTTTCCGCGGGTAGCCTTGATTTCACGCTCCTGAATCTGCCGATAGATGGACGCCTCCTCCCACTGCTCAGCATCGAATACCGCCAACTTCACCATGGCATACACCACCACCAGCGCCACAAGGGCGATAAGCGTAAAGGCGATGCGGACACGGATGACGATATTTTGTTTGATATTCACTAGTTGGCTTTTGGTTTTCGTTCTAATTTTATCGGCGGCTGACTAATCTCTACTAAACCCAGCGGTTCCAGCCTTTTCGCTAATTCGGACTGTTTCAGATGAAGCAGATAATTCGCCTCCTCTGTGGTCACGTCCACCCGGAGATTATCCACCTGCGTCTGCAAGCGGGCGATCTCGCGCACTAAATTTTCTGCCCGGTAATTCGTGTAGATATACAGGAATGCCAGCAGCGCAAAAAACAAGAAGGGGACTACCAAGCCCGCCGGGATACCTTCCCCAAAAAGCGGGCGTACATTAAAGGTAGACTCCAGCCAGCCAAATAAGCTTTTGCCCGGCTTTTTCGGCTTTTGGCTTCCCCCTTGGGACTTCGTCGGGATCGGCTTTCGAAAGGTGTTAGCCATCTGCCCTCCTTTCTGCTACCCGCAGCTTGGCGCTGCGTGCTCGGTTATTCACCGCTAACTCCGCCGCATCGGCTGTCTGCGCCTTACGTAGCACCGGATCGAAAGGCCGCTGCAGATTTCCGTAAAAATCCTTTTCCACCTCTCCATGAAATTTACCTTTTGCCATAAAGTGCTTCACCAGGCGGTCTTCCAGCGAGTGGTAGCTCATCACGACGAGACGTCCCCCAGGCTTGATCAGATCCACACAGGCCAGCAGAAGCTCCTCTAGCGCTCCCATCTCATCGTTCACCTCTATCCGCAGCGCCTGGTACACTTGGGCGTAATATTTAAATTGTTTGCCCCGGGGGGCAAAGCGCTCTAAGAATTCCTTAAAAGCAGCACTATCTCCAAAAGGCCGATCCGCACGCCGTGCCACGATCGCCTGGGCAAGTGTCTTAGCATTCTTCACCTCTCCATAAATACCAAAAAGGCGATGCAGCTGCCCTTCCTCATACGTATTTAGCACCTGGGCGGCCGTGAGCGTGCCCTGCTGACTCATGCGCATATCCAGCGGCCCCTCGAAGCGAGTCGAAAACCCACGCTCCGGCTCATCGATCTGGTGCGAAGAGATCCCTAAATCCGCCAGCAAGCCATCCACCTGACGTACACCGTATAGACGCAAGTATTTCTTAATGTCTCTAAAGTTCGCTTCGATTAGCGTGAAGCGCCCATCCTCAGGACTATTTTTTACCGCATCAGGATCCTGATCGAAGGCATACAGATGACCTCCGTCTAAGCGCTCCAAAAGGGCACGGGAATGTCCGCCGCCGCCGAAGGTGACGTCCACATAAAGGCCACTAGGGCGTATAGCCAAGCCCTCCATACATGCCTGAAGCATTACTGGAACATGATAATCGTATGTACTCATCGCCTATGAAAGGTATTTTTGCATCAATTCAGATAAGTCCGCCGGGTCCTCAAAAACTAGCTCCCTGTATCGCTCAGGGTTCCAAATTTCCACATAACTGCCCACCCCGACGACCACCGCGTCTTTCTCCAGTCCAGCGAAACTTAAAAATCCCCTCGGAACTAAAATCCGTCCCGCAGAATCCATTTCCACCTCACTTACATTCGCGAAAAAACTCCGCTTAATCTTGCGCGTCTCCGGATGATGATCCGAAAGCGCATTTACTTGATTCTGGAGCTTCTTATACTCCAGCTGTGTCAGAAGTGTCAAACAACCATCTACCGCACAACGCAAGAACAACTCGGCGCCATTCGACTCCGGTATCGCCGACCGTATCTTGGCCGGCAATGCCATGCGCCCTTTCGCGTCGATCTTACAATCATACTGGCTGTTAAACATCCCCATCTAAAATCAAAACTGAATCCTGTCTACAAAATTACAAAAAGCCTCGACACTTACCACCACACTTCGCCATAAGTCTCCACTTTTTATTAAAAGTAGGCATTTTCATAAATGTTTACAACACTTCACCCCGAAAACATCGGGCTCTACCCGATCATGGGTCTTTGGTTTACAGCAACTTACCTTTTACGTTTTAAAAATACCTATATAAAATTTGGCAAATCCCGCTTATTTCCCGCTCACACCGCAGACTTCACCGGACCTCTCCCCTGATTTTCACCCCTTTAGCAGAAGGATCTTTCCTCAAAAAAAAAGTCTGAAATCTAGAAAAAAATTTTGTCGTACTTTTACCCCACTAATTCCTAACCACATGAAAAAAATCTGGACACTACTCTTAGGATCTTTTGTCCTTCTCTTCAGCTGCTCCCCCATGGGACATCAAACGGAAGAGGAGGCCACTGCATCCCTAGCTGGCCACTGGCTGGCTCATATCGATATGCCCGAACATAGCCTACCCTTCGAACTGGAATTCGAAACCACAGCGGACGGCACCCTTGTGTACGCCCACAATGCGGAGGAAAGACTTCTCCTAGATCGCCTTGAACAGCAAGGAGATAGCTTAGTCATCACCATGGGAGTCTTCGATGCCGGCATCCACCTGGCCCCACAGGCTGACGGTACGCTGCGCGGACGCTTCACAAAATACGACGTCCCCGGATACAGCTGGCCATTCCGTGCTCGAGCCAAGCAGGAAGCGGACACACGCTTTCCTGTAAACTTTAGCCCCTCTGTCGATTTCTCCGGACGCTACCGAGTCACCTTTCGCCATGAAAACGGCAGCAGCTACGAGGCCATCGCCCTCTTGGACCAAAAAGGCAGCTTGCTCACCGGCACCTTCCTGACCGCCCTAGGCGATTACCGCTTCTTGGAAGGACGCGTAGAAGGAGATGCCTTCCGCCTGAGCACCTTTAATGGAAGCCACCTGTTTTACTTCGAAGGAAATTTCCGCGACAGCCAGAGCTTCACCGGAACTTTTCGCTCAGGACCTACTTATAAAGAAACCTACTCCGCCACACGCGATGCAGATTTCCAGCTCCCGGATGCAGACTCCCTCACCCAGCTTCGGGAAGGTGAGGAGCAACTGCAATTTACGTTTCCAGATCTGGAAGGGAACCCTGTCTCTCTCTCCGACCCTGAATTTGCGAATAAGGTCGTGCTCGTCACTCTCTTTGGCTCTTGGTGCCCAAACTGCATGGATGAAACTGCCTACCTCGCCTCCTGGCTGAAAACACAAGAGGAAAAGGATGTGGCCGTTATCGCCCTAGCCTTCGAACGAAAGGATGATTTCGACTATGCGGCAGCACGTGTGAAAAAAAGTAAAGAACGTTTTCAAGCCGACTTCCCCTTCCTGATCGCCGGGGAATCGAACAAGCAAAAAGCAGCCGAAAAACTGCCGCAGCTCTCCGCCGTGATCGCCTTTCCCACCCTTATTTACCTGGACCGGGAGCACCGCGTGCGCAAAATCCACACCGGCTTCAGCGGACCGGGAACAGGCGAGCTTTACACCGCATGGACCCAGCAGCATGAGGCCTTCGTACAGCGACTGCTCGCAGAGTAAAAAATAAAAAAAGCCCCCTCAGACCTATCATAGGCACCTGAAGGGGCTATTGCTTCTTCTCTTTTTTTTTAGATGGACCCGCTGTCGCCTTTGGCCTGCCGGCCAAAACCAACGGAAAAGGGACCTTCTCCTTTATTTTTTCCTCGAAATAGTGTAGTCCACCAGTCCCGCTAAGGAGGTCTTATAACTAGACTCAGGATAACTTTTTAGCATCTCCATCGCCTCTTCATAAAAGCGATTCATCACCTCAGTGGCATAGCGCAAGCCCCCCGAATTTTTCACAAAACCGATCACCTCATTAATCGCTTTCTTATCTTCATTTCGATGGCGGATGAGGTGGATAATCTTTTTACGCTCTAACCACGATGCCTGCTGCAAAGCATAAATTAGCGGTAGCGTCATTTTCTTTTCTTTAATATCAATTCCTACCGGCTTACCGATTTCATCGTCCCCATAGTCGAAAAGATCGTCCTTAATCTGAAAGGCCATCCCGATTTTCTCACCGAAATGCCGCATCCGCTCCACCTCCTCTTCTGAGGCTCCGGAGGTTTGAGCCCCCACGGCACAGCAAGCCGCGATCAAACTCGCCGTCTTCTGGCGAATAATCGTGTAATAAACGTCTTCGGTGATATCTAATTTTCGTGCTTTTGCGATCTGCAGGAGCTCACCTTCCGACATCTCACGCACCGCCGTGCTGACGATTTCTAAAAGACCGAAATCTTTATTTTCTACACTCAGAAGAAGGCCCCTGGAAAGTAAATAATCGCCCACTAAGACCGCTATCTTATTCTTCCATAAGGCATTTATCGAAAAAAAACCTCTGCGGTAGTTCGCGTCGTCCACCACATCATCATGCACGAGCGTCGCGGTATGCAAAAGCTCTATAAGCGCCGCACCGCGAAAGCTCGCATCTGAAATCTGCCCACTGGTACCTGCCGTCAAAAATACGAACATGGGCCGCATCTGCTTGCCTTTCCGCTTCACGATATAATTCGTGATGTGGTCTAACAGCTTGACCTTACTTTTCATAAAGTCACGGAATTTTTTTTCAAATTCCGCCATTTCCACAGCGATAGGCGCTTGTATTTGTTTAAGGTCGGGTTTCATATGGGTAATTCAGCTGCAATAATACTACGGTTTCCACCTTAGACAAAACCATTCATCGTTTAATTCTTATGCATAACGCCCCTTAGCCTAAATCGTTTTGTTTTTCTGGTAGAATTGGGCGGCAGTACCTGCCAAAAGGACACAAAAATTTCCCTATATTTGTTTTTAAACCTCGAACCGCCTTGACAGACGCGTACATCAAACACCGCTACGAGCCGATTCTACCCGAAAAAGACGAATGGCCCGTCGTCAAACTTAGTAAAGAGCGTAAAGCTTTTGTCTTAGCTGTCGCCCAAGCCAGCAAAAATGCACTCCTCCAGCTGACCGGTAACAATCCCGATCTATTAAAGGAAGAATTAGAAACGACGCTCTACAGAGAAAAAATGCGCATCAAGCAAAACCCCTGGGTCGTCGACCCTGAGGACGATTATGCGTTCTGGAATGGGGTAAAGTCACGCTTGGTACAGCTCACCGCGGAAAGTGCCAGCCTCAGCCGTGCCGATAGAATGGCGCGCTGTACGAGCATCCTCGAGGAAATCACCATGCGCTATGCCGAGGAAATAGCGTCCAACTTTAAACATACGCATTATAAGCTGACACGCCGGATCGTCACCTTCGGCTTTGCCCGACTGCTAAACGCGGCGCGAGTTAAAGGAATCCGCTCGCTTTTCAGTAATCAGTTTACGCTACAGGATAAAATTCAAATCATCGGAGAAACCGACCAGCTTCGACAGCTGGCCCGGAAAGGAACCATCGTCATGGTGCCCACACACTTTTCGAACCTAGACAGCATCTTAATCGGCTGGATCATCTCTGTCCTCGGGCTGCCCCCCTTTATCTACGGAGCAGGGCTCAACCTCTTTAACATTCAGATTTTCGCCTACTTTATGAATGCGCTCGGGGCCTATAAGGTAGACCGCAGGAAAAAAAATCAACCTTACATCGAGACGCTTAAAAGCTACTCCTCGATGGCCATGCAGCAGGGCGTCCACAGCCTATTTTTCCCCGGCGGTACACGCTCCCGAAGTGGAGAAATCGAGTCGAAACTCAAGCTCGGCCTTCTGGGCACAGCCATTGAAGCACAGCGTATCAACTATGAACGGGGGAAGACCGACGTAGGCGGGAAAATTTTTATCGTGCCCGTCACGATTAACTACCACTTTGTGCTGGAAGCACCCTCTTTGATAAAAGAACACCTTTCCAGAACCGGACAGGAACGCTACTATGAAGAGGCTGACGAGTTTAGCACCTCCTATAAGATTTCGAAGTTCTTAGTAAAATTCTTCACCAAGGGGTCGGACATCTCTGTCTCGGTAGGCCGCGCCATGGATGTCTTGGGGAATTATGTGACCGCCGAGGGCAAAAGCCTGGACCGCACCGGCAGGGAAATCGAAACCTCCGACTACTTCATGGCGAATGGAAAGGTGAACCGAGACGAACAGCGAGAAGAGGAATATACCTACCACCTAGGCCGCCGCATCGTGGAAGAATTCCATATTAACAATCGCGTCTTCAGCTCCCACATCGTGGCGTTTACCGCTTTCCAATTGATCCGAAAAGCAAATAAAAAAATGGACCTCTACAGCGTCCTGCGCCTGCCAGAAGAAGACATCAGCCTCGATTATGCGGCCTTTAAAGAAGCAGTGGGACGTGTGCTGGCGCAAATAAAACAGCTAAAGGCAGCAGGGAAAATCCACATGGCTCCGCACCTGAACAGAGAACTAGATGCCATCATCGCACATGGCCTCGATAATGTGGGCATGTACCACGCTAAGCGTCCACTGATCCGAGATGCTGCCGGTCAAATTGTTACCGAAGACCTTTCTTTACTTTATTTCTACCACAACAGACTTCAGGGATATGAACTCCACAAGCTCTTCTAAATCTAAACCCATCGGCGTTATCGGTATGGGTAGTTTCGGAACGGCTATCGCCAATAATCTAGCCGAAAGAACGGAGGTGCTCGCCTATGTGCGCCGCCCCGAGGTGGTGGAGCAGATCAATTCCCAGCAGCTAAATGGTTCCCTGCCGGTTCATCCAGAGGTGAGGGCCACACAAGACATCGAGGCCATCTGCCAGCGCTGCGAGACGCTTTTTTTTATGATTCCCTCAGCTGCTTTCACAGAGGTGACACGGTCATTTGCGCCTTTTCTGCACCCCTATCATCGCATCATCCATGGCACAAAAGGGCTGGCATTAAACTTGCCCCCCGGGCAAACCTTAAAAGAAATCGCTAAAATCAGCCGCAATCAGATGCGCACCATGAGTGAGGTTATCCTAGAAGAAACCGTCGTGATCCGGGTGGGTTGCCTCGCCGGCCCTAATCTCGCGCGTGAGCTGATGGCAGGAAAGCCCGCCGCCACCGTAATCGCCAGTAAATACAATGAGGTCATACTAGAGGGGCAGCGCCTGCTCCGTTCCGATAAGTTTCAGGTCTACGGAAATGCTGACATCATCGGAGTAGAGCTGAGTGGGGTGCTTAAAAATATCATCGCCATCGCGGCTGGCGCCTTAGAGGGAATGGGGCTGGGCGAAAATGCGCGTGGCCTCCTAATTTCCAGAGGCATGGTGGAGCTCATCTACCTCGGAAATGCGCTCGGCGGAGGGGTAAAACCGTTTATGGGGCTGGCCGGCATCGGCGATCTCGTGGCAACCTGCAGCTCGAACCTCTCCAGAAATTACACGGTAGGCTATCGTCTAGCGAAGGGCGAAAAACTGCCGGACATCATCGCCAGCATGGAGGAAGTGGCGGAGGGCATCAATACGATACGGCTCATCAAGGCTTTTCTTCAAGGGAATGGCTTGCGCGCACCCATCACCGAAAACCTCTATAAAGTGCTCTTCGAGGAGCTCCCCATAGAAGATGCCCTGCAGTACCTGATGAAGTATCCCTTCAGCGTAGATGTAGACTTCCTGTAAACTCTTTGTGTGAAGACTCCTAGCGCTTTAAAGAGCAGCCACCACCACCTTCCGGGTTCTAAAGCCCTCCACGACGAAACCCGCTAGCGCCATATAGCCCCTAATGCTGCAAGAATGAGAGTTCACCACCCCTGGAGTCTTTCGTAGGAAGCGGCATTGCCCGTTTACACGTGACATTTAGCCCGCAGCACTTTTCCCCTTTTTCTGTAGAATATGCTGCACGATCTGGCTGGCGTGCACGATGGAATTCTCGATAAAATACGTCCGTGTCACCAGGCCACCGCAGACCACGCCTGCGAGATATACTCCGGGGACATTCGATTCCTGATTATCCGGATCGAAGCAGGGCTGACGCTTTTCATCTAAAGAGAGTTCTACCCCTAACTGATCCAGCAGGGCGAAATTAGGGCGATACCCTGTCATGGCCAGCACAAAATCATTTGGCACCCGTACCTCTCCCTCCGGGGTGCTGAGCACGACCTCCTCGGCATGGATCTCCTTCACGCGGCTTTGGGTATAGGCCTGGATCGACCCCTCTTTAATTCGGTTTTCGATGTCGGGCTTGACCCAGTACTTCACGTTTTCATCGATGCCCTCTCCCGGGAGAACGATGCTAACCTGCGCCCCCTTGCGGTAGGTTTCCAGTGCAGCATCCACGGCAGAATTTCCTGCACCCACCACGAGCACGCGCTGCCCTATGTAGGGCCAGGGCTCCTTATAATAATGTGTCACTTTCGGCAAGTCCTCCCCCGGGACCTCCATCAGGTTCGGGAGATCGTAAAATCCCGTGGCCAAAATAAGATTTCGAGCCTCATAGACCCCTTTGGAGGTGGATACGGTGAAAGTTTCGGTCTCATTGCGCCTCAGGCGCAAAACCTCCTCATAGCAGCGCACCCGCAGCCGCCACTTTTCTGTTACACGACGATAATACTCCAGCGCCTCCGTACGCGTAGGCTTATGGCTGACAGACATAAAAGGCACCCCGCCCATCTCCAGCTTCTCTGAGGTAGAAAAAAAAGTCATGTTCAGCGGGTAGTTGTAAAGAGAGTTCGTCAGCACCCCTTTTTCGAGTATGAGGTACTCCAGCTGATGCTCTTCACAGGCGATTCCACAAGCGAGCCCGATCGGCCCTCCCCCGATGATGAGGACTTCAACAAAGGTTTTTTCCATAATTTAGCAACAGCTTTTCGCGTACTAAGTTCCGATCAAGAAGGGCTTTTCTCCACCTGAAAGCGAATACTAACCTCCTGAATACGGGTCTGCTGCGCTAAAAAAGCACGCTCTACGAGCTCCACCTGGCCATCCTGCCGCCATAAAAGCGCGGTGGTGCTCACGGTGCCATAATAATCATCGAGGCGGATAAACTGTGCCGAAAGCTGACGCTCTTGGTGTAAACTGGCCCCTGTGTCCGGGAGTAAAGCGTCGGGATCCAAGTTTTGGCCCCCTGCCAGCTGCAAGAGGTCTTCCAAATAAACCTCTTCAGGGAGCGCCTCCAAGTCTTGTTGAAGCTGCGTGACCTTCGACCAGCTGTTGTTTAACAGCCCATTACTCAAGCCATAGGTTCCAGGAGCGAGGCGCTGAATCTCGCTGCCATAGTTCGAAAAATAATACAGCCCCTCGGGTGTGCCGACGATCAAGTTGAACCCTTCATAGCGCTCCTGCCGCTGAGCGATGCGCTGTAAATAGGCTTCCGGGGCTAAGGTTCCTTCTACGAAATCACGTACCAAGTCGCCGCGCGTCAGCGCATCCTGAACCGGGCGCCTCAGATCCCGGTAATTCGTTAAAAAACCGAAACGCCCATTCGGGTGGAAACCCATCCAGGTTCCACCTGCTTTCAGGTCTTTACCCGCATACATTCCAGAAGGCCAGCGGTGCAGCGCCTGCGTGGGCCGATCGAAAAATTCATCCCGATTTCCTACAAGCACAAGGGAGTGGCCCGGGTGATTTCGCCACTTAAATCCGATTAAACACATGGGTAGAGTGATAGAACGACCGTAAAGTACGACATTTTCAGCATTTCCACATGTAAAATTCGTTAAAGCACGCCTCCCTTTCGAGGAAAACAGGCCCTAATGCTTAAAGGTCTTTCATCTGAACTACCGGAATGTTTTTTCGCTTCAGCTGGCGCAAAGGTGCCACGGCCTCCGCAGGATACTGATAGCCAGCCTCACCAAGAGGGTACAGCAAGGGGGCTAAATTCTGAACAGTGGCTTTACAGCCCTGCACGATGGCGGCATGAACCCCGGTCTGCTTGGACAACTTAGCTTCGTTTTCGATTTCGAAAGGACCGCTAAATCCTTTTTGCTGAAGCACTTGAAGAAAACTTCGCCAGTCCATATCATCTCCTAAGCCGAAGCCGGGAAGGGTAGCCTCATAATGATGACGGTCCCAGGGATTCGTGCTGTCTGGTAATCCCAGCGCACGGATCCAGTCAGCAGGGATGGCATGACGCGGGTACATATTACCCCAAAAAGGGTCCGACTGCTTGCGGGTCGACTTCACATGAATACGATGCAGCCGCGCAGGGTCTGTGGCCTGAATGACTGCGCAGGGGTCTGTATGCTGCCAGACATCATGGCTGGGATCATAAATTTCCCCATGGTTCGGGCTATCGATCAGGTAGTACATCAGCTGGCGTGCCGCCAAAACACCTGATAAGTTATTAAACGTATGCGCCTGTCCTGCACTACGCCAACCCTCCATCGGGCAGTTTTCATAAAGGATGGTCACGCCCAGATCCTCGGCATAGCGAATGATCGGCGTGAAGATGCGCTGGTAGGCGAGCAGGTTCTTTTCGAAGCCTCCTTCCGTATTCCCGAGCGCATGATTATACCCGACGAAGGTGCCCACCTTTACATCATTCTCATCGCCTCCCAACAGGTGCGCCAGGCGAATCAGGCGAAGAAGATGGTTTTGGTTGGCCCGCTGCGTTTCTTCCGGTCCACCGATGAGGTTATCGAAAGCCCCTAAAGATAAACGAAGCCGATGGGCATTAAACTGCTCGATAAGTCGTGCTGCCTCCTCGGGTCCGAAGTCCCCATAGTCCAGATGCGTGGCCACGAAATCATCCCGCGTCCCATCTCGACGGAAAACACATAAGTCCAAGCCTTGCACCCCGATTTCCTGTGCCAGTGGCAAGAGCTCCTGCAGGCTGAGGCGGTCGAAGGCAGAGGTCATGAGCCAGATTTGATTCATTTTTGTTATATTTGTTTGTACATACATGAAATAGAAAGCGGGCTATGGCCCGAACTTTGCGCCTAGGCGCAACACAAGTATTACGTGAACGGATAAACCTTTAAGGTCGAGAATATCTTTTAAAAATAAAACGAAACGCATGAAAACAAACAAACACCACCTCAATCTCTTGCTCGCTGGACTGATTTTTTTCGGAGCAGCCTGTACGGGAGAGCCTCAGGCGGAGGGACAGGGAAGTACGGAACAACTGGCTTTCGCGACGGTATCGGATAAAATGACGTTTAAAGTAGATACGCTGTATCAGGATTTCGAGCATCCCTGGGGAGTGACCTGGTTGCCTGACGGCAAAATGTTAGTGACGGAACGCAGGGGAGATATCTTGGTTTTCGAAAATGACAGCTACACGGGCCAAAAGCTCGGTGGTGTGCCTGCCGTACACCATGTAAATCAGGCCGGCCTGTTAGACATCACGCTGCATCCCGATTTCGAAACGAACGGCTGGGTATACCTGGCCTATGCTCGTGATGAGGAAGACGGCGGTGTACTGGTCATTTCTCGTGCCAAGCTGGACGGCCTGAACTTGGTGGATCTAGAAGAAATTTATGTCAATTATCCCGCATGGAAAGGGGGGCGCCACTTTGGAAGCCGCATCGTCTTCGATGAAGAGAATTACTTGTATTTCGCAAATGGCGACAAAGGCTCACGTCCAGAAAATGCGCAAGAGCTGGATAATGCCCATGGGAAAATCCATCGTATCCACGATGATGGCCGTATTCCAGAGGATAATCCTTTCGTGGGCCAAGAGGGTGCGGTAGCCTCGATCTGGAGCTACGGAAACCGAAATCCACAGGGCATGGTCTACGATCGCGAAACGCGGCGTCTCTGGGCGGTGGAGCATGGTCCAAAAGGTGGCGATGAGCTAAACCTGATCGAAAAAGGGAAAAATTACGGTTGGCCGACCATTTCGTACGGCATTAATTATGACGGCACCATTCTCACAGAAGAAACCGAGCGTGAAGGCATGGAGCAGCCAGTAACCTACTGGGTGCCTTCCATCGCGACCTGCGGCATGGCCATGGTCACTTCTGACCGCTATCCTGCATGGAAAGGGAATATGCTGGTAGCAGGCTTAGCCGGCATGCAGGTGGCACGTGTGGAGCTGAATGGAACCGACTATGTGGGGGAAGAGAAGCTTTTAGACGGTATCGGTCGGGTGCGCCAGGTGGCACAGAGCCCAGATGGCTATTTGTACGCTCTAGTAGAAGGTACCGGGCTATTAATCAAGCTACTTCCTGTAGAAATTTGATTTTTTAGAAAAAATTGGTTTAAATTTGAGCTGGCTTTCTGAAGCCAGCTTTTTTTATGACCGTTTTCCCAATTGTGCCCACGGTTGATTTTTAGATAAACCCAAATAAGCCTGTTTTTATTAGGAATAAGACAAAATTTAATAAAACCTCCGAGCTTTTAAGCATTTAATTATTCCCCTAATTTTTAAATGTGAAGAAAAATTTGGAATGATCCCTTATTATTCCTTACATTTAATTTTAAAACAACTTGTTTTATACCAATCAAAACAAACCTTATATGAAGAAACAATTACTGAGTATGATGTTCATCTTCGCTTTTTTAGCGGCAGCGTGGGCACAGGAAAAAGTCGTCACCGGGACGGTCGTTTCGGCGGACGATAACGACCCTATACCCGGGGTGAACATTCGGGTGAAGGGAACGAACTTAGGAGCCGTCACAGATATTGACGGAAAGTACACCATACGGGTAGATAATAGCGAGCAGGTACTCGTTTTTTCCTTTATCGGATATAATAACACGGAAGTGACGATCGGAAATCAGTCGGTGATCGATGTGCGCTTACAAACCAACGAGCGGCAGTTAAGCGAAGTCGTCGTGGTCGGGTACGGTACTCAGTCGCGCCGCGACTTAACGGGCTCAGTGGGTAGTGTTACTGGAGAGGATATTAACCGTATGCCCGTAGCCAGTTTAGATGCAGCCATGCAAGGGCGTGCAGCTGGTGTTTTCGTGCAGAGCCCATCGGGAACTCCAGGAGCCGGCATCAGCATGCAGATCCGAGGTAACACTTCTCTTTCCGCAAGCTCGGAACCTCTATATGTAATCGATGGTATTCCGATGATTTCAGAAGACCTTTCGGGGCTATTCTCTGGGGGCCAGGCGACAAACTCGCTTGCAGATATTAATCCGGCGGATATCGAGTCGATCGAAATTCTCAAGGATGCATCTGCAGCAGCCATTTACGGTTCTCGAGGCGCGAATGGTGTTGTTTTGATTACCACGAAGAGAGGAAAATCTGGCGATGCTAAAATAGACATCAACTCTTTTTACGGTTTTCAGCGTGTGACGAATAAAATCGACATGATGGACTCGCGCCAGTTTCTAGAATTGATGGATGAGGCAGCCATGCAAGACAATCGCTTCCTGGGCCGAAATTACCCAGAGCGCTTTGTATCTAACTTATGGGGCTTCGACCTCACAGACCCAGATTTAGAGTTAAGGAATACACGTTGGTTCGACGAAATCTTCCGCGATGCCCCGATCCAAAGTCATGATGTGGCTGTCTCTGGCGGTAATGATAAGACCACGTACTACACCTCTTTGTCTTATTTTAATCAAGAAGGGGTTCAGCTAGGAACAGGCTTCGAGCGCGTTTCAGCACGTTTAAATGTGGACACCAAGGCGCGTGACTGGTTAAAAGTAGGAACCAGCATTAATGTAAGCCGGACCATCCAAGATAGAACGATTAATGACAACTCCCTTTACGGTGTGGTGATTAACTCTCTTGCGGGCGATCCTCTAATGCCTGTTTTCGAGGCAGACGGCAGCTACGCGGATCCATTTGACTATTTCGGCTGGTGGATGCTGGATAACCCCGTACTTATCGCGAATGAGTACCATCGCTTTACGCGTACTACCCGTGGTATCGCGAATACCTATGCGGAGGCGACGATCAACAAAAAGTTGAAGTTTAGAAGCTCTGCGGGCATCGACTTTACTTATTTGGAAGACGAATCTTACACGCCCATCATTTCCCGTGAGTCTGTAAATGCTGAGCTAAATGGACAGGGGACTTTCGGCTCCACGCAGGATTTTACTTGGATTACGGAAAACTACCTGACATACGATGAAGATTTCGGTGGTGGTAAGTCTTACTTGAATGCCGTTTTAGGTACTTCCTTCCAAGCCTCCCGAAGAGCCTTTTCTAGCATCATCGGTCAGGAATTCCCTAGTGACGACTTCGTGGTTTTAGCGGCGGCAGCAAATATTACCAGCGCGTCTACTAACCGTACCGACTGGGGGATCGCTTCCTATTTCTTTAGAACAAACTACAGCTATGCCGATAAATTCTTGGCCACCTTTACGGTCCGTGCAGATGGTTCCTCTCGTTTTGGTAGAAATTTCCGCTTTGGCTACTTCCCTTCCGGTTCTGTAGCATATCGCCTATCAGAAGAAGCCTTTTTACAGGAACAAAACTTTATTTCTGACCTAAAAATTCGTGCTTCCTATGGAGTGGTAGGAAATCAGGATGGTATCGGAAACTTTGCCTCCCGAGGCCTATTCGGTATAAATGCGTACCGTCAGGTGCCTTCTTTACTACCCGTCCAGCTAGCGAATGATAACTTGACCTGGGAAACGACAGCACAGTGGAACTGGGGGATAGACTTCGGTGTCATGAACGACCGTATTACCTTAACAGCAGATTACTTTATCAAGACCACGAATGATCTTTTGCTGAACCGATTGATCCCAGGTATTTCAGGCTTCCGAACAGTAACAGAAAATATCGGTAGTGTGCGAAACCGTGGTCTGGAATTAGGTATCCGAGGTGCTATCGTGAACAATGCGCAGTTCCAGTGGAGCTCGGCCTTTAACATCTCCTGGATCCGTAATGAGATCTTAGCATTAGAGACGAACGATCAGATCATCAGCGACTCCCATATTTTGTCGGTAGGACACCCTATCGGAACCTTCTTCCTTATCGACCACGAAGGAGTGGATCCCGAGACAGGTAATATGCGCTGGATCGATGAAAACGGTGACGGTGCGATTAACTCCGCTGACAGACGAATCGTAGGAAATGCTCAGCCAGACTTCTTTGGAGGCTTTGATAACAACTTCTCCTACAAAGGATTTGACTTAAACGTCTTCTTCCAGTTTACGGTAGGAAACCAAATTTTCAATCACTCCCGCGCGGTATATGAAAATTTAGGATGGAGCAGAATTGGTACCGGTTTCCCTCTACCTGACGGAAACAACCACACTTTAGCTGAAAACAGATGGAGAAATCCTGGCGACATAACCGATATCCCAAGAGCTTCCTTAGAGAATGACAACTGGAGAGAGTACAGCAGCCGCTGGCTGGAAGATGGGTCTTTCCTACGCTTACGTATGCTGACCCTAGGCTACAACTTTAGACCTGAGATCGTTCAGCGCGTAGGAGCTCGTTCTTTACGTGTGTTCTTACAAGGCCAAAACCTGTTGACCTTCACTCGTTACACCGGCTTCGATCCTGAGGTAAGCCAAAACGCACGTGATCCTCGAGTGGCAGGTTCCGACTTCGGTACCTTCCCGCAAACGAGAAGTTTATCCTTAGGTGTTAATATCGGACTTTAATGCAGCCTACTATGAAAAAAATACTCGCTATATGTCTTTCCATGGCCTTCATCGCAGGCTGTGATATTTTGAATCCCGAACCCTTCGCGAATTTAGATGCAAATACCGCGCTTCGTGATGGCGCTTCTGCGAATGCAATCATGCTGGGAGCTTATTCCCGCATGCAGGTAGACCCTTACTATGGAGTGGAATTCGTACTGAATAATGACCTGATCGCTGATAATGCGACCTTCCAAGGTTTCTTCGATAGTCAGCTAGAAATCGATCAGCGTGCTGTCCCATTTACCAACCTTTGGGTGACCCAGGCTTGGCCAAATATTTACCGTGTCGTCAATATCACCAACTTGCTTATCACGGGTATTCCTACACTAGAAGACGAGACTTTTGGCAATAGGGATCGTGTGCTTGGCGAAGCACATGGCGTGCGGGCTTTGGCTTATTTCGACTTATTACGCGTGTATGGGGAATTTTATGACGAAAGTTCCGCATTCGGTGTACCCCTATTACTGGCTCCGATCGAAAATAATGATTTTAACCTGATTCCTAATTTAGCGCGTAGCAGCGTTCAGGAGGTGTACAATCAAATTTTAGCAGATCTAGATGTAGCTATCGCTAATTTACAAGGCTTTAACGACAGAGGACGCTTTAATTTCTGGGCGGCGCTTTCCCTGCGCGCACGCGTACAGCTCTACCGCAAGAACTACGCGGCAGCAGCAACCGACGCGAGCGAGGTAATCAATTCCGGAAATTTCAGCCTCTTAGCTGATGTGAATGCCATTTATGAAGCCACTGAGCCGACAGCAGAGTCTATCTTCGAAGTGGAGTTTAACGATCAGGATCAAAGTGGCTTTAATACCTTCATCATCCGTCGTGATGAGTATAATGTGGATCCCTCTCTTTTAAACTCCTTTGAGGAAGGTGACGCACGTGGAGAGCTATTCGTCTTTTTGCGTAATGCGAACCGGAGCAACAAGTATCCAGATAATACCAACTCGAATAACGCGAAGGTATTTCGCTTCGCTGAACTTTTGCTGATTCGAGCAGAAGCCTTAGCCTATGGCTCTGGAAATCCAGCTGACGGCCTGGAGGACTTAAACCAAGTGCGCGAAAGAGCGGGTTTAGCACCACTGGAAACCGTTAGTTCACTAGATGATTTTCGTGACGCCTTACTTCGTGAACGTAGAGCCGAACTCAACTATGAAGGTCACCGATTCTTCGACCTAGTTCGCTTTAATCAAATAGGAACTGTATTGGGCATGCCTGCCTTCAGAAGGGTCTTCCCGATTCCGCGTGATGAGTTGCAGGTGTCCAGTGCACTCGTTCAGAACCCGGGTTATGAAACACTTTAATAAAGTTGCTAAGTAGAAATAACAGGCATTACAAGCGACATGCCGAATAAAAACGAAAAGCTATCGGGTAACCCGATAGCTTTTTTTTATCTTTCCCTCTAAGCCTGTGAGAACAACCTTGGCTGCATACTTCAGCCGACTACCCAGGAGAAAAGCGAGGACCTTATACCTTCTGATACCAAAACTTCATCGGATCCTGAAAAACGAATTCAAAGCCATGTTCCACTAATTTATCGGCGCTTATCGTTTTCCATGCAGCCGTTTCCGCATAGGAAGCTGGCGGTGCAAATCCCATACGACGCGCATTTTCTTCATACACCTCACGACGACAGGGGTGCAGTGGACTCACCGCATTGTACACTTCATTCCACTTCCCTTCTTCTATCACCCATTGAATTAAACGGATCGCATCTTCTTGATGGATATAGTTGACAGGAGGATTCCCGGCTACACCCTCTTTACCTGAAAAATAGCTTCCCGGTACTCGGTTCACCCCGAGCAAGCCACCGAAGCGCAAGACAGTGCAGTTAAAATCCCCCCCTTGCATATGGTATTCAGCAGCTAAAATACCTGGACTCTCTGACGTTTCTAACAGGAGGGCATCTGACTCCCGTGCAAGCTGCCGCTCATTCGGGTAAACAGAAGTAGAAGAAGCGAAGATTACATGCTTTATCCCCGCTTGTTCGATCATCTCACGTAGGTAACGCATCTGTTCAGGATAAAAATCCCCCGGCATGCTGCGACTTCGCGGTGGCACATTTACCACTAACACATCCACCTGAAAGAGTGCCTGATAGGCTACCCCCTCCGGATAAGGGCTTAACTTAAAATTGACAGCATGCAAGCCATCCGCCCAAAGCCGCTCCTTTTTCGTCTCCGAGGTGCAGGAGCCCACCACGATATAGCCCGCCTCCTTCAGCTGATGCCCGAGAGGCTCCCCCAGCCAGCCAAAACCAATAATTCCTATTTTTTTCATGTCTTCTTTCCAGCTACTTTTTTTCCATTAACGCAGCTGCAGCCGCAGGGTTCTGAGGATAAGCCTTTGCCCCTCGGGCAAAAAAAAGCAGCTCGAAAGCTGCTAAATAAAGTAATCTATTTCTTGGGCATCGTGCCCAGCAAGTAATCCCAAAGAGGTGAACTCACCCCGAAGGCGGCATCAGGATCCTTATAATGATGCACTGCATGGTTCACCCAAAGCACCTTCAAGAAATTTTTCGGCGGCTGAAAGGCATGTACTGCATAGTGGACCGCCAAGTAAGCCGCATAGCCCACTAAGAAACCAGGCAAGAAGTATAGTGCATAATCCTGCATAAGCAAGGTAAACACCCCATAGAATATGGCCGCATAAGCTGCACTCACAAAGGGCGGCATGGCCAATCTGTCCTTATCCTTAGGATAATCATGATGCACCCCGTGAATGGAGTACTGCAGCTTATCCTTAAATTTCGTATCGGGAAGCATATGAAAAAAATGCTTGTGCATCATGTACTCTACAAAAGTAAAGGCCAGGATTCCCAGCAGAAAGACGCCAATACCTACCGGTAAAGCAATGGCTGTACTGCTGACCGCATAATAGAAGGAAACCGAACTGATGCCCAAAAACAACACAATCGGAATGCTGATATGTGTCCGGGACAACTTCTCTAAGGTCGGGTTTTTGAACATTTGAGCAGAACCGGAATTATCAGGCCTGTCCAACCTCCCAATTTTTTTTATTGTGCTACTCATATCCTATTAAAATAGTTGGTTGATTAATACTTTAAAGAACGCGTACTCAAAAAGCATGCAAAAATGCATGCGAATCGGTTATAGAACTGCCTCTGTAACCAAAAGTTTATAAGGAAATAAGCTAATTTAGGTCAGAACCCGATGGGCTTTCGCGATCGTCTCTTCGTAGTAGGCCTCGTAGATGGGGCGTATATTGCTGACATCGAATTCTTTAGCACGCTTTAAGGCATTTTCTTTAAAGCGTGGTAAATTTTCGGCAGCCAGCATGTAGGCTGCTTTTTCTGTCATAGTGGCGACGTCGCCGACATGACAAGCGAAGCCTGTGACACCATCGATATTCAACTCAGGAATTCCACCAGCATTTGAGGTAAGTACAGGAACCTCACAGGCCATGGCTTCTAAGGCGGCCAATCCGAAACTCTCCTTTTCGGAAGGCATGATAAACAAGTCAGCGACTGACAACACTTCTTCCACAGCCTCTAACTTGCCAAGAAACCGCACATCGTCACAGGTGCCTAAATCTCTACAGAGCCGCTCCATACGATCTCTTTCGGGACCATCCCCTACCAAAAGAAGTTTGGCAGGAATACGCTTTCGCAGCTCATAAAAGACACGGATAACATCCTCTACGCGTTTTACTTTGCGAAAGTTAGAGGTATGTACTAAAAGTTTTTCGTCATGCGGACAAATCGCCCGCTTGAAATGTTCCTTTTTCTGCTTCTTAAAACGGTCTAAGTCGATAAAATTCGGAATGACACGAATGTCACGTTGCACATCGAAATGCGCGAAGGTCGCTTGACGTAGGTCTTCCGAGACTGCCGTTACCCCATCTGACTGATTGATGCTGAACGTCACCACCGGTTCGTAGCTCGGATCTTTCCCCACCAGCGTAATATCTGTTCCATGTAGCGTAGTAACCACTGGAATCTCGATGCCCTGTACGCGTAAAATCTGCTTGGCCATAAAAGCTGCAGAAGCATGGGGAATCGCATAATGCACGTGAAGCAGATCCAGCTGCTCGTACTTGACCACATTCACCATCTTGCTGGCCAGCGCCAGCTCATAAGGCGCATGCTCGAAGAGCGGATAGCTTTTAATATCTACCTCATGATAAAAGAGGTTTTCACTAAAAAAATCTAAACGGGTGGGCTGTCTATACGTAATAAAATGCACCTTGTGCCCCACCTTAGCAAGTGCCTTACCTAGCTCCGTAGCCACTACACCACTGCCGCCAAAGGTGGGATAACAAACAATGCCTATTTTCATGCGCTTCTGTATTTAATGCTGTATAAACAGCAAAGTAGGGGGAAAATGTTCATTAAATTCGGTGACTATCGTTACGAAGCAAAAATCAATCCGCTAATCCTCGGCATCTAATAAACGTTCCTGAAATAATTCTATCTGCATCGACTTGTAGATGACATCATGGATACGCTGCCGATAGCTTTCTTTGATCAGAAGATTGTTTTCCGCATTCGGATGCACCCTATTCGACAGAAACACATAGATCAACTCATTATCGGGATCCGCCCAGGCGCAGGTCCCGGTAAAGCCCGTATGCCCGAAGGTGGATTTAGGGGCCAACTTGCCCGCACTTCCGCCCTTATCCAACTCTTTTTCTGGCTTGTCCCATCCGAAGCCCCTCCTGCTGATGGAAGACTGGTAGTCTGTAAATGTGGCGATGGTTTCGGGTCCATAAAGCGCTAAGTCTCCATAAAAACCTCCATTCAGGGCCATTTGCAGCACCGCTGCCACGTCGTAGGCCTGACCAAAGAGCCCGGCATGCCCCGCTACCCCCCCGAACATGGCTGCCCCAGGATCGTGCACATAGCCATGCACCAGCGTTTTTCGTAGGAGCACATCATACTCCGTGGGGGCGATACGCTCCAAAGGGAGTTTTTCCAAAGGGTTAAAGACCAGCGTCCGCAGCCCCATCGGCGCATACACCGTCCGGGTTAAAAAGCGGTCTAAAGGTTCCTGAACCAGACGCTCTACCACCTCCTGAAGTAGGTACATGGTAAGATCCGAATATACATATCCCGCACGCCCACCAGCCTTAGGAGGGTTTAGCTCTGACTGAATCGTCCAGTGCCATATACTGTCACGCAAGTGATCCATCGCATACATGCCGGCCGCGACAGGACGCGAAAACCCTTCCTGCTGCTTCGGCTGATAGTAAACGGACTTCCATGCCCGCTTTTCTAAAGTCTCTGAATAGTAGGGAAGATATGCCTTTAAGCCTGCCTCATGCAGCAGCACATCGCGCAGCTTGAGCCTCCCCTTATTCGTTTGGCGTAGCTCAGGCAAGTAGCGTTCGAGTGGCTGCTCCACATCCAATAAACCCCTGTCTGCGAGGAACATAACCGCTTGTGTCGTGGCCAGTACCTTCGTAAGAGAAGCCAAGTCATAAATGGATTGGGGAGTCGTCGGTGTGCCCCCTTCGTACATGTGGCCACCATAAGCCCGCTCGAAAACTACCTTCCCCGACTTGGCCACCAGCACCACGCCGCCCGGAAAAGCCCGTCGTCGCATGCCTTCTTCCATAATCTGATCGATTTCCGCCAAGGCATCCGGATTCATCCCCTGCTGAAAGGGTGTTGAAAAACCCAGGCGCCCCGAGGGCAGGACATCCTCACCACTTCCTACTCTCCAGCTAAAAGAAGCCGTAACAGGTAATCGGGCTTCGGTGCCGCGGGCACCAAAGAGCAATTCTGGCACTACATCTTGTACGTAACGATTGTTTTCATAGGCGACCACCACATTCCCTAAACCGCTGAGCGCGGCCAGCGCATAAGGAGAGCCATACAGCACAGGTACCACCGTCTTCCCCTTGGCCAAGTCCTTCAGCCAAACCATATCCATCCGGTTCAATCCATAATTACTGCCAGCACCACCGCTTACACCCATCAAATTGACGACCACCACATCAAATTCCGCCAACTTATCCCGGAGCGCACGGCTCGTCTCCCCTTTTGAGATACTGAAATGCTTGGCCTCGGCAAACCGATCGAATTTTTCTTGGAAAACGCTCCCATCTCCGCCTATGGTCAGCGTGGCGATGCGGTTCAAGTCTAAAAATTTCATGGGCAAAAACCCATCCTCATTATCCAGTACCGTGAGCGAGGCCGCATACAGCTCCTTCAGCAGCGCATCGGTGGCCGGGGTATGCAGGCGCTCGGTAAGTCCTGCCGTAAAAACAGGCCCCTGCCGATGTAAGCCCGCCCAGTATTTCGCCTTTAAAATCTTCACTACCTTCGCATTCAGGACGCGCTCATCGAGCTCCCCTTTGCGCAGCGCCTCTAGAATAAGCCGCTTCGCTTTCGGTACATCTTCGGCAAAAAGCAAGACATCATTCCCCGCCAGCAGTGCCTTTAGGTCCACCTCGCCAGGTGTATTGAAATTACTTACCCCCTTCATGTTCAGGGCATCCGTAAAAGCCAGCCCCTGAAAGCCCATTTCCTCCTGAAGCAGACCCTGCACCACCTTCGGAGAAAGCGTAGTGGCCAGATTCGGGGTAGCATCTAGTGCAGGAATGTGCAAGTGTGCCACCATCACGCTGGTAAGGCCCTCCTGAAACAGCATGCGGAAAGGCACTAAATCCACCTCCTCCAGATGCGCCCGACTATTACGGATGATCGGCAGCGTATGATGGGAATCCGCCTCCGTGTCTCCATGACCGGGAAAATGCTTGGCGTTCGCCAAAACTTTTTGCTCCTGCAGCCCCTTCATGTAGGCGGTAGCGAGCTGACCCACTCGCACAGGATCCTCGCCGAAAGAACGATTCCCAATCACCGGATTACGCGGATTCGCATTCACATCCACCACCGGAGCGAAATTGATATGCATGCCGATCTCACGGAACTGCCGGCCGATCTCATTCCCCATGGTGCGGATCAGATCCGGACGGGTATGCGCACCTAAGGTCATGGCACGCGGAAAAGCAGGGAGCGAGTCCAGCCGCATCTGCATGCCCCACTCCGCGTCCATCGCTAAAAATAATGGCACCTTAGCCAGCTCCTGATACCGGTTCGTCAGCGAAGCCTGCCGTCCAGGGCCACCCTGAAAAAAGATTAATCCACCTACTCCTTCCTGCTCGACCAAGCGCGCGATCGCCGCTTCATGCGCTGCCCCCTTATTCGAATAGGCCGCCACCATAAAAAGCTGCCCGATACGCTCTTCCAAGCTCATGGCCTGAAACTGCGCCTCCACCCAAGCCATCTGCTCCGCAAAATCGCGCGTTAGGAGCGGATCCTTATTTTGGGCCCGTAAGGGCCAAAAAAGCAAAAAAGTAGCGAAGTAAATGAGGTAAACTTTTCGGGTCATGGCGCTGTTTAATTTTAAAAACCTGAAAATTAGGATAACTTTGTAAAAGTGACAGTTCGTTACAAAGCTACTTGATTTTATTTGTCTAACAGATCGAATGTAACAAATTCAATCCAGTAACGAAGGAAATAGAGTAAAAATTGAAGAGTGTAGCCCATGAAATTTCCATCCATCTTTAGAACGGCCAAGCCGATGCGTTTCGATATCAAACCACGCTATTACGATCCCGTGCGTGAGGAAATAGAGCAGCGCACCGAGCGCATTCGCCGAGAACTACAGGCAGATGGTAGAATCGCTAGTGAGGACTCCGAACGGCAGCGGCTGCAGGGCGATTATGGCAGTGGGATCCGTGGTGCCTTCGCCCAAGGAGGCAGCATCGGCGGCAGAAAAAGTAGTGCCGCTAGCCAGACAGGTATTTTACGCCTGCTAATCCTTATCTTCTTAGTAGGAAGTTTTTTCGGTTATGTGTACCTTGGACCTATTATGCTATATGTACTGGGCTATGGCGGTGTTTCCATCGCGGGCCTCTTCTTTTTAAATCGCTTAAGAAAGGGACGAACTAGATGAGTGATATTATCCAACTTCTTCCAGACGCTATCGCTAACCAAATAGCCGCCGGAGAAGTCGTTCAGCGCCCCGCTTCGGCGCTAAAGGAGCTCTTAGAAAATGCCGTAGATGCAGGGGCTACCCACATCCAAGTACATATCAAAGAAGCCGGCAAGCAGCTCATCCAAGTTATCGATAATGGAAAGGGGATGAGCGGCACCGATGCGCGCATGAGCTTCGAGCGCCATGCTACCTCGAAAATCCGGGCCTCAGAAGATCTTTTCGCCATTAAAACCTTCGGCTTCCGGGGAGAGGCCCTGGCCTCCATAGCGGCAGTAGCGCAGGTGGAAATGAAAACCAAGCGCGCCAGTGATGAACTGGGAACACGCCTGCTCATAGAAGGCTCAGAGGTGAAAGAACAGAAGCCCGACGCCCTCCCCGACGGTACCGCCATCGCAGTGAAAAACCTTTTCTTTAATGTGCCCGCGCGGCGTAATTTCCTCAAGTCAAACGCCGTGGAAATGCGGCATCTCGTAGAGGAATTCCAACGCGTAGCCTTGGCGCATCCCGAAATTAAAATGAGCTTCCATCAGCAGGACATGGAGCTCTACCAGCTGCCCGTGAGCTCGCTGCAGCAGCGCATCGTGGCGCTGATGGGCAAGCAGTACCGCGGCCAGCTCATCGCCACTCAGGAGGAAAACCCTTTCCTAACCATTAGCGGGTTTGTAGGTAAACCCGAACTCGCACGGAAAACAAAAGGTGAACAGTACCTCTTCGTGAACCATCGCTACATCCGCAGCCCCTATCTGCATCATGCCGTCTGTACGGCCTATGAAGGGCTTATCGCATCTGACCTGCACCCCTTCTACGTGCTCTTCCTGGAAATCGACCCGAAACACATCGACATTAATGTCCACCCGACGAAAACAGAGATAAAATTTGACGATGAACGCACCATCTACGGCGTCGTGAAGACAGCCCTACGTCAGGCGCTTGGAGGTCACCTGGTCGTCCCCACGATCGATTTCGATATGGACGTGAACTTCACTGATAATTTCCAGAAAAATGCCCGCCAGCAAGAAACGCTAGACGAAGAACATCGTATTGAAGTGGATGAGCGTACCCTTTATCCAGATAAAAGCGCAAGCACCACGAACCGCATGGACTTTCGCCCTGGCTTTCAGCGCCCATCCGCACGGGGCTGGGAGCAGCTCTTCGAAGCAGGAGCAGAAGGGGGGGCGCCAGCGCCAAAACCTGCTGGCCAGCAAGCTCCAGACCCCAGACAGCTAAGTCGAGAGGAAGAAACAATGACCTTTGCCTCTCGGGCAAATGAAGAGGAACATCTAGGAGCCACCGCTCCGAAACGTGGGCCACTCGAAAAAGAACAGGCCGGCATGACGTTCCAAATCGATGGCAGCTACATCGTCGCTCAGCTCTCCGGAAGCCTGGTCATCATCGACCAGCAGGCCGCACATGAGCGCGTCCTGTACGAACGTTACATGCGCCAGTACGAAAAGCAACAAGGAGCCAGCCAGCAGTGCCTGTTTCCCCAGCACCTTAGCCTGCATCCTGCCGACTTCGCCCTCGTGATCGACATCATGGAGGACCTGCGACGCCTAGGCTTCGAGCTAAATGTTTTCGGACAGGATACCATACTCATCCAAGGGATTCCGGCAGATGTGCCTGTCAGTGACGGTAAAGTACTCTTCGAAGGACTCCTCGAACAGTTTAAACACTTTAAGGATAAACTATCTTTAGGTACCAGAGAAAACCTCGCACGCGCGCTCGCTAAACGCGCCGCTAAGAAAAAAGGCGCGCAACTGGATAAATTAGAAATGGAGACGCTGGTAGGACAGCTCTTCGCTTGTGAACAACCGAACTACGGCCTGGCCGGAAATAAAACCTTTATCAAATTAGGACCGGACCGTCTTCGCTCCTTCTTTAGCTAACGAAGCATGTTAAACAACCTGACGCCCACTGTAAAAGCCCTCCTGCTGATCACCATAGGTTCTTTCCTCGTGGTAAGCTTTGTACTGCCCGAACTACAGGCCATACTCGCACTTTATTACATCCAAAGCCCCCGCTTTATCCCCACCCAGTACATCAGCTACATGTTCATGCATGCCGATGGCTGGCATTTATTTTCGAATATGCTGGGATTATTCGTTTTTGGCCCCTTATTGGAACAATCTTTGGGGCCTAAACGGTTACTGACATTGTGGATGGTATGTGGCGTCGGGTCAGGATTACTCTATTCCGGTTATACTTCCTTTAAAGTGCATCGCATGGATCAAAAGATCGAAGCCTTCGCGGCCGATCCCGATCCAGATCGCCTCGTGGCGTTCGTGCGCGACTACCCTCACTTGTACCGAAGTACGGTGTATGATTTTATCGATGACTACGAACGCGCTTCGGGAGAACAACGTAAAAATCTAGAAAGGCAAGCCGTTCGCGACATGCAGGGAGCACGAAATAATCAAGTAAACGTCCCCATGGTGGGGGCTTCGGGAGCCCTGTTCGGGATATTGATCGCTTTCGCGATGCTCTTCCCTAACCTGCAGCTCTTCCTGCTCATCCCTCCCATGCCAGTACGTGCGAAATATCTCGTGTTGTTTTATAGCTTATACACCATTTATAACCTATTAAACAGAAACCCATACGATAACGTGGCGCATTTCGCCCACCTAGCAGGACTCCTCATAGGAGCCATAATGATTCTATATTGGAAAAGAAACAGCGGCTTACGCTACTAAAAAATAAGAAGTAAAAGATGTACGGTGGATTTTGGGATAACTTAAAAAATGCATTTAAATACAGCAATAACAGCTTGTATAAACTGCTGGCGATCAATTTAATCGTCTTCTTCGTGATGCTCTTCTTTCGGGTCGTCATGGCCATCGGTGGAGCAGGTGCTGCCTACAGCAAATTAGTCGGCTTTCTCATGCTTCCCGCTGACCTCGGGCAGCTGCTCTTTCAACCTTGGACGCTCTTTACCTACATGTTTTTACATGAAGGCATCTTCCACATCCTGTTTAACATGCTCTTCCTCTACTGGTTCGGGCTTGTGGTAAATGAATACCTCGGCAGTAGAAAATTAGCGAATATTTACGTGCTCGGCGGACTAGCAGGTGCTGGTCTCTACTTGCTTATTTACAACATATCCCCGATGTTCTCCGAGGCAGTGTCCAGCTCACGCATGCTAGGAGCCAGCGCCGGAGTATATGCCGTGGTAGTCGGCGCGGCTACCCTAGATCCGAACAGAACCTTCCAACTACTCCTCTTAGGCCCCGTTAAAATTAAATATATCGCCATTTTTTATGTCATCATCGCCTTTGCAAACAGCGCAGGAGCAAATGCAGGTGGCGAACTGGCCCACCTCGGAGGGGCAGCCATGGGCTTTTTCTATATCCTCCAACTGAAAAAAGGGAATGACCTGGGAAGAATCGTACAGACGGTAGGGCAGTTCTTCGAAAAGCTATTCAAATCTCGACCTGCCATCCGGGTAACCTACCGCAAAAAGGGAGAGTCCCCAGATAAATCGCCCAGCTTTACAGTAGGAGGTAGCCCGAAAGAGAAAGAAACGAGCAAAAAATTCGGCAACAAAAGCAGCGCTTCCAGCAGAAGTACGCTAACGACCCAAGAGGAAATCGATGCCATCCTCGATAAAATCGCTGAAAAAGGCTACGACTCTCTAAGCAAAGACGAGAAACGCAAGCTATTTGAGTTCAGTAAGAAAAGTTAAATGCAGTGCTGATGCTAAGGAGTGTTGCATTAAAGAAACATCAAAACTCCTCAGACTCTACTGAGAAAAAGCCTGTCTACACCCTAATGTGCCCCCAAAAAGTTAGACACTTATTGGGGGTTTTTTAATAAAAAGCTACTAATAAATCACAAAGAAAACTGGTAAACTACACCTACCCGCAAGTACTGCGCACGCTGATTTTGGCTCTGCAAAGAAAACTGGGTAGTAAAACCAAACTGTTCCGTCGCCCGAATAAAAGCGCCCAGCCCAAAGTTTGCCCCGGGACGCGTCTGCCGAAGCCCCGGATCTCCCGGTTGTAAATTGATCCAATAATTATTATACCCCCCCATGATATACACCTGTGTAACCCCTCTGGTCAAATAGTAGCGCAGGTCCACATTCACATTCGTAGAGTTCCCCACCTCTGGAAACCACACCGTAAACGTGGGTGCTATCGAAAACATGTCCGCGAAAAAATACTCCGCACCTACATGCGTTCCTGCTTTTTGGATAAAACCGATGCGGTAGTCACCCCCACCTTGGAGGCGAACATCCCCCATTTCTTGCGCGAAAGCGCCCCAGCCAAAAAGGAAAAATAGCATGCCCAATCCAATCTCTCTTCTCATTTCTTTTCTACTAAAGTGGCCACCTCATTTTTATTTGCCAGCTGCCCACAGGCCGCATCGATATCTTGTCCTCGTGAGCGGCGCACCTTCGCCACGATCCCATTCTCCTCCAAAATGCGCACATACATGTCCACCGCCTCCTGCGCTGCCTGTCGGAAATCCCCCTCGTCGATAGGATTATACTGAATAATATTTACCTTCGACGGAATGTGGCGGCAGAATTTGACCAGTGCACGGGCATGCCGCTCGTCATCATTAATCCCCTGCCAAATCACGTACTCATACGTGACCCGGCGCTGGGTCTTCTGATACCAATACACCAGAGCCTCTGCCAACTCCTCCAGTGGGCTTTTATCGTTTATCGGCATCAGCTGGCTCCGCGTCTCATTAATCGCACTATGCAGCGAAACCGCCAGGTTAAACTTGACCTCCTCATCTGCCATGCGCCGAATCATCTTCGGAATCCCCACCGTAGAAAGCGTAATCCGGCGCGGCGCCATGCCTAAACCATCGGGAGAAGTAATCTTTTCGATGGCTGCCAGCACGTTCGCATAGTTTAGCAGCGGCTCCCCCATGCCCATAAACACGATATTGGTCAGCGGACGCTGAAAAAACTGCTCCGCCTCCTCCTTAATGGCCACTACCTGATCGTAAATCTCATCCGGCTGTAAGTTGCGCATCCGCTTCAGGCGCGCTGTCGCGCAAAAATTACAGTCCAAACTACAGCCCACCTGGGAGGAGACACAGGCCGTAATGCGCTTTTCCGTAGGAATGAGGACCGACTCCACGATCTTATCGTCATGCAGTTTCACCGCATTCTTAATCGTCCCATCCACCGAATGCTGCATGACATCCACCCGCACATGATTGATCACAAAATGCACCTTCAGCATCTCCCGCGTGCTGAGGGAAATGTTCGTCATATCGTCGAAATTCTTTAGGGACTTGTTCCATAACCAGTCATACACTTGCTTGGCGCGGAATTTTTTATCACCTTGAGCGATGAAAAAAGCCTCCAGTTCAGCCAGTGACAGCTGACGGATATCGGTTTTGGTGGATACTTGCATGGTACAAAGATAATAATTATCAGTGGTTTCCGCCTCCTTCAGGATAGTCAGACATTCTGGAAATGCTGCTACCGATAGCCAAACTCCCCCGGAGACTTAGCGCGGCGGAATAAAAACGCACCCCTGAAGCCATTTTCTCATGCTGAAAACAATTTTCCTCCAGCTGCTCTATCCACTAAAACGCGGATTCTCCACAGTTAAGCTGCAGCTAGGCCTACGTTTTGGACTCATTCGAAGTCTAATGGTCATGCCCTACAAGGGTTTCGGAAATACGGAAGAACTTTATTTCATGGGCCGTGTCCTGCGCGATCGCGGCATCGGCCTCTCTACTATCGAAGACAGCCGCTTCCGAAATTTCCGAAAAATGTACAAGCGCTTCATGAGCTGGGAAATCCCCTTTGGCACGGTCAGTGCCCACATCGGAGGGAAGACCCACCGGACCCGCTGCGATGAGGAAGGCTATTTCGCCTTTAGAGTCCCTTATGCCCAGTCCCCCAGCCCCTACCCCCATGTGCTCAGCCTGCGCGTGCAGCTGGAAGACAAGCTTCTGCCCAGCCAGCCAGAGGTTAGCGCCACCGCCTACTGCTACATCCCCGGCACCGAAAGCCGCTTCGGAATCATCTCCGATATCGATGACACCATCGTGCCGACCGGAGCCACACGCCTGTGGGAAATGCTTAAAACAACCTTTCTGGGAAACGCCCACACGCGGCTACCATTCGGAGGGGTCGCCCCCTTCTACCGGGCCCTCAGCCGGGGGCATGCCCAAGAGCCGCAGCATCCCTTTTTCTATGTCTCCAGCTCCCCTTGGAACCTCTACGATTTTTTGACAGAATTTCTAGAGGCTCATCGCCTGCCGCTTGGCCCCCTAATGCTCCGGGACCTGGGAATTTCCCGCGAGCAGTTTATCGCTGGCAGCCATGAGGCTCATAAGTTGCAGCAGATCGACCATATCTTTTCGCTGCACCGTGAGCTGGACTTTTTACTCATCGGAGACTCCGGCCAGAAGGACGCGGAGATCTATTGGCGCGTGGCGCAAAGGGACCCCAAACGCATCAAAGCCGTTTACATCCGGCACGTGAAAGCAGCCAAGACAGCAGAAATGGAAACATTCCGGCAGCGCTTTGAAGGGCTCGGCATCCCCTTTTTGCTCAGCGAAACCACCGAAGCAGCCGCCCGCCATGCGGCCGAAGCAGGATGGATAGACCCTGCAGCTCTCGCAGAAATCAGCCAAACCTGCCGAGACGGCCGGGCCTAGCCTGCCCAGACGGAGACCGAAACTCTTCCAGTAGGCACTGGTAACTTCCGCCTTCCGGGGAAGGGCTAGGCTTCTTTGCGCAGCGCCGCACGCAGGGCTAAGTACACCCCATTCGTCCACCCAAAACCATCTTGGACGGGGTACTCTCCGCCCCCAGCTTCCAGGCTGAGATCTTCCACATGGTACTTTTCCATCATCTTGCCCGTACGCTGAAAGACCGCCTCGTTTAAGGAACACCAGCGCTCTGCCAGCAGGCGAGCCTGTGCCTGCCGCCCCGAAAGCTGAAATGCCTGATAGGCGATCCACTGCAGGGGTGCCCAGCCGTTCGGAGCATCCCACTGCTGCCCGCTATACACTGGCGTACATACGATGCCGCCGGGTTTTAAAAGCTCTCGTTCCAGAAAATCCAAACTTGCGGACGTAATGTGGCCCTCTGCCAGACCCGCCCAGATCGGGAAGGCCATGGCCGCAGAAGGAACCTCGGTACACCTACCTTGCTCCACATCGTAATCTAAAAAAACTCCTGTCTCCGCATCGCGACAGTAGTGCAGCACAGCACTCCGCAACTGCTCCTGCCGCTCTCTCCAGATGCGCTGCTCCACCTCTCGGCCCGAAAGGCCTGCCGCAGTGGCCGCTATGCGGGCATGCTGATACAACAAACTGTTTAAGTCCACCGGACAAAGTGCCGCTGTCCGGATGCTGCTCAACTGCTGCGGGTCCGCCAGCCAGCGGGAGCTAAAATCCCAACCTGACTCACAGGCCGCACGCAGATGCCGGTAAAGAGCTTGCGGGTCTGCAACTTCCCGCGCTAAATGCACATCCTCGCGAAAAGACTCCGGCCGTGGACTATGCGCGGCATCATCATAGCGAAAAAGGTACTGCCCCTCCGAAAGGTCCACCCGTCGATGCGCCTCCCAAAAGGCCCACTCCCGCTCCAGTTGCGTATAAAACTCCGTATAAAGAGCCTGTCGGCCCAACTTCTCCACGGCCAATTCCAGCATCAAGGCAAAAAACGGTGGCTGTGAGCGACTGAGGAAGTAACTACGATTTCCATTCGGAATAAAGCCTATGGTGTCGATTAGCGAAGCAAAGTTCCTTAACATCGCCTCCAGCAGGTCATTTTCACCACTTTCTGCCAAGCCCAGCATCGTAAAATAGCTGTCCCAATAATAAATCTCCCCAAAGCGCCCACCCGGCACCACATAAGCGTAAGGGAGCGGCAGCAGGGAGCTAGGTGGCCGGTGCTCATCTGCTGCACGACGCAGCACCTTCCAGTGCGCATGCAGGTGCGTTTCCAGGGAGTGTACCTGTTTCGCTTCGGCCCCACTCGAAAGGAGAGCATCAGGGGTTTCTGCTACCCTCCCCCCAGCACCCTCTTCAGCTTGTGGTTTCTTTTCCTGCTCTTGCTCCTTTAATAAGGCGGGCTCCAGCACGGGCTCCGGATGAAAAAAAGTAGTGACGAAGGCGGCTAAATCCCAATCAGGGGCTTGGCAGGCCTGTGTGTAAGCGGCCATCACCACCTCAGCATCTGCCTGTGGAATCAGGTCTACGAAAGTTTTGGAATCTGCAAACAAGGAAGAGGTCTGCACTTCCTCAAATAATCCCGGGAAACTCTCGGGAAAATGAATGGGTTTATGAGGCATGTTGATCACGTTTTTTTACTTGTACATGCAGTAGGTAGAGCACCAGACAAAGTGCCACTACGGGAATTAAGGCAAAATAAAAGGCCTGAACACCACCATAGGCCTCGAAAATATGGCCCGTAAGAATGGAGCCCGTCGTTCCTCCTAGCGCACTAAAGACGACGATAAGCCCCGACATGGCGCTTTGCTTATAGCGAGGCAGTGCGCTCAGCACCACCGAATTGATAGTGGGATAGATAGGCGCCAGAAAAACACCAAGCAGCGGAAAGAGGTACACCACGAAAGGCGCACGCAGCCAGCTGATCTCCAGAACCGCATCGGCACCCTGGGCACTGAGCGGCAGGGTCAGCAGAATGCAAGCCCCCACCAGCACCGTACAGCATAGCGTAAAGGTCAGCCAGTGTACGTAGCGCAGGACGATGCCGGCCAGTAGGCGGCCTAGGGCCAAAGCACCCGCAAGCACGGCACCCGCCTGTATGCTCATACTAGCAGGCACGCGTAAAACCTCCTGATAAAAGGTTGGCGTCCAGGTCATAAAAGACTGCTCTATGAGCACAAAAAGGAAGGCGGAGCCCGCAAACACCAGCACCAAAGGCTGCACGGACAGCCGCAGCATGCCCAGAAAATCCTCCCGAGCAGAGCTGTTTTCTTGCTTGGCTTCCCCCTCCTCTAGGGTGGCGTAGGCCAGCAGGCCTGCGGCCAAAAAACATAAAGCTCCGAGGTAGCCATATACCTGCAGCCATTCGCGCGAGCTTGGGTCAGCATCGTTCACGAAAAGCGAAAAAAAGACATTGCCCAGCAGCACCCCCACCATAAAAAAACCCTCAATCGTGGCCATCAGGCTGGAATGCTGTTGGGTATCGCTGGTGATCAGGCCGATCGTAGCGAAAACACTTACCTTAATAAGCGCGAATGAAAGACCTACTACGGCGAAGAGCAACTTAAAATACCAAAAGGAGTCTGCCGCCAGCGGTATCAGCAAGCAGAGACTGCCGACCGCCAGGAGGGCAAGTAGCATCCCCCTTTTAATGCCCAGCTTAGGCAGAAAGGAGGCCACTAAAAAAGAAAAAATGGCAATGGGCAGGTCTTTAAACCCTTCGAGGACGGAAGCATCTGCCTTGGAGACGTCGAAACTACGCTGCACCTGTAAAATGACCGCGCCGACAGAGTTGAGTAGCACTGCGAAGACCATATAATTTACGATCAGCGCTGCACGAATAAGTACATTTGGTTTCATGGGCTTCTTGATAATGGAGCTTTAAGTTTGCGAAAATTTTACAAGAAAAAAAGCCGTCTTGCCACAGGAAAAACTGCTCTACGCCGTCGTAGATGCTAAAATAGCCCTTAGCAAAAAATCTAAACCGATTGAGGATAGATGCGTATTTTTTTCTATTTTTTATAAAATAGACTTGGCAACCTCTCGCTGAAAGGAAGAACACCTCCAATACACGTCTCGGCGGAAGCCCCCATTTGATCCAAACAAATACTTTCATTTGCTTTCGATTTTCCCTAAGCCCCTTTCGTTTGCTTTCGTTTGCTTTCGATTTTCACCAAAATCCCTTTCGTTTGCTTTCGTTTGCTTTCGATTTTCACTAAAACCCCTTTCGTTTGCTTTCGTTTGCTTTCGATTTTTCCTGAGCTCCTTTCGTTTGCTTTAGGATTTTCCTAAAATCGCTTGTGCTCACGGGATAGATCATTAAACTGTGTCTTGGTTTTTCTTTATGTTAGCGGTGCTTGGGTCTTTCGGCCTCCGGCTTCCTACACCGAAGGTAAGGCACGGCTGATCTTTTCCAGCGTTTACCTTTCACTTTACCCTCCACATGCCACTACCACCATCCTTTCAAGAAAATATTGTCAGAGTAGCTCAGCCGATAGGTTTACGACAGAAGACACAGATTTTTAACATTCTACAAAACCTAAGAACACCATGATCTGAGCCTAGATTTTTGATGGGAAATGCTTAGATTTGGTAAAAACCAGACAGATTACCTACCATTGGATAGTTAGGACTGGTTTTTCCAGACAGATAGTATAAGTTAGAGTGCATATTAAGAACCTTCAAGGTGAAACGAATAGTTTTTTCATTTTTGAAAATAGTAACTTAAGGTTTACATTTACGTTATGGGAAAAGTAAGAGAAGTCATTGCTTATCAGGACCATTTTGAGAACTTTTTAAAAGCTCAAACAGAAAAAGTTCAAAACAAGATTTTTAAGGTCATCGAGGCTATTGAAACCTTTGAAAGAGTTCCGGAGACTTACCTGAAACCTATCTAAACAAAGAAAAGGTTATATAAAGCAAGGGTTCAGTTGGCATCTAATATTTGGAGAGTGTTTTGTTTTTTCGATGAAGGAAAGCTAGTGATACTTCTCAATGGCTGCCAAAAGAAAACTCAAAAAACCCCAATCAAAGAAATACAAAAGGCGTCGAAGCTGAGGGATGAATATTACGCTGAAAAGGAAGTTCAAAAAGGAAAAAAAAGGGAATGAATACTAAGAGTTGGAAAGAAATCAAAGACGAAGTATACGGGATCAAAGGAACCGAACGCAGGGATGAATTGGAAAGGGGTTTTGAGTCATTCAAAATTGGATTGCTTTTAAAGAAAGCCAGAGAGAATAAGAATCTTACCCAGGAGCAATTGGCGGAATTGGTGGATAAAAAGAGGGCCTATATTTCAAGGGTGGAGAATAATGGTAGCAACCTTACACTTAAAACGCTTTTTGAAATAGTAGAAAAAGGATTGGGGGTAAGGTCAAGATTTCGATTGAACTTTGAAAAAGGGAATACGCACCCTAACATCACCTTGGATACAGCGGGCGGTCCAAGGTAAATAGGAAAATTCAGTATCTTTAAGAACTCAGGAGTAGGTTGGAAGAGAACGGCTCCGAAGGTCCGCTGTTTACAAGCTGAATCACGTTATGGACAATTCTGAGAATCAAATGAATCCTCCTTTATTCAAAGCAAAAATTTTTATTTCCTTAAAAGGAATGGATTGGAGGATAAATTCTTCTAAGCTGATGTATGGGGGTTTTATTCTGCTAATAACAATTGCCTCTATTGCTAGTCAGTTTAAGTTAAGTCTACCCGTAGATTATTTAATTCGAACCATACTTTTTTCATTATTGGGATTAATTCTCTTTGCAAGCTATTGGGGTACCCATGAAAATGAAAAGAAATTTGGGAAGATAGAAGGTGAGCTGAGAATCAGTTTAGATTCGATAGATGTAAATAATTCTAATTACTCCTGGAATCAAATTGATCAAGTAAAATTTGGAGTTTATGCAATACTTGGGGAAAAGTTGTGGTCTGATACTTATACAATTGCTAGATAGTACGGAGGCCCAGCTTATTCTCAAGGAGTAGACAGTTTCATAGAATTCAAATTTGATGGCGAGAAAGTTAAAGTCTTTTTCCAATTGGAAAGTCCTTCACACAAAGTTGAGCTAAGGAGAATGATGCGCTTGCTTTTTTTTCATGACCGTATGGATCTCTCTTCTACTTACCTAGGATTAAATTTGGAATATGAAGAGATTCAGGAACTCAAAAAGGCCAAAATTAAGTATCGTGAAGACCAGCAATCAAAGTTTAGTTCATGAAGCCAGAAATTGAAATTGTAATTTATCAGTCGGGCCAAGACGCACCTACTAATAAAGTGCTTCTTGAAGAGGATACCCTTTCGATAGATCCATATTAAATTTCTGAATTGTTTTGTACAAATTGGACATCGATTGTCTAATTTAAAGTTGTTCAAAGAAGGGGAAGGCTCCAAGTGGTTTTGAACAATTAAAAAGTCCGTTAGACAACTTGGAAATTTAAGGGGGTAGTTGTACCTTTCTGTAATTGGGAAATAGCCGCCACTATGGCGTCTATCAGGCCGAATCAGAATACTTTGCGCCATAATGGCGTGAAGAGAAATGTTAGGCTCCAGCAAAAGAACCTTCAAAAGCAATTGTTAATTAAAATTTTGAATATGAAGCATCTAACTTTAACGATACCAGATCATCTTGAATTAGATGAGAAGGATACAAAACGATTCCTTGCGGCAAAAATGTATGAATCAGGGAAACTTTCACTCGGACAAGCTGCTGAATTAGCTGGTTTGTCAAAAGTAGCATTTTCAGAGATTCTGGCAGATTATGATGTTTCCTTAATCAACTATCCACCATCGGATATCATAAAAGATGCAGCAAGATTCTAACATCATTATTTCAGATACCAGCTGTTTAATTATTTTGGACAAAATTGATGAGCTTGAGTTATTAAGGAAGATGGGGAAGAAGGTGTTTGTGACTCCGATAATTTTAAAGGAGTTTGGGAAAACGCTACCTGATTGGATTTTGGTTGCTTCGCCTGAAAATTCTTATTATCAACAGATCTTGGAAATGGATTTAGATGAAGGTGAGGCAAGTGCTATCGCATTATTTTTAGAAATGGAAGGCTCAATTCTTATGCTTGATGAACTTAAGGGAAGAAAAGTAGCAGAAAAGCTTAATTTAAGGTATTCGGGTACATTTGGTTTAATTCTTAGAGCCAAACAAATCGGAATTTTAGAAAGGGTAAAACCTATTCTTGAAAAGATAAAGTTAACCAATTTTAGGTTTAATGATAAGCTTTTTGAAAAGGTGTTGGAACAAGCTGGGGAATAACCCAAAGAATGCCAGAGCCTAACATCACCTTGGATACAGCGGGCGGTTCAGAGTAAATTAAAAGTTTAGTATCTTTAAGAAGTTAGGAGTAGGCTGGAAGAGAACGGCTCCGAATGCTCACCGTCTCCAAGCTAAATCACGTTATGGCTCATTTTAAAACGACACGACACAATAGAAAACAATGGCAATTTTTGAAATAGATAAAGGAAAAGCAAAACGAGTTCGACTGAGTGATTTTAAACTCGAAAAGGACTTACAAAAACTTGTTGAAGACAACTTGGAAACAATTTTTAATTGCCGTTTTATTGCGACAGAGTTCTCGACAGGTAACATTCACTCGGGACGAATTGACACGTTAGCACTTTCAGAAGACAACAACCCAGTAATAATTGAATACAAAAAAGTTGCTTCGTCTGACCTCATAAACCAAAGTCTTTACTATTTGCATTGGATTAAAGACCACAAAGGCGACTTTCAAATTGCAGCAAATAAGGCTTTTGGAAAAAATGTTGACGTTGATTGGTCAGACATAAGAGTAATTTGTTTGGCCCCTGAATACAAAAAATACGACTTACACGCAGTTCAAGTAATGGGAGCAAACATTGAACTTTGGCAATACAAGACTTACGAGAACGGAATTTTAAACATAGAAGAAGTTTACAAGCGGACAACTTCAACTTCCAATCAAGACACAGAAGAACTTGTTGGTAAAAATCCAGTAATGGTTGAAGCAGGCAAAAAAGCAGCATTGACTAGAAAAACTGCGACCTACTCGCTTGAAGAACACTTTGAAAATCTTGAAGACAATATTCTCGAATTGTTTAACGCTGTTCGTGACTTCATAGTAACTATTGACAGTTCAATCGAAGAAACACCTAAGAAAAATTATATCGCTTACAAGACAAGTCAGAATTTTGCTTGTTTACAGACATATAGAAAAAAATTGACTTTATATCTGAAACTAAATCCAGACGAAGTGAAACCAATGCCCAGTCAAGGACGAGACGTTAGAGAGATAGGACACTTTGGAACGGGTGACTTTGAGTTGACAATTAAAGACTTGAAAGACTTTGAAGAAACGAAATATTTAATAAACGAAGCATACAAAAATATAGGCGGATGACAAGAAAAACGAGCCATAACATTTAGCCCACTAGAGAAAAGCCCATAAAAAAGCCCTGATAGGAGAAAAAATCTATCAGGGCTTTTTGCTAGTGGCTGTTGACTGACATCTGCAGGGTGAAGGGTTTGCTAGGTGGAATAGTAGGCTGATTTGAGGG
>NZ_JBSZCV010000022.1:0-48215 GCF_054166705.1 Nitritalea sp.
AGCGAGGAGCGCTCTTTTAATAATTCCAAAACAACCTTGGTCTTGAACTTCGATGTGAATTTTCTTCTTGTTGTCATAACAGTAAATTTAAGGATTATTTTTTAACTTAACTTACTGTCCCATTTTTTGGGGTATCCTCACTACCTCATCTCTGAAGTGATCCAGATTTTCTTCCAATTTAATCGCATACTCTAAGGTAGTCTTCATTAATTCTTGTTGGGCGGAAATCTGCTCTTTTAATCGGTCTAATTCTTTATTCATGTCTGCCAGCTTACCCTCATACTCTTTTCTTAGCCTTTCCTTTTCCAGTCGGGCCTTTTTTAATTCTTCCTTGAAAATCAAAAATGATTCCGGTGGAGTCTTCATAATCTCGTACTTTAAACTTGGGAGCATTCCCTTTCTCTCTACACTTTGTCTAACCCAATTGTTTTCTGAATTTTACATGCCTTTAATTGCAGACATACCGCCGTCTGGATGTAGGATTTGACCTGTCATCCAAGCGGAACCATCGCTAAGCAGGAAGTAAGCTGCTGAGGCTACATCTTCTGCCGTACCGTATCTGCCCATGGGGTGACGCTTATTTGAGGCTTCTTTTTTATCCTCTGATCCTAGTAGCTGTGCGGCCAGGGGTGTGTCCGTCAGCGAGGGAGCTACTGCATTTACGCGAATCTGGTTGGGTGCCCATTCTGCTGCTAAAGAGCGGGTAAGTCCCTCCACAGCTCCTTTCGCGGCCGCAATGCTCGCATGAAAGCCTAGTCCTACTTGCACCGCCACGGTGCTAAACAGCACGACAGAAGCCCCTTTGGCTGCTTTCAGTGGCTTCATACAGGCTTGCAGTACCTTTACAGCGCCGAGTGTATTGATTTCGAAATCTTTTTGAAAGTCTTCTACTTTAAATCTGTGGAAAGGCTTTAAATTAATGCTTCCGGGGCAGTACACGAGTCCATGCACCACATCTGGAAGGCCTTCTATGCTGGTGAACGCTTCGGTTACATCTAATTTACTGGTGCCATCACCACTGCGAGAGTAACTGAACACTTTTGCGCCAGCTGCTTCTAACTGTTTTTTAAGGGCTTCTCCTATGCCCGTATTTCCGCCAATTATGACGATATTCCTGTCTTTCATATACGTATTTCCTTTACTATAGTTAATCTTTTGCTGCGCAAAATGTTTTGGTATTATCGGGTTAATGTGTGGTAATATGCGCTGTGTATACTTGTTTAATGAGGTGATTCTCTGTTGTGAATAAAAAAATAATCCCGCTCACATGCGCAAGCGGGATTAAAACCTACCGGGAAAGGTAGTGGTAGATAAATAGTTGGTTCATTTATTTTCCTAGCGTGATATACTTCATAAATTCTGCACGCTTTTCTTCCTGCTCGAACTGTCCACTATAGAAGGACGTGACAGTCGCACTATTCACATCTTTAATGCCTCTAGAGCTTACGCACATGTGGTGTGCATCGATGACCACGGCGATATCCTCTGTTCCTAACATTTCTTTCAGCTCATTACCGATTTGCATCGTGAGACGCTCTTGGACTTGAGGACGCTTCGCAAAGTACTGTACGATTCGATTGATTTTAGAGAGGCCGATCACTTTACCATTGGAGATGTAGGCGACATGTGCTTTTCCGTAGATGGGCACAAAATGATGTTCACAGTTCGAAAAAAACGTGATATCCTTCTCCACTAGCATTTCGCTGTAGCGATACTTGTTCTCGAAAAGTTTAATGTCCGGTTTATTTTTCGGATCAAGGCCCGAAAATACTTCTTGGATATACATCTTAGCTACCCGCTGCGGAGTGCCTCTGAGGCTATCATCACTTAAGTCGAGTCCTAATATGTGCATGATTTCTTTAAAATGTTTGGCGATGAGTTCCATTTTCAACTCATCATCCATTTCAAAGGCATCTGCTCTAAGAGGTGTCTCTGTCGACGTGCCGATGTGCTCATCGCCAATCTCATCGATGTCTTGCATCGGCTTACTTCCCGTCGTATTCAACATAGTTTCTCTCTGTTTCATATAATCGAATCATTAAGTCGTACTTAGAATCTAATTTCTCTTTTAGAATATTCCATATAACCACAGCCATGTTCTCGGCCGTAGGGTTAAGGTTTTTAAATTCATCGGTATCTAAATTTAAATTTTTATGGTCGAATTTGTCGATAACGTGCTCTTTTATCAGGTCGCTGAGGACCTTCATGTCACATACATAACCGGTTTCTGGATCGATTTCTCCTGTCACTTTTACATGTAGATCATAGTTATGACCGTGGTAATATTCGTTATTGCATTTGCCAAAAGTGGCCTCATTTTTTTCCTTGCTCCAATTTGGATTGTTCAGCTTGTGTGCAGCATTAAAATGCTCTTTTCTAAAAACGGATACTTTCATAGGTTACTTAACAGCGGGAGAGTATGTTTGTTTAATTATGGAGATGTATTGTTAAACAAAATAACACATAGGGTTGGTTCACTGGATACTTACCTTACGAGAATTTTTTAAGCGGACAAGATAATCTTCGTTCTCTCGGGGGACATGCTCGCAGGGTTCTTATCGACATACGCGATGCATTTGCTTCTTTTTTAAATTATTCAGGAGAGAAACGTATTTTCTTTGAACATAAGTTCATGTTTTCTTGTAATTTTGGAAAATTGAACATCAACTTGCTTTTGCTTGCTTCCAATGCCGCTACGTAATCATCTATTTGGGTTGTTTTTGTTTCCGCTTGTTTTGTTGAACTATTCGCCAAAAACGCTATACGACCAGGCGGACGTGGCCAGCGTTTTGCCTACTTCTACAGATGAAAGTGAGGTGTTTTGGGAAGCTTTCTTAGAGACAAATCCAGGAGAGGAGCTTCCGAGACAAGAGGTGCTGACCCTCGCTTTAAATGGGGGAATGCGGATAGCAGCGGAAAGGGAGGAAGTGTTCGAAACCTTAACCGTAGTCGATTTTTCGAAGCCGTCCGATGAAAAGCGGCTGTGGGTATTCGACATGCAGACTAAAGCGCTTATTTTTCATTCCTTCGTTGCGCATGGGCGTCATACGGGCGAGCGATATGCGCGTCATTTTTCGAATCAACTAAATTCCTATAAGAGTAGTCTTGGTTTTTATAAGACGGCAGAGACCTATCAGGGAAAGCATGGTTATTCTCTTCGCCTGGACGGATTAGAGCCAGGGATAAATGATGCGGCGCGGGAGCGGGCAGTGGTGATGCACGGGGCAGCTTATGCGGAAGAGGATTTTATTCGAGCACATGGTCGTTTAGGCCGCAGCCTGGGCTGTCCGGCGATTCCACGCGCGCTGGCCACTCCACTTTTGAGTTATATTCGAGAGAATGGCCTACTTTTCATCTATGCGGAGGAACCTACCTACTTCGCACAGTCCGAATTGTTCTCGGCTTCTTAGGCACAGTTAATCCTCTTTGCGTAAACGCTCAGCGCCAGAGACAATATGTAAATCGCGCTGAGGGAATGGGATTTCGACCCCTTCTTCTTGAAACCGTTTGAAAATTTTATAGTAAAGTTCAGACTTTAATACTTTCGGTTTATTCGTAAAGTCCGTCGTCCAAACGCGCATGTTAAAGTTGAGGCTACTGTCATCAAATTCATCAAATAAAATGTCGGGAGCGGGATCTTCTATCACGCCGGGATGTTCACGAGCGATTTCCATGAGGATTTTCCGGATATGCTCGGGGTCTTCCTTGTAAGAGACGCCTACAGGGAAATTAAAGCGTACCATGCGATCGTTATGGGACCAATTGATAACTTCAGAATCGATAAAATAGCTATTGGGAACGATGACGGAAATATTATCATTCGTGGTGATGGTGGTGGAGCGTGCTGAAATTTTGACGACATCACCGGTGACATTGGCAACTTCGATTCTATCCCCCACTTTTATGGGGCGCTCAAAAAGGATGATAAGGCCCGAGATAAAATTATTGGTAATGTTTTGTAAACCAAAACCGATACCGACACCGAGGGCACCTGCTAAAATGCCAAAGGCGCTGAGGTCGATGCCATTTGTCTGCATGATCGAGAAAAAGCCGGCTGTGAGGATAATGTATTTTAGGATGGTGCCGATAGACTGACGTGTTCCCGGCTCGATTTGATAGCGAGGAAGAATGCGCCGAACAACTGTTTTCTTTATCCATTCGGCCACAAGAAGTAAGACGAAGACAGAAAAGACTAGGGTGAGTAAAAGTCCTACCGTCAAATAGGAATCTTCTGTCATGTAAAAGAGTTTAAACTCCATGAGTTGGCGCAGCCAATCGAAAACAACCATAGCGAAAGATTTTAAGTATACAGGTAAGAGGTAAACGAAATTTTGCTTGTTATTTGTTTACTTCTTTTGCGAATTGAACCGAATATAAGCCCATTTTTGCTTTTGGCAGCCATTTTGTACCGAAATAAATGATTAATTTTGTTTTATGAGTAAGCAGAAAGAAGAGTTAGAGCATCGCTTAAAGCTCCGTAATATTAAATTAGCTGATTACGATGACATCCGCGACATCATGGTGTCTATCTACAAGGAGCCGGGCGGTGCCTGGACCCGTGAGGAGCTGAAAAATCAGCTCAAGGCTTTCCCTGAGGGTCAAATCTGTATAGAGGACAATGGGAAGGTGGTCGCGGCGGCGCTGAGTTTAATCGTGGACTATGCGCGTTTCGGGGACAACCATACTTACGACCAGATCACTGGCTATGGTAAGTTCGATACCCATGATGATGAGGGAGATACGCTTTATGGCACGGATGTGTTTGTACATAAAGACTACCGCGGCATGCGGTTAGGACGTCGTCTGTATGACGCACGAAAGGAGCTCTGCGAAAACCTAAATCTTCGTTCCATAATCGCGGGTGGTAGGATTCCTGGCTACTCGAATTATGCAGATCAGATGTCTCCTCGGAAGTACATCGATCAGGTAAAGAGTAAAGAGATTTTCGACCCCGTACTTTCTTTCCAGCTGGCTAATGAATTTCACGTGCGTAAGGTTATTACGCGCTACATGCCGGAGGATAAAGATTCTCGAGCTTATGCCACGCTGTTAGAGTGGATTAATATCTACTACGAGAAGGAAGAAAAGCTTATCGGAAATAAAAAAACCATCGTTCGCCTCGGGTTGGTGCAGTGGAAAATGCGGCGCTTTAATACCGTCGATGACCTGATGCAGCAGGTGGAGTTTTTTGTGGATACGGTATCGGGTTACAAGTCAGACTTCTGCCTCCTCCCTGAGTTTTTTAATGCGCCCCTTTTAGCGGAGTTTAACGATATGGATGCCTCGGAGGCTATCCGTAATTTGGCAGATTACACAGATGAGATCGTCACCCGTATGCGGGATCTGGCACTTTCCTATAATGTCAATATCGTGGCGGGAAGTATGCCAGAGTACGATGGTAAGAAGTTGCGAAATGTGAGCTATCTGTGCCGGAGAGATGGGACGGTGGACAAGCAGTACAAGTTGCATATCACTCCGGATGAACAGGCCTACTGGGGACTTCAGGGAGGTTCTGGTATCCGTGTTTTCGATACAGATGCCGGCAGAATCGGGATATTGATTTGTTACGATGTAGAGTTTCCTGAGCTGGGACGTATTTTAGCCGAGCAGGAGATGGATATTTTGTTTGTGCCCTTCTGGACGGACACGAAAAACGCCTTTTTACGTGTCAGCATTTGCGCGAAAGCGCGCGCCATCGAAAACGAATGTTATGTAGCCATTACAGGCTCGGTGGGCAATCTGCCCAAGGTGGAGAATATGGACATTCAGCATTCGCAGTCGGCCATTTTCTCGCCATCTGATTTTTCTTTTCCGCACGATGCGGTGGTGGCACAAGCGTCTGAAAATGCGGAGACGACGATCGTGGCCGATGTGGACCTGGACCTACTTACGAAGCAGCGGAAAGCGGGCTCCGTGCGAAATTTAGAACAAAGAAGATTAGATTTATATTCCGTTCAGTGGAAGAAAAGAAAATAATATGCGCGATTACTTCGATGGCCTGACGGCCGAAATCCATGCGAAAGCCGCTGGAATTAAATTGCTGGTGACGGATGTGGATGGCGTGCTGACCGATGGGGGCATCATTTACGATAATGCGGGCATGGAGTATAAGCGCTTCCATGTACGGGATGGGCTCATCGTGTCGCATCTGCGTAAAAATGACATCATGGTAGGGGCTATTACGGGCCGAAACTCCAAGGTGGTGCGCGATCGCTGCGATGTGCTGCACTTTGATTTTCACTATCATGGGGTGCGGGATAAAGCGAAAAAGCTCATGGAGATTCTTGAGACCTTAGAGATTCGCCTAGATGAGGTGGCTTTTATCGGGGATGATATCATAGACCTTCCTATTCTTACCCGTGTAGGGCTGAGTGCTTGTCCTCAGGACGCGCCTCCTTACATCCAGGATGCCGTAGATTATGTGTCCCCTTTGGCCGGGGGCCAAGGAGCATTCCGCCAGTTTGCCGATTGTATTCTGAAAGCACAGGGGCTCCTGCAGGATATCGTAGAAAATTTTAAGCCGCAAGAAGGGCCTGATTTAGAGGATGAGGATTAAAGGCAAGTCCTGGCAAAGCGTCATTATGCTCAGTCGCCATGAGTTAGGTCTCATTTAGAGAATCCGAAAAAAAAGACCTGTAGCCCTTATGTTGCAGGTCTTTTTTTAGGAGAGCCCCTCTAAGAGGAGCCCCCTGCCGCTGTTCTCTTACTGCGCAAAGCAGCGGCCAGCTCTGCATCTCGCGTGTAAATGTCTTCCCGCCACTGCAAGCGCCCCCCTTCATCTGTCCATGCGGTTAAATAGAGTAAGACCACTGGGATAGGACGTTTTAGGCGGACATTTTCTTCTGTTTTTCGCTTCATAGATGCCGCGATGCGTTCTGGCGTCCAGCCCTGTTCTTCTAAGAGGATGGCGGCCAGACGTTCCGGTTCTCGGATGCGGATGCATCCACTACTCAGCGCGCGGTTATCGCGGCCAAACTGCTCTCGCGAGGGCGTGTCATGGATATAGACATTGTAGCGGTTTGGAAACATGAACTTCACGGCCCCCAAGCTATTTTGAGGCCCAGGATCCTGGCGAATCATGTAGGGGAAGCCCCGTGCGGTGATGGACTGCCAGTTGATGGTCGTCGGGTTCACTTCTTTGCCGTCGAAGGTGAGGACCCGCATCTGCTTACTTTTTAGATAGTTGATGTCCTTTTTTACCGCGGGGAGCACATCGTTAGCGAGGATGGTAGGGGGCACGGTCCAGGTTGGGCTAAAGACGAGGTAGCTCATTTCAGCGTTAAAAACGGGCGTTTTACGGTAATTTTTTCCCACGATGGCCTCTGTAGAAAAAAGGGTGTCGCGGTTCTGGATCAAGTCCATCCGGAAATTCGCGATATTCACTACGACGACGGTTTCTTCTTTTAGGGTATCGGGTAGCCAGCGCAGTCTTTCCATATTGACAGCCAATTTCTGCATCTGCTGTTCGGGTGCTTCATTTATTCCGGCCAGGGTGCCATTTCCTAAAATACCGTCTTGGTTCAGGCCCAGTCGCTGCTGCAGGCGTCGTACCCCGAGTAGCAGTGTGCTATCGTAGGTGGTGCCAGCTTCCCGACTGATTAGAAATTCTTCTTTCGTTAAATCTCCAAAGAGCAGCATGCGCTGACGCACATCGGGGAGGAGAGCGTGGGTTTCATTTGGGCGAATGCCCCTGCTTACTTGCAGGCGTGACCATCGAAGCGTATCTGCCCCATAGCGAAGCTGGTCGAGCTGTTTCATCTGCCGCCGCATGCGGGGATAGCTGCTAAAACCTGGGCTGAGCGCCGCTAAGTTGCTGCGGATTTTTTTCGTTTCCACTATTTGCAGCACTTTTTCTAAGACTTCGATTTGTCTTGACTTTCTGCGGATATCGTAATCTGCACGTAGACTTTCAGGGTCCACCTTACCGTAGTACAGGTGCGTCATGGCTCCCATTAGCGCATCGGTAAGGAGTAGTTCCACATAGGCGATCGCGGTCATGGAGGGGCTGTCATGGCGGTAGCGGCGCTGCCAGTCGCGAATCAAGTCCCCGTGGTAGTCTTCGGGCATCAAGCCATCGTAACGCAGCTGCCGGAGCTCATAGGCCAGCTCATAGCCTAGGCAGTTCATCCCGGTGCTATCCGTCCAGAGGGGCTGAAACTGCCGATCCGCATAGAGCTGTTTGACCTGGCCGATGCTATAGAGGCGGGCCCTATCCGGGCCAAAGAAATTACCGTCGCTCCCCAAGTCGAGTAATTGGGTCAGCTCGAAGGCTAGGGTTTCTTCTGTAGCTTGCGCCTGCAGCTGTGCTGTGCCTGCCAGTCCGAGACTGAGGAGCAGTGCGCAGAGAATGGCGCGTATCGGGTGACGAAGCAGATGGGGTTTCATGGGCGTCAATCGGATGATAAAGTTCTAAGATACATAAAATTTGGCGCATGTAATAAAGTGTAGGTACTTTTGGCTTCGGCCAACTTATTCTCATGAAGGGGCTGAGTTCTTTCGATTTTTTCTATTTTTGCAAGCGTTATTCAAGCAGAATCATAAAAACAGCATGGCGGAATATAATTTTCAGGAAATCGAGAAAAAGTGGCAAGCATACTGGGAGGAACATCAGGTTTTTAAGGCCGAGGTAGATCCGAGTCGACCGAAGTTTTATACCTTGGACATGTTTCCGTATCCTTCTGGTGCCGGGCTTCATGTGGGGCACCCGCTAGGGTACATCGCCTCGGATATTATCGCGCGCTACAAGCGCCTTCAGGGATATAATGTCTTGCATCCGATGGGTTATGATTCCTTTGGCCTTCCAGCCGAACAGTACGCCATCCAGACGGGGCAACATCCAGCGGTCACCACGGAAGAAAATATCGCTCGTTATACCGAGCAGCTGAAGCAGATCGGGCTGGCCTATGACTGGGAAAAGGAAGTACGTACTTCGGATCCATCCTACTACCGCTGGACGCAGTGGATTTTTATGCAATTATTCTCCAGCTTTTATGACCCGGAAGCGGATAAGGCCCGTCCGATAGCAGAGCTGGAGGCCATTTTATCCGAAAGAGGGAATGTAGGTCTTAGGGCTGTCTGCGATGAAGATACGCCAGAAATAACTGCTACGGACTGGCAGCAGATGGGAGAAGAGGAGCAGCAGCGCTTTTTGTTGAAATACCGCATGACGTATTTGGCGGAGACGACGGTCAACTGGTGTGCGGCGCTAGGGACGGTGCTATCGAACGATGAGGTGAAGGATGGTTTTTCGGAGCGTGGGGGGCACCCGGTGGAGCGGAAGAAGATGATGCAGTGGAGCATGCGGATTTCAGCTTATGCGGAGCGCCTGTTGCAGGGGCTTGAGGAGCTAGCATGGGTGGAGCCGATTAAAGAGATGCAGCGTAACTGGATCGGCAAGTCGAAGGGTGCGGAGATGGTCTTTCAGGTGGAAGGTGCGGCGCTGCAGATAAAGGTATTTACCACGCGGGTGGACACGATCTATGGGGTGACCTATTTGGCGCTAGCGCCGGAGCACGAGTACGTGGAGCAGCTCGTTACTGAGGAGCAGCGTGCAGAGGTGGAGGCCTATGTGGCTCAGGCTAAGAATCGATCTGAGCGTGAGCGTATGGCAGATGTGAAGACGATTTCAGGAGCCTTTACGGGAGCCTATGCGATAAATCCTTTTAATGAAGAACGCATTCCGGTGTGGGTAGCGGACTATGTGTTGGCGGGTTATGGTACGGGTGCGGTGATGGCTGTTCCGGCGCATGATGAGCGGGATTATAATTTTGCGCGTCATTTTGGCCTCGAGATCCGACAGGTGATCGAGGGGAGCATGGAAGCGGGTAGCTTTCCGGGTAAGGGAGGCATTATCATGAATTCAGGCTTTTTATCGGGGCTTCCGATGCAGGAGGCTATGGACCAGGCGATCGCATTTTTAGAGGAGAAGGGTATCGGGCGTGGTAAGATTCAGTACCGGATGCGCGATGCCATTTTTACGCGGCAGCGCTACTGGGGTGAGCCGCTACCGGTGTATTTTAAGGGTGATTTACCCTACCTTTTACCAGAGGAGGCACTTCCTGTGGTGCTACCTGAGGTGGATAAATATTTGCCTACCGAGACGGGTGAGCCGCCTTTGGGCAGGGCCCAAAACTGGGTGTACGAAACTGAGGAGGGTGCTTTTCCACTTGAAAAAAGCACGATGCCAGGCTGGGCGGGATCCAGTTGGTATTTTTTCCGTTACATGGATGCGAAAAATGAGGAGGCTTTCGTGTCGCCCGAGGCTGCGGCCTACTGGGGGGCGGTGGATTTGTATATAGGAGGTGCCGAGCATGCCACCGGACACCTTTTATACAGTCGTTTTTGGACGAAGTTTCTGTATGATAGGGGACTGGTTCCGATTCAGGAGCCCTTCCAGAAGATGATTAACCAGGGTATGATCCAGGGACGCTCGAATTTCGTGTACCGCGTGAAGGGGCAAAATACTTTCGTGAGTTATGGCTTGCGGGAGCAGTATGACACTGCTGCCATGCACGTAGACGTAAGCTTGGTGCATCAGGATGTCCTGGATGTGGAGCGTTTTAAAGCTTGGCGGCCAGACTTAAAGGAGGCTACATTTATATTAGAGGATGGACAGTACCGCTGTGGGGCTGAAGTCGAAAAAATGTCGAAGTCGAAGTACAATGTGGTCAACCCAGATCAGATTATCCAGCGTTATGGGGCGGATACACTTCGCTTGTATGAGATGTTTTTAGGACCTTTGGAGCAGTTTAAGCCTTGGAATACCAATGGTATCGATGGGGTAGCCAAGTTTTTAAAGAAGCTATGGCGTCTGTATCACCCGAACGGTACTTTTTTAGTCTCCGATGAGGCCCCGACGCGGCAAGAGTTGAAAACCTTACATAAGACGATCAAAAAGACGCAGGAGGATTTAGAGTCGTATTCCTTTAATACCAGCGTCTCCAGTTTTATGATTTGCGTAAATGAGTTGACAGCGTTAAAGTGCAACAAACGAGCGATTTTAACACCACTTGCACTGACGATAGCTCCTTACGCACCGCATATTGCGGAGGAGTTATGGTCTTTATTAGGGCATTCAGGTAGTATTCAGGAGGCACGTTTTCCGGCTTATGATGAACAGTTTTTACAGGAGGATGCGCATGAATATCCGATTTCCTTTAATGGGAAGATGCGTGTGAAACTTTCTTTGTCTCTCGGTCTAACGAAGACAGAAATCGAGGAGGCAGTTCTTGCCGATGAGGCTGTGCAGCGTGTGTTAGAAGGCAAAGCTCCGAAGAAGGTGATCGTAGTTCCTGGTAAAATAGTGAATTTAGTAGTCTGATAGTTTAGCCTGTTTGTCTTAGGGCTTCGCCCCAAAGGACTTACGCGGACAGTTAGTCCCTTTTACGAAGCGCAAGAGAGGCATTTTATGCCTCTCTTTTTTTAAGTATGGGTCTAAAATAGTCTCAATGGGATACGGGAGTGAAATTAAACGTTTAAGTTGCAAGGCGATAAAGTGATAATTTATTTAAAAATAATTACATTAAAAGCCATTTGCAAATTTTCATTTATGCTAAAGCGTTGTTTGTTGTGTTTCTCGTGCGTTTTTTTTGTTGCGTCAGATTAGGGAAAGAAGCGGTGTGCTGATAGGGGTTGGTGAGTAGTATTTTTCCTTTTGTTTTTTGCTCGTTATTTTAACTAATCAAATCAGCATACTAATTAACCGTTAATTCTTATGAGTAAAGTATTGAAACTCGCGGAATCCAAAATCAGTCGTAAATGCCTGGAGTGTGGTACGGCTTTTCAGGGCAGGTCGGATAAAAAGTTTTGTGATGACAGCTGCCGAAATATGTATAACAATCGCCGTAAGGTTACTACGGATAAGGAGCTACAGGTAGTGCTTCGGATCATCCGAAAGAACCGAAAAATTTTAAAAAAGTGGCATGAGTTGAAAGGGGAAGACAAATTTGTCATTCCGCGCGATACTTTGCTTTTAGATGGTTTTAATTTTAATTATTTTACTAGTGTAGAGGAGTCGACCTCATCAGAAACCTCACTTGTTTATTATAATGTGGATTATGCATACTGGATGGTAGGGGAGAAGACTGTCAAGGTTTTCTTCTCAAAAAAAGTGAAGGCAGAACATGCTGCTTGATGCAGATAAAAAATGAGTATTTAAAAAGAACGAGTCATGGTCATGAGCTCGTTTTTTTTTGCCCAATGTTGATCCACATGGTAGTCGGTGAAAGCTTAGGTTCAATGACTATGGGAATTTTTGTTTTGCCCTTTCCTTTGGTTGGTCATGTGTAGTGATCGGCCTTCTTAGATTAGTACTAATCGTGTAGATTCGTTTATTTTTCAAAAAGAGGTTTTTTTTTCGCCTAATCGTCTCTTATACGCACGAGTACGGAAATTAGCTTCGTATGGCTAAAAATGCAGTTCGTGTATAGGGAATTGTATTTTAGTGGAGTAAAGCAATTAAGTCCAGAATAAATCACATTAGTGCTCGGTTGTTCAAAATTTTATTTTGTTTTGATTTTTTAAAATATCATTTATATTTGTTGTAACCAGATTTACACACTATGAAAACATTAGCACTTTTACCTAAAAATGGTTGTCTCCACTGTGGGAGTGAGTTAAAGGGTCGATCAGATAAGAAGTTTTGCGATTATCATTGCCGAAATTCTTACAATAATAGACGTCAGTCTCCAGATGATTGTCTGTTTAAATCATATGTTAAATTACTAAAAAATAACAGAATTATTTTAAAGTCACTTATGCAGTCCTATCAGCCGGGGCAGCTGTTTGAAACCAGTCGAGAAGCGCTTTTGAGAAAAGGCTTCAGTTTCGATGTGATAACAGGTTATCAGCCTTGCGCGGAAGGTGGGCGTGATGCAGTTTTTCGGATAGCTGAGTTTAGTTATCAGTTGAGGTCATTTAAGGTAGTGGTCATGCGTGAAGGTATTCATGACGCCACAGCCGCCTAAAAAAAGCAATGTTTGATTGATTAGTTTCCGGGCCTTGAAAGTTTCAAGGTTCGGTTTTTACTCTCTTTTCAGATTCGAATCGTGATCCTTAGCGTTTTAAAGTGGATCCGGATTTACCCTTGGATTCTAATGTCTAGAAATATGATTAATGAAGATGTAGTTACCCGTAATATTTTACATAATCTTGAAAAAAACAGGAAAATTTTAAAGAAAGTGTTTAAAAAATTATCAAAAAGCACTAATTTTGACCATGTGAGCTTACGAAAGGATGAGCTCCGAGCACTAGGTTTTCACCTGTCTTTCTATACACATATGTTGCGTCGACAGCAGACGAAATTTTATTTTTGCTTTGATTATGCTTTTCATTTTGAAGGGCCGTATGCACATGTCATGCGTGTCGATGTTACAGCGTTCCGTAAGCAGGTAGCCTAAGAATACAAGTAGTACCAATTTAGTTTATAAATGAAAAGAGTTTTCATCAAGGACAAGCTGTATATCATTCGGCAGTTTGATCAGGAGAATGATGTGGAGAAAAATAATGAGCCATCATCAGTGGGAGAAATGCAAGAGACGTATCATGTGTCGATGGAATCGCCTTCGGTAGAGGAGATAAAAAAAGCCCTCTTGTACAATAGGCAAGTATTACTTCTTATTCTGGGTGTACATCAAGATGGTCCTATTTTTCTCTCTCGAATTTTTTTAGACACGCATAATTTTCGATGGGATTTGTTAACAGGTTCTTCCGAAGAGGTGAACAGGGTAGTGTTTCACTGTTTCGAGTTTAGGTACAGCTTAGAGCGGGATGATATCGTTAAAATCTGGCGAATAGATAAAGAAAGCGTATAAAATAGTCGCGTAGTGGATACTGTTAAGCAGAATTGTTTTACTTTGTAGTATGCAAAGGTTTTTTCTGTATGCTGCTGCAGGTTTGGTGAACAGTGTAGGTGCTTACAGTTTTCTCAGTGCCTTTTTGGAGGTTTACAAAGAGGGGCGCCTACCAGAGCTGAGTTTTTCCGGAGATCAAATTCCGGTCTACTTGTACGCTGTTGGTGTATTCAAGGCGATGACCCTTTTTTTCGGGACTTATTTTAGTGGAGTGCTGCTTACTTATTTATGGGCGGTTTGGCGGAAAAAGGGGCAGCTGGTTTTCTATTCGCTTTTAGCTGGGTTAGGTGGATTTTTGCTTTTTCTCATTCTTTCTGCTATAAAAGTGGGAATAACAGAAAACATTTCATTAAGCTACTTGCATGCTTTACCTTTGTTGTGAACAGAATGTAAACAGTATGGAAGTATCTCTTAATGTGGTAGTAGGTATCACCTATGAATTAAAAGTCAGTAAAGTCGAGGAAGATATAGAATCCGTTCCTTTTAGTGTGGAAGTTCGGGACGAAGAAGATCCATTTTATTTCGTGTTTGGAAACAGTGGACTTCCAGAGAAGTTCGAAGAGATGCTCGCGGGTCAAAAAGAAGGGGAATCTTTCCAGTTTACTTTATCCGTGGATGAAGCGTATGGACAAGCTGAGGATGATATGATCATGACTTTTCCTAAGTCTCAGTTTTCTTCACAGCAGGGTTTTTCTAATGACATGCTACAAGAAGGAAATTTTCTTCCACTGATGGACGAAAATGGCTACCCGATGCAAGCGAAAGTGCTGAAAGATTTGGGTGAAGAGATTCTTCTGGATTTTAATCATCCCCTTGTTGGTTTCGACCTCCATTTTGATGGGAATATCCTTAAGCTGCGTGAAGCTACAGAAGAAGAGGTAGATACGGGTATTGTGGAAGGACACGAAGATTAAACGAAGATGTCTTTTCAAGCGATTGTTCGCTGATCTCTACTTACCATGAGTAGTAAAGGTACGCTATGCTGGTTTTTAGGCATGGTGTACCTTTTTATTTTAGATTCGAGGACAAGGAAAAATCTAAATAGGGCATGATGAGGTGTATCCATTCGGGTTCGATGATCTTTATTTTTTCCAGATCCTGTACGTGCTGGTATGGACCGTGCTGGGAGCGATAAGCGACAAGCACTTTAGCCAGTCCATAGGAAATATACGGGTGGTTTGCCAGCTCACCTGCTTCTAGGGTATTGATGTGGATTTTTTTTAGGGTTGTTTCCTCGTAGAAAAAATATTCTTGAATTTTTTCTACCAGTGCCTCATCTACGCCAAATACATCTGTTAGCTGCGTAAAATCTTGCAAGCCACCTAGCTGCTCCAGGAAGATAGCGATACGAGCAGCTGTTTTTTGTCCGATACCCGGTACAATCTGTAAATTAATGGAATCAGCTTCAAGAATAGAGAGTTGCTTCAGCCATTTCTTTTTCGAGGGGACCGAATCAGCGGGTAACCACATCTGTTCCTTCGGTACCCGTCGAAATCCGAGTGTCTCTAGGCTATCTAAAAGCTCTTCATAGGCCACAAGTTCTTGTTGAAGTTTTCGTGCTTGTGCCCATTTAATGCCTTGAGGTGCAAGATTTAGAAGGATAAGAAAGGGAACTATCAGCAGGATTCCGCGTGTTTCTCTTCTAGTAAAGCTAAAGTAATTTTGAAAGAATTTAAATAAGGTGTTTTGCATGCCGAATAAGAAAAAATGAAAATCCAAAAAGTTTCATAGAGCGTATCTATCAATGTTAAAAATAATCGATTGGATTCTATTCTCCAAACGAAGTAGCTTTGTTGTGAGGTTTTAAGTGTTTAACTATTTAGACATGTTTTAAATTACCCTACACAACCTCTCGGCTTTCCTTTAAAAGCCTTTTAGCGTTAACTTTGCACTGAAAATAAACCGTAATGCAGACCAAGTTTAGAGCCATAAGTCTTTCTCATAAGAGTGCCCCCGTAGAAATTAGGGAGATCATAGCCTTAGATGAGAAAGCCATTAATGCCCTGTTACTGAAATTAAAGGAGTTTTTTAGCATTACCGATACCCTTATTCTTTCAACGTGTAACCGTACAGAGGTATATTATGCACATGATATCGATATCAGTACGGAGATTATCAAACTCATCGGATTAGAGAAAGGACTACCTCACATCATCGACTATCTCGAATATTTTCAGTTATTCCATGATGATCGAGATGCGGTGCAGCATCTTTTCCGTGTTGCCATGGGGCTAGAAGCGCAGGTAGTAGGGGATATGCAGATTTCGAATCAGGTGAAACGAGCCTATCAAGCGTCTGCGGACTTAGATATGGCGGGCCCTCTGCTCCACCGTCTCATGCATGCTGTGTTTTTCACCAACAAACGGGTTGTACAGGAAACGGCATTTCGTGATGGAGCTGCCTCCATGTCCTATGCTGCGGTGGAACTCATCGAAGAGCTAACGCAAAACACCTATCAGCCGCGTATTCTACTTATCGGAGTAGGCGAGATCGGAGAAGATGTAGCCAAAAACATGGTGCATATTCCAGAGGCGCAGGTAACCATAACGAACAGAACCTTCGAAAAAGCACAAGCACTAGCCACAGGCTTAGGCTACTCTGTTATTCCTTTTGAAGAGGTGAAAGAAGCAATGGCTGCAGCTGATGTAGTCGTCTCTAGTATTTCCAGAGAAACTCCCTTTATCACGAAGGAGCTCGTAAAGTCTTTTGATATTCCTAGCTATAAGCTTTTTGTGGATCTCTCCGTTCCAAGAAGCGTGGAGACTAGCGTGGAGGATATCCCTGGTGTCGTGCTTTATAATGTCGATAACATTCGTTCGAAAACAACAGAAAACCTAGAAAAGCGAATTGCCTCGATTCCACGCGTGGAGCAAATTATTGCTGAATCCATAACAGAGTTTTTTGATTGGAAAAAAGAGATGCTTGTTTCTCCTACCATCAATAAGTTTAAGTCAGCATTAGAAACCATTCGGCAGGAGGAACTTAGCAGATTCGTAAAACAGCTAAGCGATAAGGAAAGAGCTATCGTAGAAAAAGTCACCAAGAGCATGATGCAGAAAATTTTAAAGGTTCCCGTGGTACAACTAAAGGCAGCCTGCAAGCGTGACGAGGCAGACACTTTGATTTCCACACTTTCGGACCTCTTTGATCTCGAAAGGGTTCTAGAGGAGAAGCAACATTAACTTATGTGCAGCGATAAAGCATCTGAGATGGCCCTAGGGTCATCTCTTTTTTTTATTGAAAATTGTTTGTAGATTTCAGTAGTAGTTAAATTTTAAGCATTTAGGTGATGAGACGAAACGACTTGGCGTACCTGGCCGCTTATTCACTACCATTAGCGGGGTTCTTCGCCGCATATGTTCAGGGCATTTTCGCGTTTTCTGCTTTTTTTCTGGCCTTTGGGATCATTCCTATACTCGATGCCGTCTGGCCGCGTCCGAATGTTATACGCCCCGATACGACGGATGGCGTCAATCGCGTACGCGCCCCCTATTTCGATCTATTGCTGTACTTATGTCCCTTGCTTTCCCTGCTGCTCGTCGTCTATGTGCAGTGGCAAATACGCGTGCAGGAGCCAGCAGCATGGGAATGGGTAGGGCTTCTATTAAGCACAGGAACCGTTTTAGGTGCTATTGGCATCAATGTAGCACATGAGCTCGGACATCGAAAGGAACCTCTGCCGAGATTTTTAGCGAAATTAGGCCTTTTGCCAGCACTCTACCAACATTTTTACATCGAGCATAATCAGGGCCATCATCGCCATGTTTCTACTCCGCTAGACCCTGCTACCGCTAGGTTCGGGGAGCCGCTTTATGCGTTTTGGATCCGGTCCGTAGGAGGACAATATAGAAGTGCCTGGCGAATAGAGAGGAAAAAGTTGCAAAGTCGAGGTCTTCCTCTCTTTTCCGTGCATAATGAATATTTGAGATTTATGCTGTTTCAGTTGCTCTATCTAGGTCTGTACACTTACTTTTTTGGTGTGGACGGGCTGCTCTTTGCGGTTTTAGCTGCGGTGGTAGCCTTTCTACTTTTAGAAACGATTAACTATATCGAGCATTATGGGCTGGAACGAAGGAAAAATGAAAGTGGCCGGTATGAGCGGGTGCAGCCGCATCACTCCTGGAATAGCCACCATCGTATCGGGCGTGCCGTACTTTTCGAACTGACCTTACATAGTGATCATCATCATTTAGCTTCCAAAAAATATCAGATGCTGGAGCATCGAGAAAGTGCCCCACAGCTTCCGTATGGCTATCCTGCCAGCATGTTGCTGGCGTTAGTGCCACCTCTATGGTTTACGCATATGAACCCTAGGGTAAAAGACTGGAGGCAGAAGTATCTGCACGAAGAGGCTTAGCAGAGAATATTTTTGGTTTCTTTGGCCCGCGAGGGCCAAACACATAAGCACTTCAACCTTCTTTCTTTCTTTATCGCTTCAGTTTACGGAAACATGTGCAGCGACCCTACGTTTTCTTTTAGAACAAGAATAAAAACCCAATATGTTACAAATAGACCCTACTCAGGTTAGCACGGCCGAATTACACGGTTACTTACTCGGAGCAGTAGCTCCCCGACCCATTGCATTCGCAAGCACCATCGATAAGGAAGGGCAGGTTAACCTTTCTCCCTTCTCTTTTTTTAATGTTTTCGGCTCAAATCCTCCTATTCTCGTTTTTTCTCCCGCCCGAAGGGTGCGCGATAATACGACCAAACATAGTCTGGATAATGTGCAGGAGGTGCCGGAGGTGACGATAAATATCGTCAATTTTGCCACGGTGGAGCAGATGAGTCTAGCAAGTACGGAGTACGCAAAAGGGGTCAATGAATTTGTAAAAGCGGGTTTAACCCCAGCTCCCTCCCTGAAGGTAAAGCCTCCTCGTGTGCAGGAGGCTCCAGCTTCCTTCGAATGTAAGGTAATCGATATTTTGCCCTATGGAGATCAAGGAGGAAGCGGCACATTAGTCGTTTGCCAAGTGGTGATGGCGCATATAGATGAAGCTATTCTAGGGGATGACGGGCAGATAGATCCCTTTAAACTAGATGCTGTATCTCGGATGGGGGGCAACTGGTACTGCAGAGCGAATGGAGCTGCTCTTTTCGAGATTCCAAAACCACTGCGTAATAAAGGAGTTGGCGTGGATGCACTTCCGGAAACTATCCGACGTTCGCATGTCCTCAGCGGGAATAATCTCGCCCGCCTCGGGAATGTGGAGGCGTTACCGACCCGAGAAGCTTTAGAAACGTTTCGAAGTGCAGCGTTTTTTCAGAAATTTATGGAACAGGCACAGCATCTTGATGCAGATGCACTGGTCGCTTATCGCCATACATGTGCAAAAGAACGATTAGAAGCGAATGCTCCCGTCGAAGAGGCTTTTGCGCTTTTGAATTTAGCTTTAGACCCGAAAACAGTAGACTAGATTTATTCTGTGTAATTACCTCGTACAAAAGCAGAGTAAAAAAAACACCACCTGGAAGTAAATTCAGGTGGTGTTTGGTTGAGTAGGAAGCGCAGGACGCCCATTTCTTGCTCCGTCTTATGCGCGGGAATAGGGTAGCGAAAACCTCCCAAACCTTTCGGGGAATGTCGATCTCATGTTTAGCGTACTTCCAAGTCATAGGGCATGCGTGCCATGACACCTTGCTTGGCTTCGATCTGATGGAGCTGCTTGAAGATTCCGTAGTATTGTCCCGTCAGCCATTTAATTCGGGTCTCTGTGACACCTTCTGTCAAGCCACTTATCAATAATTCGATGAATGATTTTTGTTCTGGATAGTATAGGACACGATAATCATCTTCTAATTCTGCTTTGGCAGCAGCTATTTCTATGGCGGTATCAATATCCCCGAGGACATCTACCAAGCCTACTTCTAGCGCTTTTTTACCACTCCAAACCCTACCGGAAGCTACTGCTGCCACTTCCTCCTTCGTCATTCCTCTACCTTCGGCTACACGACTAAGGAAAATGTCATATCCTTCTTCTACGGAGTTTTGGATGATTTCCTTTTCCATAGCACTCATTTTGCGCGTTGGGCTACCTAAATCCGAAAATTGACCTGTTTTTACCACATCGAAGCGTAATCCCATCTTATCTGTAAGCAGTTCTTCAGCATTAAAAAGAAGTCCGAAAATCCCGATAGAGCCTGTAATCGTATTTGGCTGTGCCACGATCGTATCAGCGGGAGCCGCCATATAATAGCCCCCTGAGGCAGCCACTCCCCCCATGGACACGATGAGTGGTTTCTTCTTTTTTAGCTCACTGAGCTCTCTCCACATAACATCGGATGCCAGTGCAGAACCTCCCGGAGAGTTGATGCGCAGCACCACGGCTTTTATATCATCGTCTTTTTTAAGCTTGCGGAATTCCTTCACAAAACGCTCCGAGCTAATGCTACCCTCTTGAGAGCCACTTACTATATCTCCTTCCGCCACGATGACAGCTACTCTATTTTTAGACGTTCTCTTAGCAGGTTTAAAAAGCTTTTGCATGTTGGTGATATTCACCGTTGGAATTCCATCTTCTTCCTCTAGACCTAGGCGCTCACGGATATCGTCCAGCACCTGATCTTCATAAAGCAGAGCGTCGACGAGCCCGTAGGTGACTGCATCCTTAGCATTTCGGATGAGGAGTTCATCGCTGATTTTCTTAAGCTCTGCCAGCTCGATTCCGCGTGCTTCGCTGATGCTGCTCAGCATCGTTTCATGCAGGTCGGTTAGGAAAGCTTCTGTTTGCAATCTATTCTCTGGGGACATCTCCTTTAAAAAGAAAGGTTCTACAGCCGATTTAAAGTCACCCACGCGAAAAATCTCTGGTTTTACACCTATTTTTTCGAATAAACCCGTTAAAAAGACGATTTCAGACGCCAGACCACCGAAGTCCAAAGCGCCAATAGGATTCACATAGACGGCATCCGCCACACTAGATAGCATATAGCCACCCTGTCCATATAATTCACTGTAGGCGACGATAAACTTGCCACTCTCTTTAAAGTCGATGAGGGCATCTTGAAGTTCCAGTAATGTGGCTTGTGATGCACCTACAGCGCCTGTTTTTAAGTAAATACCTTTTACCTTATCTTCCTCTTTGGCTGCAGCTATGGCCTCCTTAATGGTGCGTACGCCTACACCCCCAGGGGCTCCGAAAGGGCCTAAAAAGCTCAAGTCAATGTCATCATTCGGAGCTAGCTCCACGACACTTCTGTTTTCTAAATTGAGAACAAAAACTGTGTTTTCTTTCAGTTTCACTTCGTCATCCCCTGATGCAGCGATCGCGATAATCCCTGCAAGAATAAAAAAACTCAGGATGGAAAAGACTAAAAGGCCGACGATAACGGCCAAAACATTTCCTAGAAATTTCATAGATGTACATTTATTTGGCTTAAAAATAAGCATTAAATACGAGACTTATTCCGCAGATACCTATATTAAATGATTAAATTTGTTTATGGAAGAAGTTGTTCTCTTACTCGGTGGAAATTTAGGCGACCGCATGAGGTACTTAACCCGAGCCCATCAAGCACTTACGGCCTTCTTCGGTCATGCCCCCCTCAGGAGTTCTGCCATCTACGAAACCGCGGCATGGGGTGGGGCCTCTACAGGAGCGTATTTAAACCAAGCGCTGGTCTATAAAAGTAACTGGGCACCTGAGCAGGTCCTGGATGCACTTCAGGAGATCGAGGAGCAGCTGGAGCGAACCCGAGAGCTACGCTGGGGTGATCGGACCATGGATATCGATATTCTTTTATTTGGGCAGCGTATACTGGACACGGAACGTCTCCAGATACCTCACCCACGGATAGCGGAGCGCCGGTTTGTGCTGTATCCGCTGCGCGATCTTTTTCCCACCAGCCTACTTCCGGGCCGGACAGCTACTGCGGAGGATTTGCTTCGGGTCTGTCCAGATACCTGTGCGGTGAAAAAATATAGCCCAGAGCAGGCATCCTCTTTTTCGCCCAAGTAAGTTTTCTTTGCGCTAGCGCAATGAAAAAAACCAGCCTCCTCCGTAGAGGAAACTGGTTTCAGCAGGGCTACAGGGCAGCCCAAAGGAGACCCTTGCAGGCAGCTCACGCTGTATTAGGCTACGCCAGAGGTGTTCGCCTGCCGATCGATTTTTTTCACCAGTCCCTGGAGCACATTTCCTGGGCCACACTCTGTGAAGGAAGTAGCGCCATCGGCGATCATCTGCTGTACTGACTGCGTCCAGCGGACGGGGCCGGTCAGCTGTGCCTTTAAATTTTCTTTGATCACAGCGATGTCGGTGGTGCCTCGGGCGCTTACATTCTGATAAATCGGACAGGAAGGTGTATGAAAGGTTGTTTTTTCGATGGCGCGCTCTAACTTTTCCTGAGCAGGAGCCATCAGCGGGGAGTGAAAGGCACCCCCCACGGGTAGGGGAAGGGCTCTTTTGGCACCAGCGGCTTTCAGTGCTTCGCAAGCGGCAGCCACAGCTTCATTGGTTCCGGAAATAACTAGCTGACCTGGGCAGTTGTAGTTGGCAGCTACGACGATTCCGTCCACCTGCGCACAAATTTCTTCTACTTTCGCGTCCTCCAGGCCTAAGATCGCAGCCATACCGGAGGGGTTAATCTCGCAGGCTTCCTGCATGGCCAGGGCCCGCTGGTAGACTAAGGAAAGCGCATCTTCGAAGCGCAAGGCACCAGCAGCTGTCAGTGCGGAGAATTCTCCGAGTGAGTGACCGGCTACCATTTCAGGTTGAAATGCGGGTAGCGTCAGTGCGGCGGCCACACTGTGTAGGAAAACGGCTGGCTGCGTGACTTTAGTTTGCTTTAAGGCTTCTGCTGTTCCCTCGAACATGGTAGCCGTAAGTGCAAAGCCGAGTAGCTCATCTGCTTGTTTAAATAGCGTGCGCACGCTTTCATGTGCTTCGTAGAGTTCCTTGCCCATGCCTGGGAACTGGGCGCCCTGGCCGGGGAAAATGTATGCTTTCATAGGGAATCGGTATTTAGAGCATCAAATATATAAAAAAAAGGCCATTGCTGGCCTTTTCAAATGTGAGGTCTTGTATGCTTAGGAGTAGAAGTCCACTACACCAGTAGCGATGTCGTACATACCGCCGACGATTTTAATGCTACCAGCGGCCTCAGCGTTCGCGATGATTTCAGAGCGATTTCTGATCTCTTCTATCATGACGCGCACATTTTCTCCAGCTACTGCGTCTGCATCCTCAGGATTGCTTCTGCCGATCGCGGGCTTAATTTTTTCTAATAGTGTCGTAATGTTGCCATCTTTTACATCCTGGCAAGCAGCACCCACAGCACCACACTTCGTGTGACCGAGGACGACTACTAGCTTAGAGCCTGCATACTTCACGGCATACTCCATGCTGCCTAAGATGTCATCATTTACTACATTACCAGCTACACGGGCGCTAAAGATGTCTCCAATACCAAGGTCGAACACAAGTTCCGAGCTCGTACGGGAATCGATACAACTTAATACTACAGCAAAAGGGTACTGGCCACCCACTGTGTCCTGAACTTGCTCTAAAAGGTTTCTGTTCGCCTTTAGGTTCTGTACAAAGCGTGCATTACCGTCTTTTAGAAGCTGTAATGCAGCATCAGGGCTCAGCGCCTTCTGCGTTTCTAAAGTTTGTGCTTTCATTAAAATGTAAGTTAAGGTTGACAACTTACTCTACGCACTTAGTGGACTTTATGTTACCTAAAAATGAGAAAAAACATGCTTAATCTAAGAATTTAGCGCGTTCCTCTTCTGAAGGGAAGCGGCAAAGCTCTCGTTTCCCGAACCATTTATAGCGGTTTCTGGCGATCCAGTCGTATATCGGGTCACGAATAAAGGCAGGGATCACGATTAGGCCATAGGCCAAAGGCCACAAGCCAGAAAGCTTTCTACTAATTTCTAAGGCGGCCCGGCTACGGTAGTAGATTTTATCCTGGTGGATGTAGATAAGCGAGTCTAAATAGTCTTCCTTCACTTGGAAATCTGCTAGGACCTCTTTTCCGGCCTCACTTTGCAAAGCGCCCACTTTAAAAAAATCACCACGATCTTTTCGGATAATAAAGTCGACGGCGCTGTTACACAAGTTACAGACGCCATCGAACAACACGATATGATAGTTTTCTTTAAGCGCCATCCATTATCGTATAATTTGTACCGTTCCACGCAGCTGCTGCTGTTGGAGACTAGGGTCTAATGCGTCGAAACGGACGTTAGCGCTGTAGAAATAGGTACCGGCGGGCAATTCATTTCCGTTTCTGTCACGCCCATCCCAGCGGATGAAGATGTCATTTTCAGGTGCTGTTAGGCTGTTATATCGGAAAACCTCTACCCCCCATCTGTTGACGATAAAAATCTCCACAGACTCTACGAAGCGTGGACAGCGTACGAAGGGATTATCGAAAGCCATAAAGGTTTCGTTCGTACCATCGCCATTAGGCGTAAAGACATTTGGTAGCTCATAATTCGGGCAGTTATCCACGCAGACGGTATTACTCGGTGCACTTTCATTTCCGGAACGATCGATTGCTGTTATGAAATAGCATCCTTTAAAGGTCATAAGTTCCCGGATGGTGCCATTACGCTCGAAGGCTCCGAAGTCTCTTACCACATCGAAGGTCCCTTCAGCACCTGTTTCGCTAAAATAGAGTCGGAAAGCATTTAACTCATCATCACAAACACCTCCGAAATCAGGCTCCCAGCTTAAATTATGTTCGAAGTTAGCAAAGCCACAGGGCCTGTCGGCCAAAAAGTCCGCGCAGTCTGGTCCTGTAAAGGTAAGCGTAGGTGGACAGGGGAGTCGGTCATCATCTGGACGAGCACAGACGACCTGTGAGCGGTTTACAAGTGGTCGCGGCACCAAGTCGACATCATAGGCTCCTCTGGTTTCTACGAAATAACAATACTCCGTTTCGCGACTAAGCGGAACTCCATTAAATGAACCATCGTCTAGGAAAGTAAAGCTGCCTGTCACCGGGTTAATTTCCGCGATAAGTTCGAAAGTGTCTACGTCTTCTTGTTCCGGATCGGTACGGTTTCGGAAAACAAGGTGCGTGAACTCTGAAATCCTGTTGTTCCATGGAACCTCAAAGTTCCAGTTGAGCTCAATCGCCTCATTGATAATGATAGGAGATAAACGCACCGAACTGGCCGTGCTCGAGCTATCGATAAGGGTATTCCCTTGCCGTAGGAGCACGCGGTAGTTATAGACCAGATTTTCGGTATTTATACCGGTATCTGTAAAGACTGTATCGGAGGTAGTAATCAGGGAGGTTCGGTTCGTGTTACCCGTGAAGTTATTACTTCGGATAAGTTCATAGGTGAAAGGACCAGGGAATTCTACCGGATCGATATCATAGGGTGGTGTCCAGCGTACGAGAATTTCTCCATTTTCCGTATCGGTAGCCTCTACAGTTACATTCGTGATAAGCGGCACATCCACATCTACGGTGATGCAAAATTCATTCGACACGATACTATTTCCAAAGCGCGGTGCAGGATAGGTGCTGACGAGTCGGTAGCAGTAGGTGTTTCCTGGGTCTAGCCCTTGGCCAAAGTTATCGTCTAGGAAGCTTGTTTGGCCCACGGCCACGGAACCTACTAGCTCAAATCCCTCTCGAATACCCGTTTCACAAGAATCCGGCTCGAAGGGGTCACTGTTTAGGCGGCGCCAAACCTGCATACGTTCGGCACTATTTACACAAGCGTAAGGTTCCCAGTTGACAGTTACAGATCGGTTTTGATTCTGTTCGATATCTTCGATTACGGGAGGAGGTCCGATAACGCGTATATTTATGGTTTGGATGTCGACGAGGGCAGGCCCGGAGCGCGGCTGGTCGGTAATACGCACACGTACCTGATACGGCGCCTCGCGCACGTGTGCGCAGACAGTTTGCCATTCAAAATTCACCACACCCGGGCTGCCCTGAAAGACGTCTCGAGGGGTAAAAGTAGCAGGGGAGGTGTTGATTTCTAAAGGATCACCGAAAAGCTCGATGCGAATAGGATCTCCATCGGGATCCATACCTTGGATAATTTCTTCGATTCTCGTTCCTGCTACGACGCATAGATCAGGGGGGAGAATCAATTCGGGCCGTTGATTATCTGTGTTTTCGATAATAATCTGCATGTCGCGCACGACATAGCCTATTTGGACCCACTCTCCTGCGAGTCTTCTAAATTCTTTTATTTTAAAGGCCACGTTATATTGCCCCGCCAAGCCGGGCGCATCCCAGATTAAGTCTCCGGTGATAGGGTCGATCTCCAGGAATGGGGGAGTAGAACCATCTTCTCGAGCAAAGCTAAATTCGTTTGAGGCGGGGCTTCGGAAATTGTTTACCGGACGCTGAAATGCTTGGCGAGGTACCGTCAGCTCGTAGGCGAGTGAGTCACCATCGGGATCGAAGGCGCCTGGATTATGGATGTAGCGAATGCCGACCCCTCCATTATCTACGGGTGGAATCGTCAGTACAGGAGAACTATTTACGCCGATAAACGGGTCGATGACGATTTGGGTCTCGATGTAAAAGGGTGTTTCTACCGAGTTATCCATGTTCAGGGTGCGATCGTTTCGGTTAAATTCGCGGAAACGAATCGTGTACGTGCCGGGTCCCTGGAAGGTGTGTGTGATGACAAAAGTGTTTTTTGCCACTTGGTTGCCGAGAGGCTGTGTGACGTTAAAATCGGCTTCGGTGTTTAGACGTTCTACACGTCCATCTCCGAAGTCAATATCCCCGGGTCCGAAGACCACTTGAGAGCGTGTGTCGGTATAACCTACCACTGTGATGCGAAAGGTTAGCGCCTGAGGTGAAACACGCTCAGCGGTTATTTCTCCTGCTCTGATGTGGGTGGCATTTACCGCTTGGTGGAAAAGCAGAAAGAGGCTTAAAACTCCTAAAAACCGATAAAGCGCTTGCATGATTTGGGGCATGGATACAAAGGTGGACAAATAAAGAACTAATATGCTGAATTATTTTTTCCTATGAAACAACTAAACAGAGATAATGGTTATTTAGGCGTAAATCAATTCTGAAACGAAGAAACCTTCTTGTCTATTTAGAATCTTTTAAAATAGTTTCAATCGTTTGCAGATTGATTGTTTACTAACTATTCCGAACGTAAATTTGGCCGAAAAGTATACCAAATTAATACAAAATCGTTTTCACTAAAATAAAATTCCTTTATGAGTTGGGTATCTAAGACCTTAAACAGCACACTGGGCCGAAAATTATTAATGGCGCTCACGGGGTTATTCCTCGTTTTATTTCTTGTAGTGCACCTTGCGGGAAATTTGCAGTTACTTTTACCTGATGGTGGCAAATCCTTTAATTTGTACGCTGAGACGATGGCGAACAATCCGTTAATTCGGGTAGTTTCTATATTAAATTTCGTCTTTATCGCAGCGCACGTGGTTTATTCTGCCATCTTAACGAAGCAAAACAAATCCGCCCGTCCTGTGGGGTATGCTGTAGTTAACGGTGCTTCTAACAGCCCCTGGGCTTCACGTAACATGGGGCTTTTAGGGACGATTTTGCTTCTTTTCATTCTCGTTCACTTAAGAGGTTTCTGGTATGAAGTGAAGTTCGGAGAGGTGCCTATGGTAACGTATGAAGAGACAGGGACGATAAAAGATGTTTATGCCATCGTGGCGGCATCTTACGAGAATGTAGGTTATGCATTATTCTATGTGGTTTGTATGGGCTTCCTAGCCTTTCATTTATCACATGGCTTTTCTTCTGCATTTCAGACACTTGGACTGAATCATGTGAAGTATTCTCCCGTTATTAAAAAGGTGGGAATGGTTATTACTGTCTTGATTCCAGTGCTTTTCGCTGCGATCCCAGTGGTGATGTATATCCAAAGTTTATCGTGATTAATTAAAGAGTAATAAATCCATTAGTGATATGATGCTAGATGCTAAAATACCGAGTGGCCCATTAGCGGAAAAATGGACCAAGCATAAATTTAATAGTAAGTTGGTTAATCCGGCCAACAAGAGGAAATACGATGTAATCGTAGTGGGGACAGGGCTTGCTGGTGCTTCCGCGGCTGCTTCGTTAGCTGAGTTAGGGTATAATGTGAAGGCGTTTTGCTTTCAGGATAGTCCGAGAAGAGCGCACTCTATCGCGGCACAAGGAGGGATAAACGCTGCCAAAAACTATCAAAACGATGGGGACTCTATCTTCCGTTTGTTTTATGATACGATTAAGGGGGGTGATTACCGTGCAAGAGAGGCAAACGTATACCGTTTAGCAGAAGTCTCTGTCAATATTATCGACCAGTGTGTAGCGCAAGGGGTTCCTTTCGCACGTGAATATGGAGGCCTTTTGGCTAACCGCTCATTTGGTGGTGCACAGGTGTCACGTACATTTTATGCGCGTGGTCAAACTGGGCAGCAGTTACTTTTAGGTGCTTACTCTGCTCTTAGCCGTCAAGTAGCGAATGGTAAAGTGAAACTTTATCCAAGAACGGAAATGCTTGACGTCGTAAAAGTGGATGGAAAGGCGCGTGGAATTATTACTCGTAATTTGATTACGGGCGCCATCGAATCTCATTCTGCGCATGCCGTTCTATTATGTACCGGTGGATACGGTAACGTTTTCTTCCTGTCCACGAATGCGATGGGATCGAATGTGACTGCTGCTTGGAGAGCGCATAGAAAAGGGGCTTTCATGGCCAATCCATGCTACACGCAGATTCACCCAACATGTATCCCTGTTTCAGGGGATCATCAGTCCAAGCTGACACTAATGTCTGAGTCCTTACGTAATGACGGCCGTGTATGGGTGCCTGCGACAGTAGAAATCGCTGAGAAATTACGTAAAGGAGAGATCTCTCCAAATGATATTAAAGAAGAAGATCGCGACTACTATTTAGAGCGCAAGTACCCTTCTTTTGGTAACCTAGTACCACGCGATGTGGCCTCACGTAATGCGAAATATGTGTGCGATGAAGGACGCGGTGTGAATGAAACCGGAGAAGCAGTTTTCTTAGATTTTCGTGATGCCATTCTCCGTGATGGAGAAGATACCATTCGCGCGAAGTATGGAAACCTCTTTGATATGTATCAACAGATCACTGGAGACAATCCTTACAAGCTACCGATGATGATTTATCCTGCCGTTCACTACACAATGGGTGGATTATGGGTAGATTATAATTTGATGACAACCATCCCTGGGCTGTATGCGCTAGGCGAGGCGAACTTCTCGGATCATGGAGCGAACAGATTAGGTGCATCAGCATTGATGCAGGGCTTAGCAGATGGCTATTTCGTCATTCCGTATACTATCGGTGATTATTTAGCTTCTACTCCTTATGACAAAGTACCTACAGATCATGAAGCTTTTAAAACGGCAGAGAAAGAGGTTACTGAGCGCTTAAATACGCTACTGTCCATTAAAGGATCCAAGACCGTCGATTATTTCCATAAGAAATTAGGTAAAATCATGTGGGATTACTGTGGAATGGCGCGTACCGAGGAAGGTCTCAAGAAGGCAAAGAAAATGATTCAGGATCTGCGCGCAGACTTCTGGAAAGATGTGAAAGTGATCGGTACGAATGAAGAGTTGAATCAGTCTCTTGAGAAAGCGAACCGCGTAGCAGATTTTTTAGAGCTAGGAGAACTGATGATCGACGATGCTTTAAATCGTAATGAATCTTGTGGTGGACACTTCCGCGAGGAGTATCAGACTCCGGAAGGAGAAGCACTTCGCGATGACGAAAATTTCGCTTATGTGGCAGCATGGGAGTATACAGCCGATAATGCTCCTGAAAAGCTACATAAAGAAGCACTCGTCTTCGAAAATGTGAAGCTAACGCAAAGAAGTTACAAGTAATTAACCAGCCTTACACCAATGAACTTAACATTAAAAATATGGAGACAGTCGGGGCCTTCCTCGAATGGATCCTTTAAAGACTATAAAATCGGAGGCATCTCAGCAGATATGTCCTTCCTAGAAATGCTCGATGTGTTAAACGAAGAGCTTTCCGAAAAGGGTGAAGACCCTGTACATTTCGACCATGATTGCCGTGAAGGTATCTGTGGGATGTGTTCTCTTCATATAAATGGGAAGCCGCATGGTCCCCAGCAGACGACTACCTGCCAGCTGCATATGCGTTCCTTTAAAGATGGTGATACCATCACCATAGAGCCATGGAGAGCGAAGGCTTTCCCAGTTATGAAGGACCTCGTGGTGGATCGCTCTGCCTTCGACCGCATCATTCAAGCGGGTGGTTACGTGTCTGTGAATACAGGTGGCGTTCCTGACGCGAATGAAATTCCTATTCCTAAGAAGTTAGCAGATGAGGCCTTCGATGCAGCAACCTGTATCGGTTGTGGTGCCTGCGTGGCGGCTTGCAAAAATGCTTCTGCCATGCTCTTTACTTCTGCTAAAATCTCCCAGCTGGCACTGCTGCCTCAGGGTCAAGTGGAGCGTAAGGAACGTGCAGAAAAGATGATCGCACAGATGGATGCGGAGGGATTTGGCGCATGTACCAATACGGGTGCTTGTTCCGCAGAATGTCCTAAAGGCATTAGCCTCACGAACATCGCCAGAATGAACCGTGAATACTTCTCCGCCGTAGTGAGCAGTAATAACGTTTAACTGTCTTTTCTAATAGAAAAAAAGAGCCCTCGTGGCTCTTTTTTTTTGTCCTTCCACCAAACCCTCCTTTCGGCACACCCGAAAAAGGATTAACCGTTTTAAAACGCTATGCATTGGATTGACTTAAGTATTTTTATTTTCTATATGTGCGCCATGCTCGGCGTAGGTGTATATTTCCTTCGAGCCAATAAAAATCAGGACGATTATTACGTCGGTGGTCGTCAAATCGGCCCATGGCATATTGGGCTCTCAGTCGTGGCTACCGATGTCGGTGGCGGGTTCTCCGTTGGACTCGGCGGCTTGGGGTTTGTGATGGGCCTTTCTGGTAGCTGGATGCTTTTTACAGGTCTCTTAGGCGCTTGGTTAGCTGCTGTCGTCCTGATCCCCCGTGTAAAGGCAGACCCCGCTTTCGAAAAGTTTTATACTTTCCCCCAGATTTTCGACTATCTATTCTCTCGCCCCGTCGCCATCGTGGCAGCGTGCATCTGCATGATCGGCTACTTAGGCTTCACCTCTTCACAGCTTTTAGCCGGAGCTAAGTTAGCTTCCGGAACTTTCGAAGAGATAAGCCTGAACCAAGCGCTGCTGCTCATGGGCATCATCGCTGTGGTCTATACCGTGATAGGCGGACTAAAAGCCGTTATTTATACCGATACTGTGCAGTGGATTATTCTGCTCGCAGGTTTTATCGGTATCGGACTGCCCGTGTCCTATTTTCATGTTGGCGGCTGGGAAGCCATTCGCGAAACACTTCCCGACGCTTACTTTTCTCTAACAAATCTGCGTTGGCAGGACCTGGCCAACTGGGGCATCACGATTATTCCGATTTGGTTCATCGGAATGACACTGTACCAACGGATTTTCGCATCCCGAGACGTGAAGAGCGCCAAGAAGGCCTGGTTTATCGCCGGCTTTTTCGAGTGGCCGATCATGGCCTTTATGGGGGTAGCCCTCGGCCTGCTGGCCAAAGTTGCCTACGAACAGGGCCTCTTGATTTTTGATGTCGCAGACATCGATCCCGAAATGGGACTTCCCATGCTGCTTCGTACCGTCTTGCCACCAGGTATCCTAGGCCTGATGATGGCCGCCTATTTTTCTGCGGTACTGTCCACAGCGGATTCCTGCCTGATGGCCGCCTCTGGTAACCTAAGCACTGATCTTTTTGGTCCTTACCTCAATAAGTTTTCCGCGCGCAAACAGCTGTTCATTGGCATGGCCTTTACACTCACACTAGGGACTATTGCCCTCTTAGTGGCTGTACGCGCCACAAATGTACTGGATCTGATGCTGTACTCCTATGCCTTTATGGTGTCCGGTCTGCTGGTGCCGATTCTCGCAGGGCTATATACTCCCTATCGCAGTAATGCCGCTGCTATCGCTGCCATGCTGTCAGGGGGCACCTGTACAGCGACCTTAGCTTATTTGGATTTAAAGCTCCCTTTGGAGTTGGATCCAAACTTTTTTGGTTTATTAACCTCTTTAGCAACGTTTTTGCTTGTTTACAAGCTCGATCAAGAAAAACCTAAACCAAAACACGTATGAAAATAGAGACACTTACTACCCGAGATAACGCAACATTCATTCAAAAAAAGGAGGTGGCTGACTTCCTTTTTGTGCACCTCGATCAGTATGGAGATGCACATGCTGACATTATGAAATGTCTCGACTACGCGCTCGATCAGGCAAAAGACAAAGGGGGTTTTGTAGTCATGGCGCGTGAGCAAGAGCAAATCGTAGGTGCTGTGATCATGAATAAAACAGGTATGTCCGGGTATATCCCTGAAAATATCCTCGTTTATATCGCTGTAGACGCTTCACAGCGTGGAAAAGGGGTGGGTAAAAAACTGATGGAAACTGCCTTAGAAATGGCGCAGGGAGATGTGGCCCTGCACGTAGAGCCCGATAACCCGGCCCGTAAACTTTACGAAAAGCTTGGTTTCACAAACAAATACCTCGAAATGAGGCTTAAAAAATAATATGGCATATCTCAACTTAAAACGAAGTAAACTCGAGGCGAATTTTAATTACTTAAAAGAGCGTTTCCAGAAAGAAGGAATCGCTTGGGGCGTGGTATCCAAACTGCTCTGTGGAAATCGCTGCTACCTCCAAGAGCTGGTGCGACTAGGAGTAGATGAAGTGCATGACTCCCGCATCAGTAACTTGGTGAAGCTAAAAGAAATCAACCCAGACATCCAAACCGTCTACATCAAGCCCCCCTCCAAAAGGAATATCTCCAAAATGGTCAAGTATGCTGATGTCAGTCTGAATAGCGAGCTAAATACCATCCGCTGGATCAGCGAGGAAGCTCAGAAACAAGGGAAGCAGCATAAAATCATCATCATGGTGGAAACGGGTGACCTTAGAGAAGGCGTAATGGGAGATCATCTGGTGGACTTTTATGCTTCTATTTTCGAGCTCCCAAATATCGAGGTGATTGGTCTGGGGACCAATTTAAATTGCCTAAATGGCGTAATGCCTTCCGCAGACAAGCTTATCCAGCTGTCTCTTTACAAACAAATCATCGAATTGAAATTCAATAAATCCATCCCCTGGGTTTCTGCAGGCACCTCGGTGACGATACCCCTTTTGCTGCACCAGCAGCTCCCAAAAGGTGTCAATCACTTTCGTATCGGCGAAACGCTTTTCTTCGGGGTAGACCTCTTCGAAGAAAAAACCATCGAGGGAATGCATGATGATGTCTTTGAGCTGTACGCTGAAATCATCGAGATGCAAGAAAAACCTTTGCTGCCGACGGGTACCTTAGCCGCGAACCCACAAGGTGAGGTCATAGAAATAGACGAAAGCTTGTATGGAAAATCTTCTTTCCGCGCGATCCTAGACATCGGTCTCCTAGATGTGGATCCTAAGTACCTGATACCGGAGGATGGTAATTTCGAAATCTTGGGCGCGAGCTCGGACATGCTCATCCTGAACTTAGGCGAGAACCCGAAAGGGTATCAAGTAGGAGACGCTATTAAGTTTGGTCTCAAATACATGGGCGCACTAAGTATCATGAACTCCTCCTATGTAGATAAAAAAATCAGTGCATAAGGAAAGGACAATAGGGATAAGCTTCTAAGGACGCAGCCGACGTGAAATTCGGCTGCGTTTTTTAATTTTGGCTGTCAGCGGCTATTCCTTTCTCTATTTCTTCACTTATACTCACTTTTACTGGTTTCATCTCCTCAAAAGCCCCGTCATGTTCCTTTTAAACACTGGCTAAAAAAATGAATTTAGCACAACTACTTATTTTTGGCATGCTTTTTTCTCCTTAATCAGAAACTAAACCAGATGAAATATGAAAAAAGTAACCATTTTAACAGTAATTGCGCTATTTTTTGGAGCCGTATTTTCTGTGCAGGCCCAAGAGAGTAGAACGGGTATCGGTGTTCGTGGTGGCGCGAACTTTTTTACCTTCGGAGGATCAGATGCCTCGAATGCAGACTATGATAACCGCGTGGGATTTCATGCCGGTGCCTACGCGACCTTAGGGCTGGGGCAAGCATTCGCTATCGAGCCAGGGGTTTTTTATTCCATTAAAGGGACCCAAAACGACGATTTGATAAATTCTCGCGCCGTCTTAGGCTATGTCGATGTGCCCGTTTTAGCACGTCTTTACCTAGGAAACGCATTTAATGTTTTCGCAGGTCCTCAGGTGTCTTATCTGGTCAATTCCAGATTCGAAGGAGATCTCTTCGGTAGTTCCGTGGGCTTTGACACAGATGCCATTCGCGATACTGATTTTGGGCTCGTCTTCGGCGTAGGTTTTAACATGCCGCGCGGGTTTAATCTGCAGGCCTCCTACGACTATGGCACCACACCGGTGTTTAGAAACAGCGAAGCAAATGTCTACAACAGAGGATTTAAATTGTCTCTCGGGCTAACTCTCTAAAGCATCCTATTTTTCTATCTACACGGGATTTATTTTTTCCACCGCTTTCGGGCGGTGGTTTTTTTTTGGCCCCTGGCCAAAGGGTATTTAGTGGCTCAACACGTAGCAGCCCTAACAATACGTGCCAGAGGTCTTTGGCTAGGGAAGGGGATTTCGATGATTGGAATGCGCAAGCTATGGCCCCTTATAGGAGGAATTTTTTCCGGGCGCTTGCTTCGGTTAGCACCACGTATAGGAAAAGGGGTAGGTTTACCCTTTCCTTCTTAAGGTTCTTTTTTCGGGCGGGCGGGGCTAGTTAAGCGACTTGGATTCGATTCCAAAAAGGACTTCCATCCCGAGGCGGTTCCGCGTGTCTGCAAGCGTCCTGAGTGAAAGTGATGGCAGATGGCTACGGCCAAAGCATCCGTGGCATCCAGCAGCCCTTTATCTTCCTTTATGTGTAGCAGCATACGCACCAGCGCGGCCACCTGTTCTTTGGAGGCATTTCCATTTCCCGTAACCGACATCTTCACTTTTTTCGGGGAATATTCTGATATCGGGATGTCGCGGGCCAGCGCCGCAGCCATGGCGACACCCTGGGCGCGGCCCAACTTCAGCATGGACTGCACATTTTCTCCAAAAAAGGGGGCTTCTAAGGCCACATGGTCCGGTAAAAATTCCGTGATCAAGCCGGTGATACGCTCGAAAATTTTTTTCAACTTCAACTCATGGCTACCATACTTTTTCAGGTGGATGACCCCATACTGAAGCAGCTCATAGGCATTACCGCGCACGACGATAAGCCCATAGCCCATGATATTCGTGCCAGGATCTATGCCTAAAATAATTTGCTCGCGCGTATTTTCTTTTTTCATGCCGCTGCAAGATACTCCAATTTCTACTGAAATAAAACGAGACACCCGGCACTCTCGCCCGATTAGATGAGCTCAGCTCCTTTCCAGCAGTGCGCTTACAGAACAATGCCGTACTATATGGGGTTAAATTTTCGAAACTCTCAATTTCTTTTTAATTTCACATAAATTTGTGTCCCAAGTAATGACAGACCAAGAATATGAGCTTATGGATGAGCTGTATTTCGTGCAGCATTTCGATGCCCTACGCCAAGCTTTAAAGTGGGAAGAAGCGCAACTTCAGGAACAGCTCATCGCGCTGCATAAAAGAGGTTGGCTGAAATGCTTGAAAACCCCGGATGAGGAACTCTTCGATGAAAGCGCGTATGCAGACCTCCGCAACTGGTATTTCTTGGCGACCAAACAGGGTTTGAAAGCCCTTCATGCACTTTAATCCGATACTTTGATCTCAGAATCTTTAAAATATCAGCGCAAGGAGCTGGAACTTAAATCCCTCCTGGAAATCACGCAGGCCATTAATGAGAATAAAACGGCCGAGGTGCTGCTACATATTTTCAAATTTACCTGCCTGGTCCATTTAAATATCCGGAGCCTAGTGCTTTACGGGAAGGAGGCGTCCGGCTTTTCCAAGCTTATTAGCCACGGCTTAAGCGGAACTGTGCCCAGCCGACTCGCTGAAAAGCAGATCAGCCATGATCGGGAGCAGGGGCAGTTGAATATCGAAGTAGGAGCCGAGCAGTCCTTTGAGGAATTAGAGCTGTTCGTGCCGGTGTACCATAAGCAGGAGCTTCTCGCGATCCTCCTTTTAAAGCGCAAAGATGCGCATGCGCCCATAGATCTTGATTTCACGAAGGCACTGACGAATATCCTGGTGGTAGCCTTAGAAAATAAGCGTTTTGCGAAGCGGCAGCTGGAGCAGGAGCGCCTGCGCAAAGAAGTGGAGATCGCCTCTTCCGTGCAGCGCATGCTCTTACCTGAGGTGCTGCCCTACACAGAAACGCTCCGCGCCATGGTCACCTATTACCCGCATTCCACGGTAGGGGGCGACTATTATGACCTGATCTGGCCAGAGCCGCAGACCGTTTACTTTTGCGTGGCAGATGTTTCGGGAAAGGGGATGCCGGCCGCCCTGCTGATGAGTAATTTTCAGGCCGCACTCCGCACCCTCTTACGCAGTTTTACGGACATGCGTCAGATCGTCGAGCAGTTAAATGCCACCGCTTTCGACAGCACGAAAGGAGAGCGCTTTATCACCTTTTTTCTGGGTCGCTTTTCTTTCCAGAGTCGAGAGCTGACGTTCGTAAATGCAGGCCATAATCCGCCTCTTTTAAGTATTCCAAGTACAGAAACCTGTGAAGAGTTAAGTGCTGGAACCACCATTTTAGGAGCCTTCGACACCCTGCCTTTCCTAGAGATCGGCACACGTGTGGTACCGGAATCGTTTCACTTGCACCTGTATACCGATGGCCTTACGGAAGTCCTGAGCCCTGCCGAGGAAGAATTCGGAGAAGCCCGCTTCCATGCCTTCGTCCGTGAGATGTGTCGACTCGAACCGAAAGACTTCCACACGCAGTTTTTAGAAGTACTGGACAGCTTTTCCGCAGGCACCCCGCGTCGAGATGACCTCACCCTCTTAAGTGTAGAGCTGCCGGCATGAAACTCCCGCATCGTATGCCCGCTCTCTTGCGCCCACTCCTGCCGGGACTTTGCCGAAGGCCCCTTCCTGAGCCAGCGGTAAAGGCCACGGGACCCCATCCTCTTTACCTCACCTTCGATGATGGCCCTGTACCAGGGGTGACGGATTATGTGCTCGAGCTACTAGCCAAGTCCTCCGCTCAGGCTACTTTTTTCGCTGTGGGAGATAATGTGCGCAAACATCCCGAGCTGGCCCGCGAAGTCGTCGCTGCCGGGCATGGGCTGGAAAACCATACCTTCCATCACCTGAAGGCTTGGAGCAGCCCGAAGGACAGCTACCTGGCGGACATTCAGCAGACGAAAGCGCTGATTTTCCATGAAACAGGCTACTCCTGCCGTTTTTTTCGCCCACCCTACGGGCAAATCCCCCTGCGCAGCCTCCCTGCTATCCGCCAAGCGTACACCCTCGTTTTTTGGGATGTGCTCAGCGGAGATATCGATCCGAGACGGAGGGACGACGAAGTGCTTACTGCCTGTGTGCAGTACATGCGTCCGGGCAGCATTCTACTCTTTCATGACCAAGAAAAAACCCGCGCGCGCCTGCGTCAGGTCCTTCCCGATCTGCTCAGCAGGATCAGCGACGCCGGCTATCACCTGTTACGCCTATGATGGTCTATCTGTGTACTTTGCTGCTGGCCCTGGTGCTGCTCCAGTATCTGTGGCTCCTGTTTCGCTTGCAGGTTTTTTTTCGTGTCCAAGTCCGTGATCCGGCTGAGGCCGATCTACCTCCTATCAGCGTCTTGCTCCCTGCACGTAATGAGGAACAGGTGCTGCCAGCCTGCCTGCAGGCACTGGACCGCCTGGATTACCCAAGCGATAAACTCCACATCCTTTTGGGAAATGATAATTCGACCGATGGCACAGCAGGGATTCTGGAGGCCTGGGCAGCGGGGCGGCCCCACGTGCAGGTGCTTCATCTTCCACCCTACACGGCTGAGGGCGCTTTCCAAAACGGGAAGGCAGCAGCGCTCGCTACGATGGCCCAGCAGGCGAAGGGGGAGCTCTACCTTTTCACAGATGCCGACTGTCAGGTTCCCCCAACTTGGGCACGGCATATGGCTTTAGGCTTGCGCCAAAGCGCGGCGGGCTACCTCACCGGAGTCACCCGCGTGCTGCCGAAGGGGCTTTGGGCCAGGCTACAGGGAGTCGATTGGTGGCTTACCCTTGGATTTATGAAGGTGCTCGATGATCTTTCCATTTCGGTAACCAGTATGGGAAATAATATGGCCATCACAGCAGAAGCGTATAAGCGGGTAGGCGGTTTTAAGCAAGTCAAGTTTGCCCTCACCGAGGATTTCGCCATAGCAGCAGCCATTCGGGAGGCAGGTTTCAAGGGTCGCCATGAGGTGCAACCAGAAGTCTGCATCACCACAGCGCCCAAGCCCGGGTTTTTCTCCCTTTTGCGCCAGCGCAAGCGGTGGATGTCTGGCGCCGTGGGACTTCCGCTCTACTGGTTAGCCTTATTAGGCCTCCAGGTGCTGTATTATCCTGCCTGGCTGTGCATGCTCTTTTTTCAGCCGGCCTTAGCCCTGGGCATAGGGGGAGCTAAAGTACTGCTCCAAAGCCTTTTTCTGCATTCCTTTGCCCGGAGGGCGGGCACATGGCTCCCTGTCCGAGACCTTATTTTATTTGAAATTTATTACGCCCTATTCTCTTGGGCCACGATAGTTTATTATTTTTACCCAAGTAAAATCGCTTGGAAGGGTCGCCATTATGCCCATCCGAAGCGCTAAACCCATCCAATAGAAAGCCATTCATGTTCACTGACACACACGCCCATCTGTATAGCAGTAAGTTTTCAAAGGAGGAAATGCCGGCACTTATGGAAGAAATTCAGGCGGCAGGCGTCCAGCATATTTACATGCCGAATGTAGATTTAGAGACCATAGAACCCATGCTGGAGCTCGCCGTGCAGTATCCGAAACGCTGTCATCCGATGATCGGCCTGCATCCCTGCGATGTGAAGAAGACCTTCGAAAAGGACCTGTACCGCATGGAGGACTGGCTGAAGCAAGAAAAGTTCGTGGGCATCGGAGAGACAGGCATCGACCTCTACTGGGATAAGAGCACCTATACGTGGCAGTGTGAGGCCCTAAAGGTGCAGGCGGCCTGGGCGGCCGAACAGCAGCTGCCATTGATCTTGCACTGTCGTGAGTCCATCGATGAGACCCTAGACCTGCTGGAAGCGCTGGATGTAAAGGGATTATTTGGTATCTTTCACTGTTTTACCGGAAATGTGGAGCAGGCGAGCCGCATGAAGGCGCTGGGCTTTAAGCTGGGCATCGGCGGTGTGGTCACCTATAAAAATGGGGGCCTGGATCAGGTGCTGCCCAAGCTGGAGCTGAGCGATTTTGTGCTGGAAACGGACGCCCCTTATCTGGCGCCTGTTCCGCATCGCGGAAAACGGAATAGCCCGGCCTATCTGCCTTTCATCGCCCAGAAGTTAGCGGCGCTGATGGAGGTGGAGGAGGAAGCGCTGTTCGCGCAATTAGAACGTAATGTATCCGAAGTTTTTAGCAGTCATGGCGCATGAATTATAAAATAGTACGACTGAATACCACCGCTAAGCGAGAAATTTCTTCTTCCATCCTGATCATCTATACAGGAGGGACGCTGGGCATGGCCTATGATGAGACGGGGAGCTTGGTGCCCTTTAATTTCGGGCAGATCCTCGAAAAAATCCCGACACTTACCTCTATGAATATCGCCATCACGGTGATCTCCTTTCCCGAGCCGATCGATTCCTCGAATGTCAACATGCAGCACTGGATCGATATGGCCTATATTATCTATGAGAATTACGACAGCTACGATGGCTTTGTAGTCCTGCACGGCACGGATACCATGGCCTACTCCGCCTCTATGCTGAGTTATATGTTGACAGGCCTTTCCAAACCCGTGATTTTCACAGGGGCGCAGCTGCCCATATCGGCGATGCGCTCGGATGCACGGGAAAACCTTATGTCAGCGATCGAAATCGCCACGGCCAAAGCGAATGGGAAGCCGATCGTGCCCGAGGTATGCATCTTTTTTAATCACATGCTCTTGAGAGGAAACCGGGCTAAAAAGGTGCAAAGTGTGCACTTCGATGCCTTCGAGTCAGAAAACTATCCGGCACTGGCGGAGTCGGGCATCGTGATCGACTATAACTACGCCTCCATACGCCCTTTCGTGGAGGGGAAAAAGTTGCGCTATTCCAACAAGCTAGACAACCGTGTGCTGGTGCTCAAGTTATTTCCCGGCATCACGGCAAATGTCTTGGAAAGCTGTTTTGCCACTCCTGATTTACGGGGCGTGGTTTTGGAGACCTATGGCTCGGGAAACAGCCCCAGCGAGGCCTGGTTTATCGAAGTTCTGGAAAAGGCAGTGAAAAAGGGTTTGATTATCTTTAATGTCAGCCAGTGTAATGGGGGGCGCGTGATTCAGGGCCGCTATGAAACCAGTAAGGACCTAAAGCGGGTGGGCGTACTCAGTGGAGGAGATATCACCACGGAAGCGGCCATCACCAAAATGATGTACCTGCTTGCGAATGAGTCCAGCACGATCGAAATTAAGCGCAAGCTCATCACCCCACTTGCCGGCGAAATGTCCCTGACCAGCGTGAGTTGAAACGAGAGCAGGTGGGAGTGCCACTTGTTTATAGAGTGGAAAAGCGGGAATGAGTCTACCCTACTTCATGTAGTTCCCGCTTTTCGATCATTTCGCTGGCCGCATTTAGTAAAATTAGTGCCACCATACAAAGCCATACCCCCATTCCCAGGAAGCCGTAAACTGCCTGATTCGAGATGATATAGAGAAAAAAGGCGATTCCAAAGGCAGGCATGAGGCCGAAGGAAAACAGGGCCAGCGTGATTCCTGACTTGATGAATTTTCTGTCCCAACTTTCTTTGACGCCGATCTGTGTGATTAAGCTGATACTCAGAACAGAAAGGTAGAGCGCGACCATGGCGAGCGGCACGTAAAGCAGCAGAAAGAAGCTAAGGTCAGCGATAAACACTGCGCCGACAGCCATCAAGCCACCCACGAGCAAGCACTGCAACACATCTATTTTCAGTAAATTCCACATTTTCGCATTCCAGGTGGCGGGCATCAGGTAGAAATAATGTTTTTTCAGGTCCCCGACATTGGTTTTTCCCAGTCCCCCAAGGCCATAAATGGCGTAAATCGCGAAAATATAGAAATACAGGATCTGGTGATCCCAATCTAGAAAGCGACTTCCCAGGGCGATGATCCAGCTGATGGCCACGATGCCGAAGCTATACAGGCCGAAGTAGGGGTGGTAGTCGGTACGGATATTGCCCACATAGTTTCGCCAGTAGATCGCTTGCGCCCCGGTCCCAAAAAGGGGCACATCGACCTTTTTTTTGGCCGCCAAGGCCCCAGCGCTTTCACTTTGCGCCTGCCGCGTCTTCACTTTTTCCTGCGTCTCTTCATTCGCTTTCGTGGTTTCCAGCACGTCTTCGTAGTAGTCCCCCGCGAAGTGAATCACCAGACGCACCAGCCCGATGAAGGAGAGGGTGTAGACGGCCAGGAAGGCGGCGCTGCGCCAAAGGTTCTGTTCGAACAGGTAGCTGATCAGTCCTCGGCTCCAACCGATAAAGGGGAAAAATTCAAAGTAAGGAGAGCCCAGCCAGCTAAACATACCGATATAAAAGGTTTCCGCCAGCAGTCCGGGGATGCCTACCGCTAGTGCGAGGAGTAAGATCACGCCCCAGAGCACCTGTCGGATCCGGTCCGGGCGCTGATAGCGGGTATTCAGCGTATAAATGAGGAACTTAATGGGGGAAAGGATGAAAATAAGAAGCGTTACACCGATTAAAATATGGAGGACATCGAGAGCGCCGAGGTCCAGCATGCCGATGAGCTGACCTGAGCTGTAGACCGTAAATAAGGCCGCGATCCCTAGGGTAGGGATCAGGGAACGGATCATATAATAGATCAGGAGCTGGGGTGGGCGCGTGGGCGCCACAAAGAGGAAGTTGACATCGGCCATTTTAAAAAAGCTGACATTTTTCTTGGTGGCGGCATAGCATTGCCAGATGACAAGCACCAGGGCGAGAAAAGTCAGTAGGCCGTAAATGGAAAAGTCGTCTAATTTAGCGGAGAGGCCTGCATTGCGAAACTCCTCCTGCATTTCTAGAATTTCGTCTTTTGACTTATCGGCATTACTTTTTTTACCCATGTTTAGCAGGAAAAATAAGTAAAGCACAAAAAAGCTATAAGGCAGCAGGCGTAAAGGGTTTTTTAGGATCAGGAGGATGTTGTTTTTCAATACCCATAGATCTTTTTTTAATAAAAGGATTAACTCACGCATCTTTGGTCAATTCTAAAAAGAGGTCTTCTAAGGAGGAAAGAGCATCACCGGAATACTGTTCACGGAGGCTGGCCACAGTGTCGTTATGCACCACTTTGCCTGCTTTCATGATCATGACGCGATCGGCGATATGCTCTACCGAGTCGATCAAGTGGGTACTGACAAGAATGGTTTTGCCTTTTTCTTTAAGCTGCTTGAAAATAAGTTTCGTCTGGCGGATGGCCTTCGGGTCAAGTCCGATCATCGGTTCATCGAAGAAAAGTACCTGGGGATCATGCAGAAGTGCGCAGCAGATCGATACTTTTTGGCGCATGCCCTTGGAGAGATCACGGCCTAGTTTGTCACGCTTGTCGAGCAGGTCATAGGCTTCAAGGAGTTCATCGGCATAACCCTGCCAATCTTGAAGGCTGTAGGCTTGGGCGATAAATTTCAAGTGATCGTCGATGGTGAGCAGATCGTATACATTAGGTGTTTCGGGGATATAGGCAAAAAGCCTTTTCGCCTCCAGAGAAAGGTGATCATGGCCTCCGATTAAGATTTCGCCCGCATCCTTTCGAAGGAGGCCGACGATACACTTGATCGTCGTACTTTTCCCAGCTCCATTGGGGCCGAGTAGGCCCACCACCTCTCCACCCTCTAAGCGAGCGTCGAGCTGATCTACGGCGAGCTGCTTTTGAAAGCGTTTGACTAAACCTTTTACTTCTAGCATGATTTCAATAGAAAAATTTTTAGGAATAGCCCAAAATAGCATAGAAAAGCGCATTTAATCAAGTAGATTTTTCATTTTTCTTTCGAAATTTTGAAGTAGCTTGAGGTATTTCTTTCGGATCTTTCCGCGGAGTTCTTCCTGCACATCTTCGGGGTAGATAGCTGTGGCTTTGATTCTGCTGATGACCATGTCGAGCCAGCCCTGCCCATCGTCGATGAGATCATCGTGGAAGGCCTCCACAGTAAGATCTCTGCTGCCAGAAAATAAGCCGCGTCCCTGCGCGAGGTAGTAGCGGCTCATGCAGGCTAATGCTGCTTCATGGGTTTCCTCGAAGCAAACCACCAGATCTGAAGGCTGCTTGAGGTTTCCTTTCTCATCCTCCCGTACCAGTTCTTCCAGCTCTTGCAGGTGTCCGATAAAAGCGAGGAAGTACTCGTCGAGGGTATGTTTTGTAGTTGTTTTCATAGACAGCAAATCGTACGTTATAGGTCTCTTTACGCAAAAGCTTTTCATAGGGTTATCCGCGCTGAGGGGAATTTTAGAAACGCAAAAGGCATGAACGGGAAAGGTTCATGCCTTTTGGGAAGCGGGTCTCCTGGCTACTTCGTTTCAGTAGGGATTTTCTGCACAATCGCGCCTCATGAGGCTTCGCGGGAGGAGGGCTAGCGAATGGTATAGGACTGCAGAAAGCGCTGCCCGTTTGCCGTGACACCTTCTAGTCGTAGGCGTCCGCTGTACTCCTCGAGGAACTTGCCCACCTCTTTCGGGTTGCTGGCGGGTTGATCGTTAATACGTGTCAGTACAAAACCATTATTTAAACCCAAGTCGCGCAGGTATCCACGCGTCATGCTGCTGATTTTCACGCCATAGTCTACATTTAGACGATCTCTTTCGATGGCATTTACAGCTTCTAAGCGCGCGCCGAGGAGAGCGCTACTGTAATATGCCCGCTGGATGACGCCCGTACCTCCTTCCAGATTTTGCAGCTGGAGGCGTACCTCCTTCGCTTCCCCTTTGCGCAGGAAGCGCACCATGACCTGATCTCCGGGGTAGAAATAGGAGAGCTGCTCTTCGAAGCTGCCTTTTCCACCGATACGTACGCCGTCGATGGAAAGGATCACATCATCTTTTTGTATGCCGGCCTTCTCTGCTGCGCCATTTCGGAGCACATGGGTGACGATGACTCCGTCCAGCGTGTTTAGGCGCATATCTTCAGCCAGTTCGGGCGTAATTTCCACCACATCCACACCGGGAAGGGCCTTCTGCACCTCTCCAAACTCGATCAGGTCATTTGCGATTTTCGTGGCGATATCCACGGGGACGGCGAATCCATATCCGGTATAGCTGCCAGTTCGCGAGAGGATGGCGGTATTAATGCCGACGAGTTCGCCTTGGCTGTTGACCAGTGCACCCCCTGAGTTTCCGGGATTAATCGGGGCATCGGTTTGAATAAAGGACTCTAAAGGAAATTCACCGCCCAGGATATTAATCTGGCGTTCCTTTGCCGAGACGATGCCTGCGGTGACAGTGGAGGTCAGGTTAAAGGGGTTGCCTACGGCCAATACCCACTCGCCGATTTTCAAGTCGCGCGAGCTACCTTTTGGGATGGCGGGCAGGTCGGTGGCCTCGATTTTTAGGACGGCGATGTCGGTATTTTTATCGGTGCCGATGAGTTTCGCCGGGTAGGTACGCTTCTCATGCACCACCTCGATGGTTTCGGCCCTTTCGATCACGTGATTGTTCGTGATGATGTATCCGTCTTCGCTCATGATGACACCAGAGCCGGTGCTGACGCGCTGTGTGGGGCCATTTCCGAAGAAGTAGTCGAAGATGCTGTAGCGTCGGGAGTCGGTTCCGGAGAAGTTTTTGATGAAGACCACGGAGGACTTGCTGCGCTCGGAGGCTTCCACGAAGGATATGGGCGCCGCGGCCGGGGCGGCTTTGGGTGCTGAGGCTGGCGCCAAAGTCTCCTCTTCCCAAAATGTCTGATAGGAGCTGGCATCTGCCCAGTTGCGTTCCTTTTGGCCGACAGGCCCAGTGTATACATCCTTTCGGAGGTAGGTGTCATAGAAAAAAGCGCCCATGATCCCTGCAAAAAAGGCTACGGACGAGAACAAGAGGAACTGGATTGAGTTTTTCATAGCGTAAAGATCTTATCGTTACGAAGCGAAAATACGGCCAACAGGTTTCAGGAGAAAGGGATAAATGCTTAAAAAATCTAAAATTCCGCATGAAAGTCCGGTATACCGTGTAATTTTGCCGATAACGGGATAAACCGTTTTAATTTTACTCATGTCAAAAATCAAGCATATCGCCCTCTTAGGCGCCACGGGGAGTATCGGAACACAGACCTTAGAAGTGATCGCTGCACATCCGGAATTATTTAAAGCGGAGGTGCTGACGGCACATCGAAATGCGGAGCTGCTGATTCAGCAGGCGCGGACTTTTCTGCCCAATGTGGTGGTGATCGGGGAGGAGGCCCTCTACGCGCAGGTGCAGGAGGCGCTGGCGGATCTGCCGATCAAAGTGTATACCGGAGAAAAGGCGCTTTGCGAGGTGGTGCAGATGGAGCAGATCGATGTGGTGCTTACGGCGCTGGTTGGTTATGCGGGTCTACAGCCGACGCTGCATGCTATACGCGCGGGGAAACCGATCGCGCTGGCCAATAAGGAGACGCTAGTGGTCGCTGGAGAGCTGGTGACGGCGCTAGCGGAGCAACATCGTGTGCCGATTTTGCCGGTGGACTCAGAGCACTCGGCTATTTTTCAGTGTCTGGTAGGAGAATTTCATAATCCGATAGAAAAAATTATCCTCACGGCTTCGGGGGGTCCTTTTCGCGGGATGGGGCGGGCGCAGCTGGAGACCGTTACGCGAGCGCAGGCGCTGAAGCATCCCAACTGGGAAATGGGGGCTAAGATAACCATCGATTCTGCGTCGATGATGAATAAGGGCTTGGAGGTGATCGAAGCGAAGTGGCTCTTTGGTTTAGCCGCCGAGCAGATCGAGGTGATCGTGCATCCGCAGTCGATCATTCATTCTATCGTTCAGTTTGAGGATAGCTCGATGAAGGCACAGATGGGACTCCCGGATATGCGTGTGCCGATTCAGTTTGCACTCAGCTATCCGGATCGCTTACAGGCTACATTTCCGCGCTTTAATTTCTTAAATTATCCTGCATTAACTTTCGAGCAGCCGGATTTAGAGACCTTTCGGAACTTAAAATTGGCCTTTTGGGCTTTAGAGCAGGGGGGGAATGCACCCTGCGTGTTAAATGCAGCAAACGAGGTGGTAGTAGAGGCTTTTCTGAAGGAAAAGATTGGTTTTCTGGCGATGTCTGACGTGATTGAGGACTGTTTGGCGCGGGTACCTTATCAGGCTCATGCCAGTTTGGAGCAGTTGATCGCCTCAGATGAAGAGGCACGTGCGGTGAGCACAGAATTAATTCAAAAATTAGTAAACAAGTAGTATGGATACATTAATAATGGTCGCGCAGCTGCTCTTGGGGCTCTCCATCTTAGTGGGGCTGCATGAGCTGGGACATTTGCTCACTGCTAAAATGTTTGGCATGCGCGTGGAGAAATTTTCTATCGGCTTCCCTCCGAAGCTTTTTGGTTTTCAGTGGGGGGAGACGGAGTATTCGATCGGGGCGGTGCCGCTGGGAGGTTTTGTGAAAATCTCAGGCATGGTCGATGAGTCGATGGATACGGAGCAACTTGCCTCGGAGCCTAAGGAATATGAATTTCGAGCCAAGCCGGCCTGGCAGCGCTTGATCGTGATGCTGGGAGGCATCATCGTAAATGTGGTGACGGGGATCGTGATCTTTGTGGTACTGGTGTACCAAAATGGAGAGACGTATTTTTCTCGCGACCAGGTGCTGGAGCATGGAATCGTAGCGTATGAAATCGGCCAAGAAATCGGTTTTCAAGATGGGGATCGGGTGTTGGATATCAATGGCCTGCCCTACGAGAGTGTAAATGAGCTGAGCTCCGGCGGAGCGCTTTTAAGTAGTGGTGGATTCTACACAGTAGAGCGTAATGGGGAGACGATGCGTATCGACATACCCCGAGGTTTTATTAATCGCTTCTCGAATGAAGAGGCGATGGCCAATTTTATTAACATCCGCTATCCTTTCGAAGTGAGCCAAACGCAGCCGGGCAGTGCAGCGGATGAGATGGGGCTGCAGGAAGGGGATCGTATCGTAGCTGTTAATGGGCGCGAGATTGCTTATTTTAATGAATTACAAGAAAAACTGGCCACTATAAAGGGTGAGGAAGCTACTTTTTCCATTTTGCGCGGAGCGGAAAAAATGGAAAAGACAGCTCAAGTTTCTGAGGAGGGGATGATTGGGATCGCGATTAATCCACTTATAGACCCTGTGCGTCGCAAGTATGGCATCGGGGAGTCGGTGGCGAAAGGGACAGAGCGAGCCTTTAGCGTGGTTATCATTAATGCAAGGGCCCTTGGCAAGATGTTTACGGGGGAAGTGTCTACGAAAAATGTAAGTGGGCCGATCGGGATGGCTAAAATTTATGGCAATCAATGGGATTGGGTGAAGTTTTGGAGTATCACCGGATTGATATCGATGATTCTAGCTTTTATGAACTTGCTTCCGATTCCGGCCTTAGATGGAGGGCATGTGATGTTTTTGCTCTACGAAATGATTTCTGGTCGTGCGCCTTCTGATGCTTTCTTAGAGAATGCACAGAAAGTGGGGATGGTCCTGCTGTTGGCTATTATGGTGTTTGCGATAGGAAATGATATTTTGAAGATCTTTACGGGAGGCTGATAGTTTCCCGTTTGAAGTGTGTGAAAAAAGCCCGACAGAAAGACTGCCGGGTTTTTTTTAGGCTTTGTCTTTGAGGATAATCTATGCGATAGTGTAGGCACTGAATTGTAAAGGAGCTGTAAGCTGAGGAAAAATACATCTCCCATATCTTTTCTTTAGCGAGTGTGAGGGCTGGTGCCAGCGGGCTTTTGTCCTGGGGCATCAGAAAGTTTGTTGCCCACCCTGCTGCAGCATCACTGTAAGATGCGGCTTGGGGAGAGGGGTAAACTATTTCCGGAAACTTTTCTCCTTTGTTTTCAGTTACTTGAATCGCGGCTGGGAATTTCTTTGGGCTGAGCCCTTGCAAAACGGGAAAAAAGTGTCACCTTTGCAATCCCAAACGGGGGAAGCGGTTGAAAGAAACGGCGCCTTGACAGGCAAGAAAAAGGCGGATAGAAGCGCTTGCGGGTAGTTTTAGGAGTGTAGCGATACACGGTAGAATAACCTTTCAAGCCACTTTTTACCAGCAGCCGAAACTGAAAATTATTTTTTCATTTTTCA